>JAFRLX010000161.1 GCA_017430965.1 Clostridia bacterium | reverse complement strand
CGTATTTACGGCGATTTCGTAATATTATGCTTTAAATTACTTATCTATAAAGAATGATTTAATACAATTTAAAAATAAAATGATATTATAAGAATGATAAATAGTCGCGTGGTTTCAGCCACTTTTTCGACAGTCTGAAAACCGCTGTTAAATATGAACAGCGGTTTTATTTGTCGGTTCTATTCGCTCTGTGAGCGAGTGAAGGAAGGGCAGCGCCCTTACCCATGCTTAAATGCGTTGCTATAAAACGCCGCTTCACCTTTTGCATAGAAAAAAAGAACTTGATGTATCAAATATAATTGTGAACTTGTTCACAAAAAAACATGTGCATTGCACGAATATATAAAAATCCGGCGAGGTCTGTGACCTCGCCGGATACTTTTTTTACAGTCCTGCTGCCGCTTTGAGGGCTTCCGCCTTATCGGTTTCTTCCCACTTGACACCTAAATCCTCTCTGCCCATATGACCATAGGCAGCCAAGGCTTGGTAAATCGGGTTTCTCAGCTCCAATGTATGGATAATGGCATTCGGCCTTAAATCAAAGTTTTCGTTGACAATCTGCGCCAGCACATCATCGGCAATCACACCGGTGCCGAAGGTTTCCACCATCACCGAAACGGGTCTTGCCACACCGATGGCGTATGCCAACTGCACTTCGCACCGTTTGGCAAGCCCTGCCGCTACCACATTCTTGGCAACATAGCGGGCAGCGTAAGCTGCAGAGCGGTCAACCTTTGTCGGGTCTTTACCGGAGAAAGCACCGCCGCCGTGGCGAGAATAACCGCCGTAGGTATCCACAATAATCTTTCTGCCCGTTAAGCCTGTATCACCCGCGGGACCACCCATTACAAAGCGCCCGGTGGGGTTGACATAGACCTTTGTTTTCATATCCACAAGCTCTTGCGGGATAATGGGGTTAATCACATATTCGCACATATCCTTGCGGATTTGTTCTAAGGATACAGTATCCATATGCTGGGTGGAAACGACAACGGTGTCCACGCGAATGGGCTTATCGTCGTCATATTCCACAGTGATTTGGGTTTTGCCGTCCGGTCTCAAATAGGGGAGAGTGCCGTTTTCGCGCACCTCGGTAAGTTTCTTTGCCATTTTGTGCGCTAAAGAAATCGGCAGGGGCATCAGCTCCGGTGTTTCATCACAGGCGTAGCCGAACATCATCCCTTGGTCGCCGGCACCGTGCACATTGTCACTGTCTTCTTCGCCCGCTTTCATTTCAAAGGATTTATCCACACCCATTGCGATGTCGGGGGACTGCTTATGGACAGAGACCATTATGCCGCAATCGTGACCGTCAAAGCTCATCGCGCTGCTGTCAAAGCCTGTTTGGCAGATGACCTTGCGCGCCACTTCATTGATATCAATGTTGGCGGTGGTTGTGATTTCACCGGCGATAACAACCTGACCGGTTGTGCACATGGTTTCGCACGCAACGCGCGCATTTTTATCTTGTTGAATAATAGCATCTAAAATGCCATCGGAAATTTGGTCACAGACCTTATCCGGATGCCCTTGGGTAACGGACTCGGAAGTAAATAAGTGTTTTGCCATGATTATCTTACCTTTCTTGTCTCACATATTTTGATTGGCAGATGGAGAAAACCAATCAAGAAAGTTTAAACTACAAATTGAAAAAGCGCGGCAGTAAACCGCGCTTTGAAAATCAGCATTTCATCTCTCGGTTATACCGCAGGATTTAGCACCTTGCTTGCGCAGGTTGCCGGGCTTCAAAGGGCCAGTCCCTCAGCCGCTCATAATGATATAAAGATTTTATTCAGTTCTAAACTATTGTATAAGAAAAGGGCGCATTTGTCAAGTCAAATTTGTTCAGAGCCGACAGTGCCTTAGTCGGTGATGCTTTTCCCTTTAAGAAGCGGGGAGAGCTTTTTGTAAATTAAGAAACAAATCAGAGAAATGAGAATGCACTTTACAAAGGTAAACGGCAGATTGAAAATCAACAACGATTTAAAAATGGAATTCACACTCGGCAAGATGGCTTGGTACATACCTAAAATCACTTCTTTGGGCATAGCGATTTTGTAATAGATGGGGTAAATGATAAAGTTGTTGACTGCAACGCTTACCAGTGCGGCACAAACACTGCCTGCAAGTGAAGCATAGAGCGCACCGGCTCTGCTTCTTTTAAATTTATATACGATTCCGGCAGCACCGGTAAAAAAGGCAGCGATTAAAAAGTTCGCAAGTTCACCCACACCGCCGGATTGCGTAATCAATAAGTGAATCAGGTTTTTGATAAGGCTGACCAAAATGCCTGCCAGAGGACCGAAGGCAAACGCGGTAATTAAACCGGGCAAATCCGAAAAATCAAATTTGATAAAGGAGGGCACCAAAGGAACGGGAAATTCCAAGAACTGCAGCACAGCGGCAACAGCACTCATGACACCGACAACGGCAATCCACCTGGTTTTTTTAATGTTTTGCATGATTTCTCCTTTCATTCGGGAAAAAGAAAACCCTGTTTTAGAAAAACAGGGCAAAGTGTTATAAAGATTTCACTTCTTTCATCCGGACTGTGACCGTCGGTACCCGAATTGCACGGGTTCAACTGTTTTTTATATGCAAAACAGCTCGCAGACTATACTGCCGGTAGGGAATTGCACCCTGCCCCGAAGCAAATATATGAAATGCGCAATGCGCATTGAGCGCCGGCAGCACGATGTGCTGCATAGCATTCTGTTTGCGCATGGCGGCATTGATATATCATTCATATTTTACTCGCTTTTTGACCGGCTGTCAACCGTTTTGTCGGAATAAAGCAAAATAGCCGCTTAAGGCCGGAGCCTAAGCGGCTATTTTGCAATCATAGTCAAAAAGATGCGGCGTGAGACAAAGCATTCGTTTCGCCACTCTTTATAAGAGAAATCATTATTTAGATATATTTCTCAATAAATGCCCAAACCGGCGGCCAGTATAATTCGGGGTGGTATTTAACCGAGCGCGCATGGTCTGCATCGGGCACAATGAGTTTTTCCTTTTCGGTAGGACATGCATCATAGAGCGGTTGCAGCATGTAGGTCGGTACAAAATCATCATTTTCACCGTGCACAAAGAAGAACGGTAAGTTGGTGTTTTTAATGCAGTCAATCGGCGAAGCATCTTTTTTGAAAGAGTAGCCGGCGCGCAGTTTTGCAAAGAACTCCAGCAAGTTTAAAAGCGGGAAGGTGGGAACACCCATATCCTTCATCACAAAGGCAAACTGCTCATAGGCATTGGTAAAGCCGCAGTCCTCGACCACACACTTCACATTGGCAGGTAAATCTTTCTCACCGGAGGTAACCATAACTGTTGCCGCACCCATGGAAACGCCCATAAGCGCAATGGAAGCCTCAGGGTCCATTTTGATGATGTAGTCAATCCACACTTTGAGAGTGAACTTGTCAAGATATCCCATGCCCAAAAACTTGCCTTCCGACTGCCCGTGGTTGAGCAAATCGGGCAACAGCAAATTGTAGCCCTTGTCGCGCATAGCGGTCGGTGCTTTATACATTCTCGAGACAATTGCGGCGGAATTGCCGTAGCCGTGCACCAAAATGATATATTTATGGGTCGGTTGCGGTGCTTCATAGTAATAAGCGCGCAGTTTCTCACCTTTTTGGTTCTTTGACCAAAAGATTTGGTGGTCATCATCCAAATCCATTTCATCTCTCATCAGCTTGATGCGCTCTTCGAGCGGATAATCATCGTAAGCTTTTTCGAGCTTCGGGTAAGAACCGGGCTGCTCAATACATTTCTGTATTTTTTTGATTTTGATGTTATCCATAAAAATCTTTGAGCGCTTATTGATGGCAAAATCGACCATCAGCCAGCCGACAATGCACAGGAGCACACAAATGGCACCTATGATAATTAAAACAATTCCCCACCAAGGCATAAACCTTACCTCCTAAATAACAATATATATTATTATATAAAAAAATAGAATAATTTGCAACCATTTAATCCTATATATGTGATACGGGAACATTTTCGCTTGCTTTATTTTAAAATATATTTTAAACATTATAAAAGAGCTTGGAGTCGGGAATAATTGTTTCTTTTGCGTTTTTCGAGAGGTTGAAAAAGAAAGTGAAAAGCCCTGCGCATATGCACAGCGCAGGGCTTTTACTTAGATATTCTTCAAAATCTTGTTTTGGCAGAATTCCTTGGCTTGTTGCGATTCGCTTTGGCTTGCGACAATCGCTCTTGCAATGGTTACTACATCACGGTATGCATATTCACTGTCATAGACCGTGAAGGTATACCCGTTGAAATTGTAGGTCACATAGGCTCTTGCGCAATATGCCTTTTCCCAGTTTTGGGCTTTGACATTGATGACAAGGTTGTAGGTGAGTGTGTTATCGCCTTGGTGATAGGTGACACCCTGCCAGTTGCTGCCGTCAAAGCTGCCTTCGTTCTTGGAAGCCACGCTCATGGAGTACACATCGGGCGCTCCCATTACCAAATTGTTGATATCGTGGTCAATTCTGCTGTCCTGTGAGTACACAAAACCGATATCGCTAATGTAGTTGCCCGCCTTGCCGATTTCGAAACCGACACCTTCCGGAACCTTCATCGAAGCGGTAAAGCGCATGCCCTGGGTGGTATCAAAGTCTTTGTCGTAAGCAGCCGATTCGCTCAGGCGCAGGGAAGCACCTCTGGTAGAATATGCGTAGTCATCGGTGACAAAGATATTGAAATACGGTGCAGGAAGCGGAGCCGCCGACTGCGCGGCAGAAGCGCTTTCGCTCTGTTGGTCGGCAACATACTTGCTGCCGTCAAAGGTGGCGGTGAAAATGCCTTTGCACTGCTCACAGGTGAAGTAAACATACCCGTTGTGCTTATCCAGCGGAGCTTCATCATGGAGCTTGTAATCATGCTCAATCATATCCACTTCTCTGGTTTGCTTGTGTGCGGCATCTCTCGTACAGATTGCGGTATCCTCACCCTTCTCGGTACAGGTGGGCTGTTTGGTGCGTTGCCATTCACCCCAATCATGCCCGAGCGCATCAATGGTTTGCGGCGTTCTGCTCAATTCCGCTTTACAGACAGAGCAGTAAACAACCAAATCATAGCTTCCGGCTGTTTGACAGGTGGGTTCGACTCTGTTTTCTTCCACCGCCGCTTTCGGAGTGTGACCTAAAGCGTCGACATAGTCATCGATATAGGAAGCCTCGCAACGCGTACAGTTATAGGTTGTGTAACCTCTTTCGGTACAAGTCGGAGCGGTGACAGTCGGCTCATAGTTGTGGCCGAGTGCCGCAACCGGTCTGGTTTCGGTGTGCGCATTGTCGCGCTGACAATTTCTTGTCTCCACGCCTTGCTCTTCGCAAGTAGGTGCAGTGGTTTCGGTCCAATCGCCCCAAATATGCCCGAGCGCATCAAGGGTTTGCGGTGTTCTGCTCAATTCTGCTTTACAGACAGAGCAGTAAACGACTGCATCATAGCTTCCGGCTGTTTGACAGGTGGGCTCGACTCTGTTTTCTTCAACCGCCGCTTTCGGGGTGTGCCCTAAAGCATCTACATAGTCGGCAATATAGGAAGCTTCGCAGCGCGTGCAGTTGTAGGTTGTGTAACCTCTTTCGGTACAGGTCGGAGCGGTGACAGTCGGTTCATAGTTGTGGCCGAGTGCCGCAACCGGTCTGGTTTCGGTGTGCGCATTGTCGCGCTGACAAATTCTTGTCTCCACGCCTTGCCCTTCGCAAGTAGGTGCAGTGGTTTCGGTCCAATCGCCCCAGATATGCCCGAGCGCATCAAGGGTTTGCGGTGTTCTGCTCAATTCTGCTTCACAGACAGAGCAGTAAACGACTGCATCATAGCTTCCGGCTGTTTGACAGGTGGGCTCGACTCTGTTTTCTTCCACCGCCGCTTTCGGGGTGTGCCCTAAGGCTGCAATCGGTTCGGTGTAGCTCTCACCGCAGCGAGAGCAGGTGTAGGTGGTTTCACCCTGTGCGGTACAGGTGGGCTGCTTGGTAATTTCTGCGACATAATTGTGTCCGAGGAAGGTTGAGGTATACTGAGCGATATAGTCCGTATCCTCACTTGCCGGTGCAAGTGTCTTATCCCAAGAACTAAAGTGGTATTCATAATCACCCTTGCGGTAATCCGGCGGGGTAATGCCTTCCGGAACAAAACCTTCCGTGACGGATTCGACAGTTGTGTTCTCTACACCCTCATCACCGAACCAGTGGAAGGTGATGTCGTACTTCGGATAGAAATCATAGGAAAAGCGTTGCACAACCTGATGGACGGCACCGGGGTCTTCCGCATTGCTTGAGACAAAGGAAGACGCCTTCATCACACGTGGCGTTCCGCTGCTGGCAATATCCGCATCCGTTGCCAAGGCAATTGCATTGCGGGCATCCTGCAGTGTTTTTCCATCCTGCAGAGCTAAATACAGGTGAATAACCGTATTCTCTAAAACATCCACATCATCTGTATACAAATAGCCTTCATCACTATAGCCGGAGAATTGAATGAGGACTTTCCCCAGTTCTTCATTGTAGGCAAGGGTAGATGTAGAGGAAATCAAGAAGGAGAGCATATCTTCCTCATCACAATCGTCATAAGTCGGAAGGGGAACAGAGCTGATTGCCCAGTCCTTAGAGGCTTTGATGTATTTCAAAGGATCTGTAGTTGCTGCATCAATCATCTCCTGCATATTGGGTGTTCCTCTTGTTTTGGAAGCTCTACTGACAGTGCTGACAACAGTCGGGTCAATGGTAATGATTTGGTTATATGTTTTGAGCGTTTTCTCATCATCCGTATCTAATTGACGATAATCGGTTGAAATAATCAGTGCTACATCAATCAAGCCTTGGTATTTTCCGGTGGAAGCATCGGCAATAGAGACATTCACCGTAAAGTCAGTCGCATCACCGATTTTAGTGTGTTCGAGTTGACCTGTAGCAGCAATCTCACGGGTTTCTTCCGCATGACAGCGTGAACAGGTTCTCGTTTCAATACCGTTTTCAAGGAATGTTGCCGGGGTAGTGACAGTCCACTCACTCCACTGATGCCCGAGCGCGGGGGTAAAGGCGGTAATATATTGATCTTCACAGCCGTCGCAGCGGTAAGTGGTATAGCCCTGTTCGGTGCAGGTGGGTGCCGTAACGGTCGGTATATAGTTGTGCTCGTGCAGTGCATCGCGCGCTTCCTGAAGGCTTGCAAAGTCAATATCCAGTGCCGCGGCAGTCGGATATGTCAGTGCAGCCAAATTGGCTTTAAGGGTGTCATACTGTGCCTTTAAAGTGTTGTAAGTATCGGCACTGAAGCGCTGCGGTACGGAGCTGCCTCTCAGCTCGGGTACCTCTGTTTCCAAAGTGGCAATGTAGCTTTCCACCTGCTGCGTTTTTTGCACCAATGCTTCAATGGTCGCCAGCGCTTCATCGATGGCAGCGGAAACGGATTTGCGATTGGCATCCGTAATCTCGGTTGCAACCAGTGAACGCAGTGCCGGCGTAATGTATTTGGCATTTTCGCTGTTGTCCAAAGCATTAAAGGCAGCAATGGAATCATCATAATCGCCATACGCAAAGAGCGTATCAATCAGCGCGTTGAGTTGTTCGGTTTGCGCATCCGCTCTATCCTGCTGGGTTTCATCATAGGTGAGAACGGCTCCGGCAATATAGTCGTTGCAGGCAGCAAGGCGCTGCGCATACAATTCGCTTTGCGCACCGTAGCTTGCCGAGAGAGCAGTTAAAGCGCTTTCATCGAGCCTTGCAGTCGCTGCTTCCCACTGTGAATAGTCGGCAGGCTCTAAGGTTCTGTTCACCGTGAGAGAGGTATAAGTAGCGCTGTTGAAGGTCTGCTCATCGCTGTAGTCAAGCGAGGAGCGCACATAGGTTCTCAGAGTTGTGACGCCGGTGTCAAAGGTTCTGGTGAAATTCCAGAGAATATATGCATTACCGAATTCGTCAGTCCCGGTGGTGTAGTGGTCCGTGTCCGCCAAGGTATAGGTCATGAGCGGCTCGGAGTATTTATCGCTTGCCGCACGCACATAAATGGTATCGGACCCGTAGGTTTTTACGGTGTAGTATACCGTTCCGCCGTAGGTGAGGGAAGAGGCTTCCGTATCATAGGCTAACCCCTTGGCAATCGGGCGGTGGGCATACAGTAAAGCATTGGCAGTTGCGCCATTTTCAAGAGTAGCGGTAACATTGGTGTATTTATACTGCGCGGTGGTATTCTCCAAATCGGTTAATACCTTTTGCATATCGACCTTTATTTTGCCGTTATAATTGGTGTACACACTAAAGTAATCACTGTTAGAAACCGAGTAGGTTACATTTTTGCAGCAATCGGCAAGGCTGTTGCCCTGTTCATCTGCCGGAAGGATGGTTAACGCATCTCCAAAGGTTTTGTAGGGGTCTTCATTGGCATAAATATACTGTGTACCGCTGAATTGCAGGCCGGTAGCCGGTGTCTTGGTGGCAGTGCCGTCGCCGAGCGGGTCGGCAGCGACAATATTCACGGGCTGAATAGTCTTGTTGCTTGTCAGCGGCACCTTAATCGACCACAGTTTGTGGCTGTAGGTAGCGTTATAATTGGCATAAGTGCCTTGTGAAGAATTAAAGGTGGTAATCAGGTGGTTGACATCGGAGCTGATGTCATCAGTGGTGCCGATGCTGTAGGCTTTCACTTCGGTGGCATCGGTATTGGTCTTGACTAAGTATTCCACATAGCCGTCTGTTTTATAAGTAGCGCTATTGCGCATTTCCACTGCCTTGACTTCCGGTGCCACAGTGTTTATCTTCGATTCTACATCAATCTCGGAATGGTCACTGTTGTCGATAAAGAAGGAAGCTTCTCCGGTTTGTGCGGTCGGATAGCCGGTATAGTCCTTGCCGAAATAGCCGGCTCCGTAACTCCCATAGTAGGAACCGGCACCGATGTATTTGCGTTGCGAGGTGTAGGTTGACAACCCGTAGCTCCCGGTAGGCTTCGCCGGGGAAGAGGATGTTGTACCGCTGTTGACGGCATAGATTGCACTTTGACCATAGCGGTTCACATTGGAGTCATAAGTCACATTAATGGTATCGGTTGCGGTTTCCACACTGTCTTTCACATATAAGTACCCCAAATATTTGTAGGGATATGTGGATTTCCCGGTCACATCATCATTGGCAGTGGTGCCGTATACCTCCGCATCCGTGCTCGGGTAGACATAGCAGGAATAATTGCCCGCTGTTCCGGTCACGGAAGAGGGGATAGAAAACAATGTGGTTTTACTGCCGCCGCTGGCAATAGACGTATCCGGCATGGAACCTCTGACCACAATGTCGCTGGAGCCGCTCTTGGTAAATTTCAAAAATACCTTGGTGGCATATTGGTTGGTGGTAACAATGATGCCGGACTGGTTGCCGGTTTGCAGTACTCTATCGGTTAAATAGGCATTGTAAACCTCCGGTGCCGTGATGGTCAGCTTGATGGTTTGTGAAGGGGTACCTGTTACAGTTGAGGTAGCGCCCGAGGCCTCCGGTGCCGTGCCGGTTAAGGTCAAGGTTCTGCAGGAGGTGATTTCTTCGGGAGCAGCTAAAATCGTACCGTCGGAGGAGAAGTAGCCTTCTTCGGAGCAGGTCCAGTTCAGGTAATTATACTGATTGGCACCGCTCGGGTAAGCGGTGAAGCCTGTGATAGAGTTTAGGTTGAGATTACCGCTGCACAGCTCTTCGCGCGTGACGGTTTTATTCTCAATCTTAAACGAGGTCATCGGCGTGGTGCTTGCCGGCGCGGTTTGGTTGGAATAGGTGAAATTAATGGTTGTGGCAATCAGCACGCCGCCCTTAGTGTTGTTGGCGGTAATTGCACTGATAATGGTGTTGGCATATGCCGTGGTTAAGCCGGTCATATTGTTATAATCGACTTTAAAGGTGATGGTGCTTGAATTGAAGTCACTATCGTGGTAAGCGCCTTTGTAGTTAAGTAGTTGGGTATGGTCAACCAACTTGTTGTGCGACAAGTCGATGTAGCTGAGCATATCCGAAGCAAAGGCGGGGTTCGGGTCCTGAATTTGGTTGTTGTTGAGTTCTAAGTGCTCAATATGCTTCATGCCGGAAAGCGGAGAAATGTCCACAATCGCATTGGAATTGGCATAAAGGTATTTTAAAGAGGTAAACTTTTGGAGAGAACTGATACTGGTCATATTATTTGAATTGGTATTCAAATAGTAGAGGTTGGAGAAGTTTGCGCTTGCAAGGCACGAAAGGTTACCTAATTTTGCATTGGTATTCAAGTTCAGGTAAAGCAGTGTTGCCGGGCATTTAGAAATCACGCTGTCAATATTCGCGCTTGTGATTTTGCTTGAACCCGATAAATCCAAATAGTTTAAGCCGGTCAGCTTCGAGAGGTCCGAGTAGTCCTCAATGGCTTTTCTGGTGCTCTCCGAGCTCCAATACAACAAACTGACACGCCGCATCGCGTAATTATCCAGCTCACTTGCACTCAAGCCGGTGGCATTGACGACACCATCGCGAATGGTGGAATTGTTAAAGCTGACTGCGGAGGTGTTCGCAAACGGGCTGGTGTTCAAATTGGACATTCTGCTGAACAGGTATTTGAGGTTCATTACCTTAAAGCTGGAGCCGAGGTTATACGCAACCGGATGCTTCGATTGCGAATACGCTGTGCAAGAAAGGGAATTGCCGCTGTAGTTCATCAGATATTCCACTTCATACTGATACTGCGCCGGCGTCCAATCCCAGCCCTTGACATATTTGATGTAGGACATGAATGAGGCAATCATACCCGCAGTGGCAGGCGTTGCCATAGAGGTGCCTCGTTTTGTGCAGTATTTATTATTGCCGGAATAATCAAGTGAATAGATATTATCGCCGGGTGCGACAACCTTGTAAAAATTGCCGCTGGTATCATAATTAGAGAAGTCGGCAAGCTTCGTTCTGTTGCCGCTGGTCGAAAGTGCCATAACACCCATCACGCAAGAGGCGGCAGCGGGGAAGCACAGCTTTTGTGTGGTATCTAATGACTCGTTACCGGCGGCGCACACAATCAGACAAGAGGAGGAAACGGCTTGATAGGTTCTAAAGGTCGCATAAGAAAAATCATAGCCGCCTAAGCTCATGCTGATGATGTCAGCCCCGTATTCCTTGGCTTTATTCAAGCTGGTAATCAACTCGCTATCATAGAAGGTATCCTTGCCGTTGTTGCGGTCTGCTTTCATCACCATCAATGAACACTTCGGTGCGGTACCGATACCGCCGACGGTGTTGTCACCGCTCATGGCGATGGTGCCGCAGCAGTGTGAACCGTGACCGTTTGTGTCCATGGTGGAATCATTAATGCTGATGTTGGTGCTTGTGTAAGCATAGTAGCCACACTGTCCTTCGGGACCCACCCAAAGGTTATCCACAATATCCTCGTGGGCAGTGTTACACCCGGTATCAATGACAGCAACTTTGACACCTTTACCCATACCATAGCCGGTTGAGGAATCGGCATAGGTTGACCAGGCGCTGGAAATCTCGCAGTAATCAAACCACCACTTTAAATAATTGGTATAGCCTGTGGTACCGAAAGCCGGAGGCTCCGTGTATGCCTTGGCAAGGCTCGGTGCGCCTTCTTCGGCAGGAGTTTGCGATGCTTCGGTGACCGGCGCGGTGGTGTCTTCCGCTGCAGGCTCTGTCGTTTGTTTGCCGGGCTCTTCCGCTGCAGCTTCATTAGGCGCAGCGGGGGTGCTTTGCTCGGAGCTGTCACTTAAATCTGCTGCGGGCGCGGCTTCGCAAATCTCATAGCGGAAGTTGGGCTGCGCATTAAAGACCTCTTCGCGTGCGTTTAAGCTGTCGCACAGGGCAATAATGTCATCCTCTTTCGTGCTCATAAAGTAGGTAGTGATAATGGAGTTGCCTTCATCGAGCGAAGCAATCTTCGCAACGCTCTCTTCCTCCAATTCGGTGGTGGTAAGCACGCGCTCGCACTCCAAATCAAATTCATCTTCCAACGAGCTGATGCTCGCGGAAGCGGCGGAAGGGGTAGAGGTTACTTCCAAAATCAATTCATGTGGTGCATAGTCTTCTTCTTTTGCATCGTGGTAGTCGTACCCCGAGCGCTCGGAAAACTGCTCCAAATCATCCGCTTCCACTTCGGCATCGGTTTTGCCTTGGTTAACGGAAGCGGGGTGGGAGAGCGCATAGCTCTGCCCGGCTGCCGAGGTGAGGTATCCGGCACACAGTACCACTGCGAGCAGCAGCGCAATGAGCTTTTTGCCGAATGTGACATGGTTGTTTTTCATGGTTCTCCTCTTTCTTTACCTAAGGAACCTGTCATAAAACAAATCCGGTTTCTTTTCGCAGATTTGCTCTAATTCAGAGGTTGTCAAGGTAAAATATATTGTTTGAATTTTGTTCTCACAAAATGCTTTTACTGAATATCAATGATTCTAAATATTCTTCAAAATCTTGTGTTCGCAGTACCTTTTCGCCTGGTTGCTCTCAAGCGGGTTTGCGACAATTTCTCTTGCAATGTAGGCAACAGAGCGGGAAGCATAGCCGCTGTCGTAAACGGTAAAGCTATTGCCGTTGATATTGTAGGTAATGTAGGCTCTTGCGCAGTAGTCTTTTTCCCAGTTTTGGGCTTTGATATTAATCACGAGGTTGGTGGTCAACAGGTTCTGCTGCGGGTAGTAGGTGGCGCCCTGCCACTCGGAGGGGTCATCCACACCACTGTTTTTATCTTTCACACTAAGGGAATAGACCTGTTCACCGCCTTTGATTAAGTGGTTAATATCGCCGGCAATGCGTGCACTTTGTGTGTAAACAAAGCCGAAATCCACAATTTCATTTTTGCTGCCTTCTCTAAACTCGGTGCCTTCGGGCAGTTCAATTGAGGCGGTAAAGCGCATTCCCTGGGTGGTATCAAAATCTTTATCGTATGCCGCCGATTCGCTCAGGCGCAGCGCCGCGCCGCGCAGTGAGTAGTCGCAGCTGTCGCTGACAAAGCGGTTGAAGGCAGGGGCGGGGAGTGAACACTGTGAGGTAGCCTGTGCAAGGTCTGCCACCGTTTCATGCGGTGCATACCAAGAGCCGTTGTAGCTTGCCGTGATAGTATCATCACAAGCGGGGCAGGTGTAGTAAATCGTGCCGCTTTGCCCGTCGGTCGGAGCAATTTCATGCATGTAATATGCCCTGTGAGAATGCAGCTGCTCCTTGGCTTCGGTGAGGGCGGCAAAGTCGCTGTTTAAACTCTCAATCGTTTGGTAGCCTCCGGCGGCAATGCTGCTCTTAAGTGCCATATATTGCGCTTTGAGCGCCGTGTAGCTGCTTAAGCCGTAAGTGTAGGGAATGTAATCTTCTTTTAATTCCGGAATTTTTGCTTCTAAGCTTCGGATTACGGCGGAAATCTCTGCAAGTCTGTCTATTAAAGCGTGAATGCGCGCCAGCTCGGTATCGATTTGCATGCCGATTGACTTGCAGTTGCTGTCATCAATCGGAGTGGTAACCAAATCGCGCAGGTACTCGCCGATAAAATCGGCATTTTGTTCACTTAAGAGCTGCTCGTAACTGCTGATAGAATCGGCATAATCACTGTAGCCGAATAAGGCGTCTATTTTTAGCTTTAATGCAGCCGTTTGGGCATCAATCAAATCCTGTTGGAGGTCTTTATACTCCAAATTAGCTTCGGAAATACAGCTGTTGACAGTAAGCACACGCGCTGAATAGCTGTCAATGTCGGTGCCGTAATCATTACTTAATCGGGCAAGATCGGCATTCTCATACCTCGCACATTGCGCCTGCCAGGCTTCGTAGTTACCGGGTTCTCCTGTGTGCAAAGCGACGCTTAAGCTTTGCGCTTCCAAAGAGCGGAAGGTTTCACCGCTTTCGGTATAGGCAGAGCTAAAGCACAGTGTAGGTGTTTGCAGCAGTTGCTCGGCGGGTATTTGAATGCTCCACTCCGTGTATGGATTACCGTTCGCATCCGTCTTGGCGGTACAAGTGGCATTGCTTGCCGTAAAGGTGTACAGCGCCTGCGTCCCGACAGTCTCGCCGGCATAGACCAACACTGCATTCGAGCCGTAGGTCGTGGCGGTAAAGCTTATCATATCCGTCGGGTTGACCGAAGCGCCATTGTAGTGATCGGTCACATTGGTTAAAGAGGGGCGGAACGCGCGTACCTCTGCGGTGGAGGAAACGCCGGTTTGCAAAGTCGCCGTTATAGTGGTGGATAAACCGGTTTCATCGGCATCTTCCAAAGCCCGCAATACCTTGAGCATATCGCAGCTCACCTCACCGGTAGCGGCATTGGTCAGGGTAAAGTATTCGGAAGAAGCCAGGCGGTAGATAGCATTGGTCAATGTATTGGCAGCATTTTTCGGAAACAGCTGCGTGTAATCGCTCGCTTTCTGTGAATCTGTGTTGCCGGGATAAAACGCCATAGGGCTTAATTGAATATCTGCTGCCGGAATGTAGCGCATACTGCTGTCGCCCAGCGGATCAGCTGCGACAAGGGAAACTTGCGCCGGCTTGCCGTTTTGGTTGGGGACAATGGCTGACCAATAGCAGGTATTGTTTTCGGAATAAATCAGGTTATAATCTTCAATAATATTCTGATTGCTGCCGTAGCGGTAGGCTTTTATCTTGGTGGCAGCGGAGTTGGTTTGAATCAAATACTCCACATAGCCGTCCGCAATACAGGTGTCGGCATTACGCAAGCTCACGTCGAAAACTGTCGGTGCTACCGTTGTTACATAGCAAGCATAACTGCGATTGCCGGAAGTGAACTTGAGCGATAGCAAGTATTTCCCAACCTCAGCATTCGGATAACCGGCTGCCGGAAAGCCGGTGCACCCTACAGCGGCTGTGCCATCATACACCAGATCACCCAAATGAGATATGGTTTCGGCACTGTTGTTAGGAGCATAGCTATCTGTTTGATTCTTGAATGTAACAAGTGCGGCATCACCATAGCGATTGATACTGTTTGTTGCCGAGAGAGAGGGAGATACCGTCGGCTCGGATGCGCTGACAGTCAATGAGCCGACATATTGCTGGAAATAGTATGTTGAATAAGTGCCGTTACAGCTGAGATAGATATCGGTTCCCTTTTCCAGATAATTGCCCTGTGCATCACCGGCAAAAGCATAGAGCGAATAACTGCCTGCCGCCGAGGTAATCGATTCCGGAAGCGGGAAAGAGGCATATTTTGCACAGCCACTGGCGCAGTTTGGCTCAGCCGGCAGGTTGTAGGTTTTCACCGGTGTATAGGTCAAGCTGACAGGGGAGGTACAAAGCACCACTGTTTGGGCGGAAGCATCGGTGAGCACGGAGAAATACGCACTGTCACCGGTTTTGATTTTCGTTTTGGAAAGGGCACTGTGCCGGATTGTCGGCACGGTAATGGTCAGCTTAATGGTTTGTGAAGCTGTCCCCGTCACCGTAGAGGTGGCTGAAGGTGCCGTGCCGGTCAGCGTCAAGGTGCGAGTGGAGGTGATTTCATTAACATCTAATATCACCCTGCCGTATGCATCAAAATAGCCTTCCTCCGAGCATTCCCAAGTCAGGTAAGCCCCTTTGTCGGCATTTGCCGGGTATTTGGTAAAGCCGGTGACGGAAGTCAGGTTCAAATTGCCGGCGCTGCATAACTCCCTTGCGGAAATCGTGGTATCCGAAAGGGTAAAGGCGGTCATCGGGACAGTGCCGGTTCCGGGATCCGGTGCCGCTTGTGATTGCGGTGTATAGAGAAGGTTCACGGTAACATCATTGATACTGGGCGTGCTGCCGTAAATACTCTTATACAGTTTTTGGATTTTGGTTTTAATGGTGCTGTTGCGGCTGACAATGGCAGTTTTGATAGAGTTAGCCTGTGTCTGCGTAATATCAGTCATATCATTGTAGCGGATATCAAGGTCTATCGTGTCATTATTGTAACTATAATAATAGGGATATCCGCTGGGGTCCTGCTTAAAGATATAACAGCCGTTAAACTGTTTAAAGAGACTGTAGTCTGTGACATGATTGTGAGAAATATCTAATTTTGTCATAAACGGCGACTTGAAAATATTTTCAAAATGGTCATCGCCGATTTGGTTATAGGAAAGGTTGGCAACTCTGAGATTCGATGTGGTATCGAGATAAAACACACTGGTAAAGTTACAGTGAGAAGCATAGAGGTATTTGAGCGCGCCCTCGTAGCGCAGCGAACCGATACTGGGCATGGGATTGCCCGAAATGTTCAGATAATACAGATGTTTAAAATAGACATAGAAAGCGACAATGGAGATTTTATGCACCGGTCGCAAATCCAGGTAAAGCAGCATTTTTTTGGATTTGCCCATGAGTATCTCGGGTAAATTTTCATCCGATACACCGATGCAGTCTTGGAAATTCAAGTACTGAATCCCGGTCAACTTGGGAAAATCCGAGTAATCCGTGAGGTTCTTTCCGACATCTACATTGCTCCACTCTAATGTCCCGATGCGCATGAGCGCATATTCATCCAATTCCACCGGGGTACAGCCTGCGGCATTGCAGAGCGCATCGCACACGGCGGTGCTGTTAAAGTGCACCGGCTCCACATCGGCAAAATCATTGCTTTGTGATTGCGCAAACAGGAGGTTTAAATCCAAGCATTTGAATTTTTTTGCATTATTATAGGCAAAGGTTTGAGTTGTGGAGGAATATGCCGTACAGGTTAAGCTGTTATTATCGGACTGAATGATGCTTTCAATTTTATATTGGAACTGCGCCGGGGTCCAATCCCAACCCTTGATGCCGCGGATGTAGCTCATGTAGGAGGCAATCATTCCGGCGGCTGTCGGGCAGGCTGCCGAGGTGCCGCCCATGGTGGTATAACCGCTTGTATTGGTGTGGTGAATGGTGTAATTATCCACCCCGAGGGTAGCAACTTTGTATAAGTTGCCAAAGCTGTCGCAGTTGGAAAAATTTGCAAGCTTGTTCTTCGTGCTTTTGCCGGAGCACGCCATTACGCCGGTAACACAGGAAAACGCAGAGGGAAAGTGCACATTTTCATTGGTATCAAAGTAGTCATTTCCGGCGGAGGCAACCAATACCGCTTTGGTAGCACATTTTTGGTAGGTGCGTAATTCTTCTACGGAAAAGGTATAGCTGCCGTAACTCATGCTGATGACATCGGCACCGAATTCCACAGCTTTTTCAATGGCTTGTTCTCCATACCACATATTGGAGCCGAAACTGTCAATATTAATTTTCATCGGCATCACTTTGCACTTCGGCGCAGTGCCGATACCGCCGATGGTATTGTCACCATTCATGGCAATCATGCCGCAGCAGTGGGAACCGTGCCCTTCACCATGGGCACCGTTATCGTCATAATCATTGGTGGAGTCATTCAAATTAATGTAGGTGTTGCGGTAAAAATCATAACCGCAGTGACCGTTGCCGTCATTCCACAGGTTATCAATAATATCCTTGTGGGCGGTGTTGCAGCCGGTATCGAGCACGGCGACGACAACATCTTTGCCCATACCATAACCGGTAGAGGAGTCGGCATAGTTTTTCCAGGCGGTGGAAACTTTATAATAGTCGAAGTACCACTGTTGGTTATTTTTATAGGTGCTGGTGGAAAATGCGGCAGGTGCAGTGTAGGAGCGCGCAAATAAGGGTTCGCTCGCCGGGTCGACCGGCGTGGTTTCCGCCGGGTTTTCCGCTTCGCCGGCATCCGGCAGCTCTTGTGCGGTGCTTTGCTGCGAAACGGCAGTTTCTCCCTGTTCTATATCGACAGGGTCTTTTTCATCACAAAAGCTGAGAATGAGATTCGGTTCTGCAATATCGACTTCCTCGAGCGCATTAAGTTTGGCGCAGAGGGCGGGGATATCCTCCTCGTCGGTGGTGGCGTGGTAGGTGATGAGTTGCTCGCTTTCTCCGAAGCCGAGAGAAGCTAAAAAGTTTGTGTTACTGCCTCGAAGTTCGGTCGGTTTTAAATGTTCATCCAAGTGAACATCAAAGGCCTCTTCCACCGAGCTGATGGAAGCCTGTTGATTGGAAGGAGTAGAGCGCAGGGTAATCAACAGTTCACCCTCTGCATAATCCTTGCCGGCAACTAAGCCTTCAAAGCCGTAGGCGCCGTATTCCTCTTCATATTCTTCAATGATTTCCTCGGAAGACTTGGCTTTGTATTCCGCCGGGTGGGCGGCGGAATAGCCCTCGAAAAGAGCGCCGCAGTTACTCATTAAAAGAAGCACCACCAGAAAAATAGCGAGTGTTTTTTTCAACTGTAAGTATTTCATGCTTTGCTCCTTTCTTGAATTATTCAATATTCATCATTCGACAGTCATTAGAAAAATGCCGTATCCACCGCAAGGGCACATATCCCTGCGGTGGATATCGGCGATTTTTGTTAGCCCATATTTGCCAAAACGATGGAAATATCGTTGACTGTAATCATATCGTCCGCATCAATATCGCAGAGGATATTTTGCGCTGCACAAGCGGCGCTCGCGTAGTTGTTGCCTGCCAAAAGAACGGAAACATCGGCAATATCAATCGAGTTGTCGCCGTTGACATCTCCGGCAACGCTTGTTAAATCGGCAGGGGAGTCAATGTTATCGTCCACAAAGGTATCGCCGGTCACGGAAATGTTGCGGATAAAGTAGGGTGCGTAGCCGTCACGCTCAATTTTGATTGTATAGGTGCCGGCAGCCACATTGGTGAAGCGGTATTCACCGGAGTTGGAGGCGTTGCCCTGCAGCGTGACAGTCTGCAGCAAGGTATCATCCGCCGCAAGGAGACTGACGGTGGTATCAAAGCGTGTGTTGTAAGCATACACACTGCCGTAAACCTCATAGCCGAAGGCTTCCGTTACCGGGAAGGCAAAGCTTGCGATTGCCGAGGAGAAGGTATCGCTGCCGGCTTTCTTGGTGCGCACCGTAATGGTGTAGTCACCGGCCTGCTCAGCGCTAAACGGCACAATCCACTTCTGGAAGGGATTGCCGTGTGCATCGGTCATACTGTAGCAGTATTTACCGCTTGATGTGTATTGACCGAAGCTGTTGTCGTTTTGGTCGGTCAACTTGATTTGCTCGCAGGGCGAGGTGTAAACGATGGCAGTGTAGCCGGTGTCGGTCGTGTAAATGGTGCGCGGGTTAGCTATGGAAGCACCGAGCACAACGCTGTCTTTAACATTCACATAGAAGGTTCTAACCTTGCCGCTCTCCAGCTTCAAGGTGATGTAAGTGGAACCGGCGCTGACAGGGTACACAAAGCCCTCGCTGTTGACATAGGCGACCGAGCTGTCTTTCACCGCGAAGCTCACACCGGCTTTAAAGTCGGCGTTGGCGGGAATGACACTGTAGGGAATCTTTTGTGCTTCGCCCTCTAAGTACAGGGTCATATAGTTCTTGTCATTTGCAAACTGAATATCCTGTGCCATAATCAAATCGCCGCTTGCAAAGGGAGAAAGCACCAGTTTGTATTTGACATTTTCCGCGAAAATTGAAGTGAAGTCGTAGGTATTGCCGATTTCATCTAAGATTTGCATCAACTTCGCAGCGCGATAGTTGAACTGCGGGTCGCGGTCAACATAGTTATAGCTCAAATTAATGTAGTGCAGCTTATTGCGATACTTACTCAACTGCATAAACGGTTCGAGTGAAGTGATGCGGTTGCCCATGGAACCGGAGAGGAAGTAGAGCTCACCGAACATATCGGTGAAGTTCGGATTGTAATTGCCGAAATAGACTTCTTCCAGACTACCAAGGCTGATAACCGGCGTGACATCTTCAATAAGATTGCCGGGTGCATAAAAGTGGACTAATCCTTTGAGCGTGCTCACGGCACTGATATCTTTAATTTGGTTATCGGAAATATCCAAATCCGAAATCATTGTGAAGCCGGAAATGCCGGAAATATCTTTTATTTGGTTGCCGGAAGCCTTTACGCGGGAAAGGTAGCCGCTGAATTGCTTCAGGAAATTCAGGTTGGTCAGATTGTTGTTGGAGACATCTAATATCAAAACGGATGCGGGCAGGTATTCCACCAGCGCTGCGGCATCTTCATCGCTCATGTTTGTACCGGAGAGGTTGAGGTAAGTAAGAGCCGGGTAATTCGCAAGCTCGGAATAGTGCTTGAAGCTCGTGTTGCTTAAATCCAAATGGGTGATGCATTCCAAGTCATAGTTTGTCAAGCTGCCGGGGTTGCTGACATTCAGGGCATCCTGCACCTTGGAATAAATGATTCTGTCGTTAAAGGTTGCAGCCTGCGCCGGTGCCGGTGTTTCACCGAGCATAGTCAGCGCAGTTGCTTTTTTGAAGGAGTAGCTGAGAGCATCGGAGTAATAGCCCTGCACCATTTCGCCTGCCGCCTGAATGATGGCGTGCCTTGCTTCTGTCGGGGAAAGGGAGGGATGTTCCGAAACATATAAAGCGGCGATGCCTGCCATAAAGGGAGTGGCCATGGAGGTACCGCTCATGGAAACATAACCGCTTGTGCCGGTACAGGCAATGGAATAAATGTTCGTTCCGGGAGCGGCAACTTGGTAGTACTTTCCGGTTAAGTCGTAGTTAGAATAGTCGGAAAGTCTGTTGGCGTAGCTGCCCGAACCGAGTGCCATAACACCGATGACCGCACCGGAGGCGGAGGGATAGTGCAGTGCAGTGCCGGCAGATAAATTCTCGTTACCTGCAGCACAGAGAATGACGGCACTGAAGGACGCTCTTGCAAGCGCTTTTTCCATATTGAAACTAAAAGAATATCCGCCCAAGCTCATGCTGATGACATCAGCACCGTTGGCAACAGCATATTCCAAGCTCTTAATTAAGTTGGCATTGGTGAAGTAACCGGTCGCGCTCGTTACGGCGTTGCAGACCATGATTTGGGCTTTCGGCGCTACACCGACCAAGCCGCCGTTAGAGGCTTCCATTGCAATGATGCCGGCACAGTGAGACCCGTGCCTCGGACCTTCTGTCGCCTGGCCGTAAATGTCGTGATTGTTAAATTCGGCGTTGTAGCCGTGGTTACCCTCGGCATCGCTCCACAAGCGGTTTTTAATCTCGTTGTGGTTGTAGTTCAAACCGGTATCAATTACGCAGACGAGAGAGCCTTCGCCGAGGTTGGAGTAGCTTTGCCAGGTGTTGGGAATATTCATATTGTCAAAATACCACTTGGCATTGCTCGCATAGTAAGAAGAGGAACTGATTTCGGAAGGCATAACAAAGCTTTCGGGAGCATAAGTATAATTAGGTTCGCAATCCCGAATCGTGGGCAATGCGTTCATCGCTTTGCACAGCTCAAACACAGTGGCTTTGGAGCTGTCGAAAGAAGCGCGGTACAGCGTTTCGCTGTCATTGCCTTCTGAAAATGCCTGCGCACCGTTTTTTAATGCGCTCTGGTCAATGGTTTCCAAAATCTGCAAACCGAATTCCTCTTGCACGGAGGAAAGGGAGTAGGTGTTGTCTTCACCCGGAGTATAGGTGAAAAGAATTTCACCGGCGACATAGTCTTCGCCTTCTTTCAAATCCCGTGCATCGGCACCGGTTTGCACATAGCTTTCGTAATCGGCATCGACAATATCCTCGACCGTGCGCTGTTCTGCAAAAGACAGCGGCAAGCAGCCGACCAACAAAGCGATGGCAAGTGTTACGGCAAGTGCCTTCAATAATGTTTTCATAGCAATACCTCCAAAAAGTATCGATAATATTTCAGATAAATTATAACATATTAATAAATATACATCAACAGAATAAATAGAACTATCTAAAAGAATAATAAACTAAATTTAAGGAGAAATTTTATGCAAAGTGTCAACAAAAGCCGTTTTTCACTGCTCAAAGTGCTGATTGTACAGGCTGTGGTCGTCAGTATTTTGCTGGCAGTGCTCTATGCCGTTAAGCGCGTTTCTCCGCAGGATTATGATATGATTGCCAAACAGTATGTGGATGTGGCGGAAAATGAGCAGGAAAAAGAAAAAATGAAAAATGCCTGGAGCAAAATCAAAGCCTTTTTTGTCGATGATAACGAAGCGCCTGCTGCGGAAAACGCCGGCGGTAAGGATGAGGATGCCGCAGGGAATCGCTATCCCGATAATTGCACGGCGGCAAAATATGTCATTTCGGAGGATATCTGCCGCCCTGCAAGCGGTAAAATTTCTTCTCCCTTCGGCTATCGCATCAACCCTGTCAGCGGTAAGCTCAGTTTTCATACAGGCATTGATATTGCCGCCAAAAGCGGCGATAAGGTGCAGGCAGCTTACTACGGCATTATCGAAAGTGTCGGAGAAGATGATGTTTACGGTAAATACATCAAAATCAACCACGGCAACGGGATAAAAACCTTCTATGCGCACTGCTCGAAGCTGCACGTGAAAGTCGGAGATAAGGTGGATGGGGGAGAGACGATAGCCCGTGTCGGCTCCACCGGTTGGTCAACGGGACCGCACCTGCATTTCAGCATTATCATTAACGACATTTACTGCAATCCTGCATTTGTCATAGATTAATGCGATTTCGGCTCGGCGGGGTAAGCATCCGCATTTCGTTTTTCTTTTGCCTTCTTCTCAGCTTGCTGATTTTGTTTGACAACGGGACAATCTTTGCTGCATTTTGGATGGTGTGCGCTCATGAGAGTGCACACCTTTTTGCCATGAAATTGTGCGGTGTTCCACTCAAAGAGGTGAGCTTGGAGCCCTTTGGCATTCTCATCAAAAAAGAAGAAATCTCGCTCGGTTTTGCCCGCAGACTGTGCATTATTTTTGCCGGCTGTTTTGCAAATTTTCTGCTCGCAGGAGGGTGCTTTCTCATTGGTTTTTTGGCAAATAATCCGCTGCTTTTAAAACTTTTTTTCATCAATCTCGGCATTGCCGTTATCAATCTTTTGCCGATTACGGGGCTCGATGGCGGTCAGGCGTTTTTGGAGATAATCAGCCGATTAAAAAAGGATAAAGATGCCGTAGCGATAGGAAAAACGGTTTCTGCTACTCTGTGCGTAATACTGTTTGTTATTGGTATTATCATATGCGTAAAAGTAAGATTAAATCCTTCTTTATGTCTGCTTTCATTCTTTTTGTTGGTGCAAACTTTTACAGGGGGCTTGAATAAGAATTGAAAAACGTTCTCTTTTCATATATAATAGTGAGTAGATATTGTTTTTTCGGAGTGAAAGATGAGAAGTAAACAAATTGAAAAGATTTTGCCGTTTGTGCAAAAACCGGCGCGCTATACGGGCGGTGAGCTCGGCAGTGTTGTCAAAGAAAAAGAGCAGGTCGATGTGCGCTTTGCTTTCTGCTTTCCCGATTTATATGAAATCGGTATGTCGCATCTCGGCATCAAAATACTGTACGGGTTAATCAATGAAATGGACAAGGTATGGTGCGAGCGCTGCTTTGCGCCCGATTTGGATATGGAGCAAATCATGCGTGAGCAAAACATACCTCTTTTTGCGCTTGAAAGCGGCGATGCCGTCAAAGAGTTCGATTTTATCGGCTTTACCCTGCAGTATGAAATGTGCTACACCAATATGCTCAATATGCTTTCTTTGGCGCAGGTGCCGCTGTTGAGCAAGGAGCGCAAGGGGCTTAAAAACATTGTGATTGCAGGCGGTCCCTGTGTGTGCAATCCCGAGCCGATTGCCGATTTTGCGGACATTTTTTGCCTGGGTGAGGGCGAGGAACTTTTGCCGGAAGTGATTGAGTGTTACCGCAGCTGCAAGCAGAAGGGGGAGAGCCGTGAGGAGTTCCTGAAAAAGGCTTCCCAAATTCAAGGCGTTTATATCCCTTCTTTTTATGATGTCAGCTACCATGAAGATAACACTGTTAAGGCAGTGGTCCCGAAGTATGATTTTGTGCCCGCAAGCGTCAAAAAGCGCGTGGTGGCGGATTTGGATACTTCCTATTATCCCGAGACATTTATTGTTCCTTTTGTGCAGGCAGTGCACGACAGGGCAACAGCCGAGGTGTTTCGCGGTTGTATTCGCGGCTGCCGCTTCTGTCAGGCGGGCTTTATTTACCGACCGGTTCGCGAAAAATCGTGTGAAGTCATTCGCCGCCAAGCCAATACACTGTGTGAGAATACAGGCTATGAGGAGCTTTCTCTGTGTTCGTTGAGTTCGAGCGATTACACCCAAATCGAAACCTTGCTTTCCGAACTGATTGATGATTGCGAGAGCGAAAAAATCAACCTTTCTTTACCGTCTTTGCGCGTGGATAATTTCTCGGAAAGCCTTGCCGAAAAGCTTGCGAAGGTGCGGCGCAGCGGTCTGACTTTTGCGCCGGAAGCGGGAACACAGCGCTTGCGCGATGCGATTAATAAAAATGTGACCGAAGAAGAACTGATGCAAACCTGCCGCAATGCGTTTATGGGCGGCTGGAGCTTGGTGAAGCTGTATTTTATGATGGGTTTGCCGACCGAAACCGAAGAGGATGTTGCCGGTATTTCCATTCTTGCCGATAAAGTGGCGGATTTGTTTTATGCGCTTCCCGATAAGCCGAAAGGGAAAGCGCTGACCATCAATGTCAGCTGTTCTTCCTTTATCCCGAAGCCGTTTTCACCGTTTCAATGGGAGGCGGCGGATACCCGAGAAACTTTAGAGCGCAAAAAGGAAGTGCTGCTTGCCGCCAGTCACTCTAAAAGGGTTTCCATTTCCTATAACAACAGCACAGATACACTGATTGAAGCCGTGCTTGCCAAGGGTTCGCGCAAGCTGTGCCCGGTGGTGCTCGCAGCCTACCGAAACGGCTGTAAATTTGACTCGTGGGATGAGCATTTTAACTTTGAAGGTTGGCTCAAAGCCTTTGAAAGCTGCGGTGTTGACCCCAAGTTTTATGCCAACAGAAAAATACCGTTTGATGAAGTGCTGCCGTGGGACCATTTGGATTACTGCATCCGCAAGGAATATTTAATCAGCGAAAACAAAAAGGCGCATGAGAGCAAAACCAGCCCCCATTGCCGCCAAAAATGTGCCGCCTGCGGGGCGGACAAGCTTACGGGAGGTGTGTGCCATGCGCGAAGTAAGGCTTGATTATACCAAGTGCGGCAATGCCAAATACATCTCTCACTTGGACTTAAACCGTGTGTTTTTCCGCGCCGTGCGCCGTGCGCATCTTCCGATTTGGTTTACGGAGGGCTACAACCCCAAACCGTATTTTCGTTATGTGCAAAGCCTGCCCTTAGGCATTGAGAGTAAATGCGAGAGCATGGATATTCGCCTGTTGGATGAAAATTTATCAAACAGCGAGCTCAAAGCGCGCCTTAATGCCGCGATGCCGGAGGGAATTCAAATTTTGCGCGTGCACGAGCCGAAAATGAGCCCGCAGGAAATCTATGCGGCCGTGTATGAAATTGAGTATGCGCTCAGCGAACCGGCAGCGGCTGCCGCCGCCATAGAGGCAGTTTTACACGGAGAGGCGCTGTTTATCAAAAAGAAGGTCAAGCACGGCAGAAAAAAGGTGGAGGAAGATGTGGACATTCTACCGAATGTCATAACCTATGCCGTGCACACCGAGGAAGGGCGGCTTTCCTTGAAGCTGCTTGTCACTGCCGAACAAAACAATACGCTCAATGTTTTTCTGTTTGCCGGCAGCCTTGAAAAAGCGGCGGGATTCGAGTATGAACTGCGCAGCATTTACAAACACTGTGTTGTCAACGAACACTATCGGTATTTTAAATAATTTGCACAATTGGAAAAAAAGGCTTGATTATTTTAAAAGCGTATGCTAATATATACAGGCTGAGTTTTGGAACGCATTGCCAAAACCTGCATGCATTTTGTTTCCGCCGAAGTTTTTTTCGGTGCGGTTAGCGCCTGCGGGCGCTAAAAAGGCGAGTCCTCTGCACAAGCCGCGCAGCAGAGAAATTCACTGCGAGAGCTTCGATGCACGAACGCCTGAATAACGGGAGGAATAAACGATGGATGCTTTGAAAATGATGTCAGCGGATTCCTGCAAAAAGGAAGTACCTGCGTTTAACATCGGTGATACCATTCGTATCGAAGTGAGAATTACCGAGGGTTCCAGGTCCAGATTGCAGGCTTTCGAAGGTACCGTAATTGCCAAGAAGGGCAGCGGTGTTTCCGAAACATTCACTGTGCGCCGTATTTCTTACGGTGTCGGTGTGGAAAGAGTGTTCCCGCTCCATTCACCGAATGTGGAAAGCATTAAGGTAGTGCGTCGCGGTAAAGTGCGCCGCAGTAAGCTCTATTATCTTCGTGATAGAGTCGGTAAGGCTGCTAAAGTTAAGCAGGCTCTTTAATGCTCGGTGTGCCGGTTAAATAACAATGCGGTTTAACGGCACGGTTTCTGTAACAAAGAGGGGATGTATGGGGTTTCAACCGCTTAGCGGTTGAGGCGCTGCATCCCGTTTTTGCTACAATTTTATTTAGGAGATGTATCATGGCTGATAACAAAAGCAAAAAAAATGCCGTTGTTGCCGGCATTTTGGATATTGTTGAAATTATTGTGCAGGCGCTGGTGATTATCTTTATTATTTTCACCTTCTGCTTCAGGATTTCCGGCGTGGTGGGAGAGTCTATGGAGCCCACCCTGCAAAACGGAGATTGGCTCTTGCTTTCCAATGTGAAATATCAGCCCTCACAAGGAGATATTGTCGTTATCACCCAGCCGACTGCGGCAAATGAACCGCTGATTAAAAGAGTGATTGCTACCGAAGGTCAGGTAGTGGATATCAACTTCGATACCGGTGAAGTGAAGGTTGACGGCGAGGTTCTCCAGGAGGATTACATTGCAGCGCCCACTTATAAGAGCTTTGATGTGAAGTTCCCGCATACGGTAGAAGCGGGGCATGTATTTTGCATGGGCGACAACCGCAATAATTCCTGGGACTGCCGTGACTCAAGTATCGGCGATATTGATGTCAGGTACATTATCGGCGAGGCAAACATAAGAGTGTTGCCTTTCGGGCATTTTAAAATAGGTTAAAAATGGCAGATTCAATCAAAACAACCGTACAGTGGTTTCCGGGGCATATGGCGAAAACCCGCCGCAAAATCGGCGAGGCGCTCAAGCTGGTTGATGCCGTTACGGAAATTCGAGATGCCAGGCTTCCCGAGTCCTCCAAAAACCCGGAAATCGACAGTATTATCAGTGGAAAACCGCGCATTATTCTGCTCAACAAAGCGGATTATGCGGATGAAAATGCCACTGCCAAATGGATTGCATATTATCAACAACAGGGCATTTATGCGCTTGCCGTGGATTGCAGAATCGGCAAGGGGCTGAATGCCTATTTACCTTTAGTCAGAAAAGTGCTTGCGCCCACGATTGAAAAAAACGAGCAAAAGGGAATGGCAGGCAAATCTCTGCGGCTGATGGTGGTCGGCATTCCGAATGTCGGCAAATCCTCCTTTATCAACCGCATGGCGAAAAACGGCAAGGCGAAGGTTGCCGACACCCCGGGCGTTACGCGCTCCAACCAGTGGTTTGTGATTGGCAAGGGCGTGGAACTTTTAGACACACCGGGTGTGCTGTGGCCGAAGTTTGAGGACAAAGCGGTCGGCGACAAGCTTGCTTTTACCGGCGCGGTCAAGAGTGAGGTGCTCGACAGTGAGACCATGGCGCTGCGCCTGATTGATTATATCAAGGACCATTATGCCGACAGGCTTTGTGCGCGCTATAAGCTCGACTCCATTGAAGGGCTGGATTCTTGGGAAATTCTCGAGAATATCGGCAGAAAACGAGGCATGCTCATTGCCGGCGGCGAGGTGGATACCGAGCGGGCAAGTGTTACCCTGCTGGATGAATTTAAAAAAGGAAAACTCGGCAAATTCACCTTTGAAATGCCGGAGGATTTTATATGAACTGGTTAGAGTATGAAAATGCCGCCTTGGCAGAAGGCTATGAGGTGGTGTGCGGTGTGGATGAAGCCGGCAGAGGTCCGCTGGCAGGCCCTGTTTGCGCCGCCTGTGTTGTTTTGCCCAAAGGCATGGTGCTCGAGGGAGTCAATGATTCCAAGAAGCTCAGCGAAAAAAAGCGCGAGGTATTGTTTGATGTCATTTGTCAGCAGGCGTTGGATTACGGCATTGCCTTTGCCGATGAAAAAGAGATTGATGAAATCAATATTTTGCAGGCAACTTTTTTGGCAATGAGAAGGGCGGTAGCAAAGCTGGAAACCGTCAAGCCCGATATTGCGCTGATTGATGGGAATAAAACCCCGGGTTTATCTATTGCGCAGCGCTGCATTGTCAAGGGGGATGCCAAGAGCGCCAATATTGCAGCGGCATCGATTTTGGCAAAGGTCACAAGGGACAGGTATATGCTCGAAATGGCGCAAAAGTACCCGGAATATCAGTTTGAAAAACATAAGGGCTACGGAACCAAACTGCACTATGAAATGATTGCGCAGTACGGCATTTGCGATATACACAGAAAAACATTTTTAAAGAAGATGATTGGCGGATGAATCAAGCCGGCGAGTGGGGAGAAATCTATGTGACCCGCTATCTTAGAGAAAAAGGCTACGATATTTTAACCAGTAATTATCGCTGCCGTTTCGGCGAGGCGGATATTATCAGCTTAGATAAGAAAACCTTGGTCATCACCGAGGTGAAGGCGCGCGGAAAGAACAGCATTGCGCGCCCGGCAGAGTATGTCGGCAAAGAGAAGCAGCGCAAGCTGGCGTTGACAGCGTCCCTTTTTGCTGCTTCGCGAAAACTCAAAAACCCGATACGCTTTGATGTGGCAGAAGTGTTCTTTCCCGAAGAAGAGAACTATAAGGTATATAAAATTAATTATATGAAAGATGCATTTCGCGTGTAGCGGTGCATTGAAAGGCGGATTATATGTATTACACAAGTACAAGAGATAAGTCGGTCAAAGTGACAGCAGCGCAGGCGATTACCAACGGTATTTCCAAAGAGGGCGGCTTGTATGTGCCCTGTGAAATTCCGTGCGTAAGCCGCGAGTTTATCAAGCATTTGGCAGAGCTGGATTATATCGGCAGAGCCAAAGAAATATTGGCACTGTACTTAACCGATTTTACCGAGCAGGAGCTGGATGACTGTGTTCACGGCGCCTACAAAGCCGGCAAATTTACCGCAAAAGAGGTTGCGCCGACCGTGGCACTGGAAAACGGGGTAAATATCCTCGAATTATGGCACGGTCCCACTTGTGCATTTAAGGATATGGCGTTACAGTTATTGCCCTACCTTTTGACCACCTCCGCAAAGAAAACGGCTGACGGCAAGCAAATTGTTATTTTGGTTGCCACCTCCGGCGATACCGGTAAAGCGGCGCTGGAAGGCTTCAAAGATGTGGAAAATACCAATGTGCTTGTGTTTTATCCGAATGATGGCGTGAGCGCTATGCAAAAGCTGCAAATGTGCACCCAAGAAGGCGCCAATGTGGCAGTGTGTGCGATTAACGGTAATTTTGATGATGCGCAAACAAGCGTTAAAGAAATCTTTACCAGTGAGCAGGTAAAGGCAAAGTTAGCGGAGAAGAACATGATGTTTTCTTCTGCCAATTCCATCAACTGGGGCAGGTTAGTACCGCAGATTGTCTACTATTTTTCCACCTACTGCGACCTGCTCAACCAAGGAAAAATCTCTTTGGGCGACAAGATAAATATCGTTGTGCCTACAGGGAATTTCGGCAATATCTTAGCGGCATACTATGCCAAAGAGATGGGCGTGCCAATTAAAAAACTGCTGTGTGCTTCCAATGCCAATAATGTCTTGACAGAGTTTATTGACAGCGGTTTTTATAACAAAGACAGAGAGTTTTTTACCACCATTTCTCCTTCCATGGATATTTTGGTTTCCAGCAATCTGGAAAGATTGTTATTCCATTTGAGCGGCGATAATGACAGCTTTGTCAAAGACTGCATGGAAGGCTTGTTTGAGGACGGCTGCTATACCGTCAACAGAAGCGTGTATGAAAAGCTCAAGGGCAGTTTTGAGGGCGGCTGCTGTGATGATGCCGCAACCAAAGAAACCATTGGCGATATCTACCGCCGCTTCCATTATTTGTGCGATACACACACGGCTGTGGCAGTGCGCGTTTTCTATAACTACTTGGAAAAAACAGGCGACACCACGCCGACAGTGATTGCTTCGACCGCTTCGCCTTATAAATTCAGCCCGGCAGTGCTGGAGGCAGTCGGTTCAAAAGAAGCTGTTTGTGAGGATGGCTTTGTGATGATGGAGCGCCTGCAGGAAATTACGGGCGAACCGATTCCCGCACCGCTTGCGGCAATTCAAAACAAACCGGTGCGTTTTGAAAAGGTTGCCGAGCGCAGTGAAATGACCGATGTGGTGTTGGATTTGCTTGGTATTAAATAAACCTGAATGCGCACTGTGAGAGGCTTTGCGGTTCAGGTCAGTCTGTTTTTTACCTGATATTCGTAAAAAGCGGTCAAAACCTATTTGTGTCAGGTTTTTTCGGCTGTCGCTGCAAGGCACTCAAAATCAGCCTTCTATTTTTAAAAATCAAAGTAAAAAACTGCCAACTTGGCCGGCGCCGGTTGACAGTTTTTACTGCAATTATAGCGAAAAAAGAGGCTGTACCGCGTACCGCCCGATGGTTGCTTTACTCACTTTTGTTTGCTTTAAAAGTTGCACAAATGGTGTCGCTGCTGGTGTTTGCATAGTGCGGACCTACTTCAATTTCGGAAGCGCAGCAGTGATTTGCCTTGTCATGGTATTCACAATTTGTGACATTGCATTTGATACAGTTATGCACCTTCAACACTCCTTTCACTATATAGTGTGGGAGAAATCAGAAAAAATATGCGAGGGAATTATGGCAGTTTACGCAATTGCGGATTTGCATTTATCATTTGGAACCGATAAGCCGATGGATGTTTTCTTCGGCTGGAATGATTATGTGCAAAAGCTTCAGACCAATTGGGAAAAATTGGTCGGTGCGCAGGACACGGTTGTCATTCCCGGCGATATTTCATGGGGCATTAATTATGCCGAGGCATTGCCGGATTTGCAGTGGCTCGATGCGCTGCCCGGAAAAAAGCTGCTGTTGAAAGGCAATCACGATTTGTGGTGGGACACCATGAACAAAAACGCCCGCCTAAAAGAAAGCGCGCAGTTAGAAAGCATCGATTTTGTGTTTAACAACGCCTATCCCTGTCAAAACATTGCCGTTTGCGGCACGCGAAGCTGGTTTTTTGATGCGGAAAAAAGTGCCGATAAAAAGGTGCTGCTGCGCGAGGTCGGCAGGCTGCAGCGCAGTGTGGATGCGGCAAAGCAAACAGGAAAGGAGCCGGTGGTGTTTTTGCACTACCCGCCGCTTTCGCTGCTTGAGGAATGTGAAGAAATACTGGATTGCCTGGTGCAAAACGGCATAAAGCGCTGCTATTACGGGCACATGCACGGCAAAGCGGCACAGAGCGCATTTGAAGGGGAAAAATACGGTATACAGTTTCACTTAATTGCGGCGGACAGGTTGGAATTTTGTCCGTATCTGATTGAAAAATAAAGCGTAGCCGGCGAGCTGTGCTTTATTTTTTTCGGGCGGCGCTCGGCAGTCGGCAGCCGGTGTGCCGCAGTTTATAAAAAAATCTTGATTATATTATAATTATATGTTATAATGCCATTCGTATAAATTTATATTCACAAATGGAGGATTATGAAAATGAGTTTGGACTCGGTAAAGAATGTGGAAGCAAATGTGTTAGAGCTTACCGTAAGCGCTGATGCCGAAAAGTTTGAGGCTGCTTGCCAAAAAGCTTATAATAAAGCAAAGAAAAGGATTACCGTGCCGGGTTTTCGCAAGGGTAAGGCTACCAGAAAGATGGTAGAAAGAGTATATGGTGAAGCTGTGTTTTATGAAGATGCACTGGATATCCTTTATCCCGAGATTGTGGGAGAGGCATTGGATTCTCTCGAGAGAAAGCCCGTTGCCGCTCCGTATGATTTAGATGTCAAGAAAATCGGTAAAGACGGTTTAGAGCTTGTGCTGAAGGTTGTTGTGGAACCGGAAGTGGAAGTGGGCGAATACAAAGGCATCAAAGCCAAGAAAAAGGCTGTCAGAGTCAGCGAAAAAGAGATTAACGAAGAAATTGCCAAGCTGCAGGAAAGAAACTCTACCATCGAAGCTGTGGAAGATAAAGAAGCAGCCGAAGGCGACATTTGCGATATCGCATTTGAAGGCTTTGTGGATGGTGAAGCGTTTGACGGCGGTCAGGCAGACAACTTTGATTTAACCCTCGGTTCCGGTCAGTTTATTCCGGGCTTTGAGGACCAGGTTGTCGGTCACAAGGCAGGCGACAAGTTTGATGTGGTTGTGACTTTCCCGGAAGATTACGGCGCAGAGAATCTGGCAGGCAAAGAAGCAACTTTTAAAGTGGAGCTTCACGAAGTTAAGGTGAAAGTGCTTCCCGAACTTGATGATGAATTTGCCAAGGATGTTTCCGAGTTTGATACCCTTGAGGAACTCAAAGCGGATCAAAAGAAGAGCATTAAAGAGAGAAAACAAAAGGAAGCCGAGAATGACTTTGAAAACGCTGTGATTGATGCGTTAATCGATGGCATGAAAGCGGACATTCCCGAGCAGATGGTGGAAGCAAGAATTGATGAAAACTTGAAGCAATTCGAGCAAAACCTTCAAATGCAGGGCTTGAACCTGGAAACCTATGTTCAGTATACCGGCGGCGATGTTTCCGCCCTTAGAGAGAGCTTGAAGCCGCAATCCGAGAGACAGGTCAAAATCAGGCTGTGCTTAGATAAGATTGTAGAGCTTGAAAGCATTGAGGTGAGCGAAGAAGAAATCGATGCCGAAATGCAGAAGTATGCCGATGCTTACAAGCTGGAACTCGATGTGGTTAAGGCTGCAATCCCTGTGGATGATGTCAAGGCTGACCTTGCTGCCGAAAAAGCAATGCAGTTGGTAAAGGATAACTGTAAAGCATAAAAAACGAGGAATCGTTTTCAGCGCTCAGTGTTCAGCGGCAGAATATTTTTGAACATTTGACCGATAATTTAGTTACGATAGATTTTTTAGAGGTGTTATTATGGCATTAGTACCTTATGTAGTCGAACAAACAGGTAACGGCGAGCGTTCTTATGATATTTTTTCGCGCTTGCTCAATGATAGGATTATCGTTCTTTCCGATGAAGTCAACGATGCAACCGCTTCTTTGGTGATTGCACAGCTGCTTTATTTGGAAAGTCAGGATCCCGAAAAGGATATCAGTCTCTATATTAACAGCCCCGGCGGTTCTGTTTCCGCAGGCCTTGCCATTTTTGATACCATGCAGTACATCAAGTGTGATGTTTCCACCATTTGCATGGGTATGGCGGCGAGCATGGGCGCGTTCCTGCTGTCGGCAGGTGCCAAGGGCAAGCGCTATGCGCTCCCCAATGCGGAGATTATGATTCACCAACCGCTCGGCGGTGCAAAGGGGCAGGCAACCGAGATTATTTTGGCTGCCGACCACATCAAGAAAACACGCGAAAACTTAAACCGCATTCTTTCCGAGAATACCGGTAAGCCTTTAGAGCAGATTGAAAAGGATACCGAAAGAGATAACTTTATGTCTGCTGCGGAAGCGATGGAATACGGTATTGTGGATAAAGTAATTGCAAAGAGGTAAACATGGCTGAACAAATCGAAAGATGTTCTTTTTGCGGCAAAACGCATGCACAGGTCGAAAAATTGATTGCCGGTGAGGGTGTATTCATCTGCAATGAGTGTATCGAGCTTTGCAATCAAATCATCGAGGATGATGCTTTTGAAAAACAGCAAAGGCACGCCAAAGACAGCGCTGAGAACCTCGTACTGCCGAAACCGCAGGAGATTAAAGCGCAGCTGGATGATTTTGTTATCGGGCAGGAAAAAGCAAAAATTGCGCTGAGTGTAGCTGTTTACAATCACTATAAGCGTGTCTATTTTGGCGGCGATAGTGATGATGTGGAAATCCAAAAGAGCAATGTGATGCTGTTAGGTCCTACCGGTGTAGGTAAAACCATGCTGGCACAGACTTTGGCAAAAATCCTCAATGTGCCGTTCGCTATTTCCGATGCAACCACCTTAACCGAGGCGGGTTATGTCGGTGAGGATGTTGAGAATATCCTTCTCAGGCTCATTCAGGCAGCGGATTTCAATATTGAAAAAGCGGAGCACGGCATCATTTATATCGATGAAATCGACAAGATTGCCAGAAAGAGCGAAAACCGCTCCATTACAAGAGATGTCAGCGGTGAAGGCGTGCAGCAGGCACTGCTGAAAATCCTGGAGGGTACCACTGCCAATGTTCCACCGACAGGCGGCAGAAAGCACCCGCAGCAGGAGTTTATTCAAATTGACACTTCCAACATTCTCTTCATTTGCGGCGGTGCGTTTGACGGCATTCAAAAAGTGGTCGAAAAGCGCTGCAGCGGCTCTGCGATGGGCTTCGGTGCCGATGTGAAGGATAAAAAGGAAATGGATAAAACCGAGGCATACGCCAAGGTAATCAATGCCGATTTGGTCAAATACGGTTTAATTCCGGAGCTGGTCGGCAGAATTCCCGTCATCACATCCTTGGAGCAGTTAGACGAGGAGAGCCTTGTGCGCATTTTGGAAGAGCCGAAAAACTCTCTGATTAAGCAGTACAAAAAACTGTTTGCGCTCGATTGTGTAGAGCTTGAATTTGACCACGATGCACTTGTTGAGGTGGCAAAAAAGACTTTACAGGCAAACACGGGTGCAAGAGGGCTGCGCTCTATTATGGAAGAAGTGCTTTTGCCGATTATGTATGACATGCCTTCTGACTATGAAATCGAAAAGGTGCGCATTACCAAGGAATATGTGCTCGGTGAAGCCAAGCCGGAGTTTGTTAAGAATGCAAACAGAGAACCTGTGGTTCTTAAAAAGCCGGCGCCGAAAAAGAAAAGACCGAGAGGGAAATACGCATAGGCAGAGTGCGGTGAATATGCCCGCATGCGCTGCCTTCCCGAAAATACAATGTATGGCGGTGGGTGTTTTGCTCCCACCGCTTTTTACCACAGGTGGTGAAATACAGTGAATGAAACAATGAAAATTCTACCGGTACTGCCGTTGCGCGGCTTGGTACTGTATCCGAAAATGATATTGCATTTTGATGTCAGCCGTGATATTTCAAAGGCTGCATTAAACCGCGCCATGAAGCATGGCAGAGAAATTTTTGTGGTCTGCCAAAAAGACATTAAAACCAAAAATCCCACAGTGGATGATTTACATACAATCGGCGTGATTGCCTCTGTTAAGCAGGTAATGAAGCTGCCCAATTCCGAACTGGAGCGCGTTGTGGTGGAAGGTGTCTGCCGCGCTATGCTCGGCTCCTTTGCTGTCGGCGGCAGTTGCATTACCGCGCAAATAACCCCGCTTGAGCCTATGCGCGTGACCGGTTTTTCCCGTGAATATGAGGCGGCGGTGGTGCGCCAAGGCAAGGAAGCCTTTGAGGCCTATGCCGAAACAATTTCCAAAATTTCCTCCAATATTGTGATGGATATTATTTCTGCCCAAACCGCGGAGGATTTGGCGGATTGCATTGCGATTAATGCGCCGTTCTCTTGGGAGAAGCACCAGGAGCTGCTGGAGCTGGTCAATCCCGTCAAGCGCTTAGAACACCTGTTGGTGATTTTAGAGGAAGAAACCAGGCTCAATTTGATTGAGCAGAAAATCAAAGATAAGGTGCAGGAAAACATTGATGAGAACCAAAAAGAATACTACCTGCGCGAACAGATTAAAGCGATTTCCGATGAACTCGGCGAAGGGGAGGAGCTCCAAAGCGAGTTAGAGGAATACCTGCAGAAAATCAAAAAAATCGGTTTTGAAGAAAGCACCGAAACAAAACTGGTTAAAGAGGCGCAAAAGCTTGCTAAAATGGCTTCATCCTCGCAGGATGCTTATGTGGTGAGGAATTATTTGGATACGGTTCTATCTTTGCCGTGGCATACCTATTCCAAGGATAATTTGAATATCAAAAAGGCGCGCCGCATCTTGGAGCGCGACCATTACGGGATTCAAAAGGTCAAGGACAGGATTTTGGAGCTGATTGCCGTGCGGCAGATTAAGCCGGATATCAGCGGGCAAATCATTTGCCTGGTGGGTCCTCCCGGTGTCGGCAAAACCAGTGTTGCAAAATCGCTTGCCGAAGCTATGGGCAGAAAGTATGTGCGCATTTCGCTTGGCGGTGTGCATGATGAAGCGGAAATCAGAGGGCATCGGCGCACCTATATCGGCGCTATGCAGGGAAAGATTATTTCTGCCATTAAAACGGCAGGAACCTCTAACCCCTTAATGCTCTTTGATGAAATTGATAAGCTGGGTTCGGACTATAAGGGCGACCCGTCCTCCGCGATGCTGGAGGTGCTGGACAGCGAGCAGAACAATGCTTTTATGGATAACTTTATTGATATTCCGTATGATTTATCCAAAGTGTTCTTCATTACGACGGCCAATGATGCCTCTGCCATTCCCGAACCGCTGTATGACAGGATGGAAGTGATAGAGCTTTCCTCCTATACACAAGAGGAAAAATTCCAAATTGCCAAAAAACATTTAATCAAAAAAGAGCTTGCGCGCCACGGCTTGCGCGCAAAACAGGTGCATTTGAGTGATGATGCCGTTAAGCTTTTAATTGAAAGCTACACAAGCGAAGCGGGTGTGCGTGAATTGGAACGCACCATCGGCAAATTAATGCGCAAGGCGGCAGCCGAGATTGTCGAAAACGGCAAAACCAAGGTTTCTTATACTGCCAAGAATCTCAAAACCTATCTCGGCACACCGAAGTATAAAAAAGAACAGCTGCTGCCTACCGACAGTGTCGGTATTGTCAATGGTTTGGCATGGACAAGTGTGGGCGGCAAAATCCTGCGCGTGGAGGTCAATGTGCTGGAGGGGAGCGGCAAAGTGGAATTTACCGGTTCTCTCGGCGAGGTGATGAAAGAGTCCTGCGCTGCGGCGGTCAGCTTTATCCGCAGCATCGGCGCGCAGTTTGAAATCGATACTTCTTTTTATAAAACAAAAGATATTCACATCCATTTTCCGGCGGGTGCCACACCGAAGGATGGCCCGAGTGCCGGCATTGCAATTGCAACTGCCGTGCTTTCCGCGCTTTCCAAAACACCGGTCAAGCGAGATGTTGCCATGACCGGTGAAATCAGCCTTAAGGGCAGAGTGCTGCCGATTGGCGGCCTGCGCGAAAAAGCGATGGGCGCGTATTTGGCAGGTGTCAAAAAGGTGATTATCCCTGCCGATAACGTGCCGGATTTGGACGAGGTGGATGATGTGGTAAAGGCAAATGTTGCGTTTGTCAGTGTCGAAAGTCTCCACGAAGTTTTCGAACACGCCTTTGCCGTGACACCGAAAAAAGTGCAGCAGGAACAGCTGCTCATGACTCCGAAAAACAGCAAGAGGGCGGAATTGAGGCAATGATCCATTATCAAGACATTGAGTATAAATATTCCTACGGTACGGCTGCGCAGCTGCAGCCGAGCGAGTTGCCTGAAATTGTCTTTTCGGGGCGCTCAAATGTGGGTAAATCTTCGCTGATGAATAAAATCTTTCAGCGCAAAAACTTAGTGCGCGTTTCTTCCACACCCGGAAAAACCATCACCATTAATTTCTTCGGCTGTGAGCAAGTCAACTTTGTGGATTTACCCGGCTACGGCTATGCCAAGCGTTCCGCAGCGGAAATCAAGCGCTGGGGAGATATGATAGAGGCGTTTTTTGCGGGCAATCGCAAAATTGTGCTGGTATTCCAGTTGATTGATGTGCGGCGTAAGGCAAGCGGTGAGGACCTGCAAATGTTGGATTATCTGACTCAAAAGCACATCCCGTTTGTGATTGTCTTTACCAAGTGTGATAAGCTCAATAAAACGCAAACCCTGCAAAGGATGGAAGAAATCAGTCAAGAGCTCAAGGACTATGATGCCGAGGCTATCCTTTTTTCCGCGCTTTCAGGGCAGGGAACGGAAGAAATCAGAGAAAAAATTGACGAAGTCGTAGAGGCACTGTAATGTATCAGCAATTTGCACGCTATTATGATGAATTTACCACCAATGTGGATTATGCACGCCGCGCCCGGTATTTCGACAGCCTCATTGCGCAATTCGGCTGCGGCAAAGGCATTTTGCTTGACCTTGCCTGCGGTACGGGTTCTTTGAGCTTCGCCATGGAGGCGCTCGGCTATGATGTCATCGGCGCCGACAACAGCGCCGAGATGCTCGATACCGCCATGGAAAAGAAAATTGAAAAGAATTCCGCTGTGATGTTCTTAAACCAAGACATGGAGGCGCTTGACTTGTTCGGCACGGTCACATCCACCATCTGTGCGCTGGATTCTCTCAATCATTTGGAGAATATCGAAACCGTGCAGCAGGTATTTGAAAAGGTGTCGCTGTTTACCGAACCCGGCGGTGTGTTTATTTTTGATGTCAACACGCTTTATAAGCACACCGAGCTTTTAGGCAATCAGGCGTTTGTTTTTGAGAGTGAAGATTGCTTTTTGACTTGGCAAAATGAGCTATGTGAGGACAACAGTGTCAATATGTATCTCGATTTCTTTGTGCCGCAGGGTGAAAGTTACCGGCGCGAAAGCGAGTTTATCAAAGAGTATTATTACAGCGATGAACGGCTGCAAAGTGCAGCGCAGAATGCAGGATTTTTACTGTGCGGTGTCTTTGATGATTTGAGCATGCAGCAGCCGCAGGAAACCGGCGAAAGAAAGATATTTGTTTTTAAGAAAAAAGGATAAACTCTTTCATAACGCATATCAACACCGACTATACATCCGTATAATGCAACACACAGTGTTGCCACCATTCGCTGACGGCGAATAGGCTAATTGGCTAATAGGCTAAAACGAGGAGAATTATGTCAAAAGCAGTCAGATGCATTACTAAAGAAGGCGCTATTGTGATGATGGCGGCAGATACAACGGATATTGTAGCGCGGGCAGAGCAGATTCACCAAACCTCTGCCGTCACAACGGCGGCGCTCGGCAGGCTGCTTACCGCTTGTTCGCTGATGGGACAATCGCTCAAAGGCGCGCAGGAAAGCCTTTCTTTGCAAATCAAAGGCGGCGGTCCTGCCGGCACTTTAGTTGCAGTTTCCGATTCAAGCGGTAATGTGCGCGGTTACATTGAACATCCGGTAGTGGAATTACCGCTCAATCGGCAGGGAAAGCTGGATGTAGGCGGTGCTGTCGGCAAAACCGGCAATTTGTATGTGGTAAAGGATTTGGGGCTCAAGGAACCGTATGTCGGTCAAGTACCGCTGGTCAGCGGTGAAATTGCGGAAGATATCACTTCCTATTTCGCCGTCAGTGAGCAAATTCCCACCGTGTGTGCTTTAGGTGTGTTGGTGAATCCCGATTTAAGCTGCAAAGCAGCTGGCGGTTTCATCATTCAGTTATTGCCTTCCGCGATGGAGGAGGATATCCTCTTTGTCGAAAATGCGGTCAAAGAGCTCGAAAATGTCAGCTCCATGATTGCCCGCGGGATGAGCCCTGAGGAAATCTGCCGCTTTGTGCTCAAAGGCAGAGAAGTCGATGTGCTTGATGAAAGCGATTGCGCCTACCGCTGTAACTGCTCGAGAGAGCGCATTGAGCGCGCCCTGATTTCCACCGGCAAAAAGACATTGGAAGAGCTGGCGCGGGAAGGAAAAACCGAAGAAATAAACTGTCAATATTGCGATAAAAAATACTACTTTGAAAAGGCGGATTTTGAGCGCTTATTGCGCCTGTGTTCATCGACTTAAAGATTCGTTTTATATCTATTAATATAATTATTATTTATAATAGATTTTTTCTTGCAAAATTGAAAAAATATCAAAAAAAGTGTTGACAAACACTTGTAAATAGTGTATATTAATATCCGTCGCTGATGACCAATCATGCGACAGGGGAAATGGGGGAGCATAGCTCAGCTGGGAGAGCACCTGCCTTACAAGCAGGGGGTCACAGGTTCGAACCCTGTTGTTCCCACCAAAAATATATGGCCCGGTAGTTCAGCTGGTTAGAACGCCAGCCTGTCACGCTGGAGGTCGTCGGTTCGAGCCCGATCCGGGTCGCCATATTTTTGCCTCTGTAGCTCAGTTGGTAGAGCAGCGGACTGAAAATCCGCGTGTCGCTG
>JAFRLX010000160.1 GCA_017430965.1 Clostridia bacterium | reverse complement strand
GTTAAAAGCAGTCCATAGGCGTCAGCCTGATGGGCTGCTTTTGCCTTCTTCTTGCACAAAAATATAGAATTTGAGGTGCAAAGCAGTTCATTTCGACTGATTTTGCTCAGATTGGCAATGATAAAAATGAGGGAATACTTGCCGTATTGGCTTATTTTTTCATTGTCAAGATGGGTGAGAGCAGTCGAAATGAACCAAAACTTCCTTATTGCCACTCTCCGTATTGAGGGTGCCCCTTGGGGCAACATAATTATTTGCCCCTTGCTCCTCTCTAAGTTCTAAACTATTCCGCCGCGCTGTCTTCCGCCGCTTCCGCTTCAGGGAGTGCCTCTGCTGCCTGCCCTTCTGCTTCGACAGCCTTTTTCCCCGCGCCGGCATTAATGCGCTCTTTGCGCCGCTCCAATCTCGGCACAAGATATTCCGTGTAGAGAATCATAAAGATTGCCGCAAACGGAATGGAGAGCAGAATACCTGCCATGCCCGCAATTTCGCCGCCGAGAATAATCAGGATAAAGCTCCAAGAGCCCGGAATGCCCAAGGACCCTTTGAAGAGCTTGGTTTTGATAATCATGCCGTCAATTGTCTGCAGTACACACATGAAGGCGAAGAAAATGAGCGCCTGAATCGGATTTTCCAAAATCAGGAAGAACACACCGATAAGGCTGCCAATCCACGGACCGATGGTCGGAATAATGTTGGTAATTCCCACCACCAGCGCAATCAGCGGTGCATACGGCATACCCATAATGAGCATGAAAATCAGCGAAGAAAATCCCACAATGAGGGCATCCAAAAGGGTGCTGCCGACATACTTGATAAAGACCTTGTGGAATCTGCTCCACATAATATTTCTTTTTTTGATAACTTCCTCTCTCTGGAAGGCACTGCGCAGCTTGTTAAAGACTTCCACAATACCGCGTTTTGCCAGCAGGAAGCAGAAACCGTAAATTACGCCGAAAACAAAGTGGGTTACGCCTAAACCGACATCTCCGATGGTGCTCAGAATGCCCTTGTAATTGTCCTTAAAGAAATCAACGGCTTTGACTAATATGTTGTCCGTAAAGGATTTGATGCCCGACAAATCGATGTTGAGATTAAACCTCTCCAAGAAACCGGAAACCCGGTCAATGGCAGAGCTGATTTTTTGGGTATACACACCCCAATTCTTAATAATAAGAGAAATGCTCTTTACCAAAGAGGGAATCAACGCCAGCAAAAAGACTGCCAGAATCAATATCACAACAACAATGGTCAGAATGACTGCCATAATATGCTTGCCCGCATAGGTTTTCATCTTTTTACAAACCGTTCTCTCAAAAAAGTTGGAAACCGGATTAAACAGGTAAGCGATAACGGCGCCTGTTATCAGCGGAGAAATAATATTCCAAACGGAAGAAAAAGCACTTTTAAACATGCTGAACTGACTGATTAATAAAAATAATAATACAGCCGAACAGGTAGCAATGGTATAGGCTGCCCACGGCTTATCTAAAAGATTTTTAACCCTTTTTTTCATAATGACTCCATGACCCCTTCTTTAAAATAGTGGCAGATGGGTTGTCTGCCACTATCGTGATATATTCCAATCAGCGAAACGCTGACTATGAACAAATGCCAATATCCGCTCGCACTTATTGGTTGTTTAAGCCCTGAGCACCGCCGCCCATGAGCTTAGTCATCAAACCGCCGGATTTTTGCTTTTTCGGCTTGTAAATCGGCGGGTTTTTCATTTTCTCTCTGTACCGGTCGCCGGCGCTGCCCGCCATCAACTTATTGATGTGGTGAATGGTCGGGCGCATATAGTCGCTCATATATTTATCGGCAACTGCCAGGTACTTTTCCTCGTTATTCATGCGGCTCATAATGACAACCGCAATCAAATCCTGCACCTCATTCAAGCCGTCCTCATACACATCATTGAGCATGGAAAAGAATTTCTTTTGTTCCTTTTCATCATTGCCCTCGAGCACCTCCAGCATTTTGGGTGCAATGTATTTTTCGGCAAAATCCGCCGCAAGCAGTTCATCGTAATCCAACAAATTCTGCTTCAAATCGTTTTTATATTCGGGATAAAGCATTACAAAGCGGTTGCACAGGGTTTGGGCATCGTAGTTTGCCGCGCCGCTCTTTGCCTGGTTTTTGGAAACCGCCTTCGGAATTTTCACCTTGGAAAGGTCCTTTGCCTTTGCGGTGGCAAAATTGTTTTCCATTGTCTCCAAAAAATCGTTGGCAATGCTCTTGACATCCTTTTCATCGTGAATGGAGGGCTCCAGCAACCACAAAGACAGCTGTTTGCAATCCTCAATCGGTGCATTTTGTTCCCCGCTGCCCAGCAGCTTAATCTTGTTTTCCTGAGCGCTGTACACAACAATGGCGGTACCCGCCTTGCCGTCAATATACATATAGTAATCTTCGCCTTTTTGCTCTACGGGCAAAGCGGCGCTGACCATGGTGCTTTTGTCATAGCGAAATTCCATTTCGTTAAGATTACAAAAATCGTTTAAAGTCTTGTAAACCTGACCTAAAGCTTCATTAATCTCAATCATATTTTACCTCATTCTCTTTTTTTGAATTATAATCACAAAGATTATAGCATAAAAAGAAAAATAGTACAACCGTTTTTTTATGTGCCAAAAAACACAAAACCGTAACAGAAGCAGGCGCTTGCCGCGTGCCGGTGCCGCGCCTGACCGCGGAAAATAAAACGCTCTCCCGGCAGCTCTTGCAAATGGGCTCATAATATGGTAACATTATTATGATTATGCGCCCGGACAGAAAGAGCGGCGCCAAAACCTGTCAGGGTGCCTCTTTTCGCCCTGCACCGAAACTACATCATTTTGAGGTGATTTTTTGAATAAAAAGAATATCGCGGTCGTATTCGGCGGCGTTTCCAGTGAGCACGATGTTTCCTGTGTGAGCGCCAAAAGTGTGATTGAAAACATTAAGCGCGACACCTACAATGTCTATATGCTCGGCATTTCCAAAGAAGGCAGGTGGTACCTGTATGAAGGTGACCCCGCCCTGCTGCCGAAAGACCGGTGGCTGCAAACCGATGCGATTACTCCCGCATTCATCTCTCCCGACACCGGTGCGCACGGCATCACCGTGCTGCGCGAAAGCGGCGTGGAAACCATTTACCTCGATGCGGTTCACCCCGTGCTCCATGGCAAAAACGGTGAGGACGGCACCATTCAAGGTCTGTTCCAGCTCGCACAAATCCCCTTTGTCGGCTGCAACCACATTGCAAGCGCCGTGTGCATGGATAAGGCGTTTACCAACATGATTGCCGATGTTGCGCACATTCGTCAGGCAAAGTGGCGCAGCATCATTCACTATGAATACGGCAAATATGCCAAAGAGTTTTTGGCAGAAGCCGTCGCTTACTTGGGTTTCCCGATTTTTGTCAAACCCGCCAATGCGGGCTCCTCTGTCGGCATCTCCAAAGCCAAAAACATGGAGGAACTGATTAAAGCGATGACCGTTGCCTTTGCCGAGGACGACAAGGTCGTTCTGGAAGAGTTTATTGACGGTTACGAAGTGGAATGTGCGGTTCTGGGCAACCAAAAAGCAAAGGCGAGCACTGTCGGCGAAATTTTGCCTGTCAACGAATTTTATGACTACGATGCCAAGTATATCAGCGGCACCACCGACCTTGCCATCCCCGCCAGAAACATTACCGAAGCCCAAATAGAGGCCGTGCGCGAGAGCGCCATCAAGGCGTACAAAGCGCTCGGTTGTGCCGGGCTTGCGCGCGTGGATTTCTTTGTGCACAAGCAAAGTGGCGAAGTCTATTTTAACGAGATTAACACCTTACCGGGCTTCACCTCTATCAGTATGTATCCGAAGCTGTGGGAGGCAAGCGGCATTCGCTACGGAGAATTGCTCAACAGACTTATCGAATTTGCGCTCGAGCGCGGCGGCAAAGTGTAATGTGTTTTGCACAATCCTGATTAAAGCATGAAATCACTTCGTTTAACGGAAAGGTTTTGAATCAATATGAATAAAACAGCACCGATAGCGGTTTTTGACTCCGGTGTGGGCGGGCTTTCCGTGTTTAGAGAAATCCAAAAGCTGATGCCCAACGAAAACTTAATCTACTTCGGTGATACGGCAAGGGTTCCCTACGGCACCCGCAGTGCCGCCACCATTCAAAAATTTGTCAAGAGCGATCTGGATTTTCTTTCCCGCTTTGAGCCCAAGCTCATCGTGGTCGCCTGCGGCACCGCAAGCTGCGTGGGCGCCCCTGTGTTGGAAAAAGAGTGTGAACACTTTACCTCTGTTATCAGCCCCTCGGCGATTGCGGCGGCAAAGACCACCAAAACCGGCAGAATCGGCGTTATCAGCACGGCGGCAACGCTCAAAAGCGGCGCTTTTGAGAAGAAAATCAAAGAGCTGCTGCCCACCGCGCAGGTCTTTACCAAGGCAGCGCAAATGTTTGTCAATGTCGTTGAAAACGGCTGGATAGAAGAGGACAACGAAATTGCCAACGCCGTGGCAAAAGAGTATTTAAAAGAACTCAAACAGCAGGATATTGATACCCTCATTTTAGGCTGCACCCATTTTCCGCTGCTCTCGGCAGTCATTCAAAAGCAAATGGGCGAAGGCGTGACCCTCATTTCCTCGGGCTATGAAACCGCCCTGGCAGCAAAGATGGACTTGGAAGCGCTCGGGCTGCGCAATCAGAGCGATGCCCCCGGCAGCCGCAAATGCTTTGTTTCCGATAATGTAGACTCTTTTTGCCAGCTGACAAGCATTTTTCTCGACCACCAAGTGGCAAAAGAGCATGTGGAATTGGTAGAGGTCAATTAAATATTGACGACACAAAACAAATTGGAAGAAAGAAAAACGGCAGGCAACACAGTTTTACCAAGTGATGTGCTGCAAACGCAACCGGCTGACTGCCGGCTGTTGACTGCCGACTGCTGACTATGAAACAAAACGCAACCATTTTTGTCAAAGGCGTGCAAACGGTTGACGGTGAAAGCGATACCATCGAGCTTTCAAGCGAAGGCGCGGTGGAAACCACGGATTCCGGCTTGCGCCTTTGTTACAGCGAATTAGATGAAACCGGCGCTGTCGGCGAAACCGTTATCACCTTAATCGGAGAAACGGTAAAAATTGAACGCAGCGGCAGCAACGAAATGAGCATGATTGTTCAAAAGGGCAAGCACCGAAAATGCACCTACCGCACCCCGATGGGGGCGCTGTTCATCGGCACCTACGGCACTGCCCTTTCTTACAGTGATTCAGCCTTGAAGCTGCAATATGATTTAGATATGAACGCGGTTTTACTAAGCAAAAACGAGCTTGACATTCACTTTCAGCTCGACCGCGAAGAAGAATAGATAAGGAAGAAACCATGGCACAATTACTCATCAACACCAAAAACGCATTGAAAGAAGCGGTGCTGCGCGCCGTTGAAGCAGGCATGCAAGCAGGCGAGTTTCCGCAGGCGGAACTGCCGACAATCGGCATGGAAATCCCCGCCGAACGCAAAAACGGCGATTTTTCCACCAATGCCGCCATGGCATTAGCGCGCACCTTCCGCAACAATCCGCGCGCCATTGCCGAAATCATTTTAGCTCACCTGGATCTTGCGGCGCTGCCGATTGCGCGCTGCGAAATTGCAGGCGCAGGCTTTATCAACTTCTATGTCAGCGAAGCCTACACTGCCGCAGTTGTGGCGGAAGCGCTTGAAAAAGGCGCAGACTTCGGTGCCTCGGATTTCGGCGGCGGGAAGCGCATCAATGTGGAATTTGTTTCCGCCAACCCCACCGGTCCCATGCACATGGGCAACGCCCGCGGCGGCGCTCTCGGAGATTGCCTGGCGGCAGTGCTGGAAAAAGCCGGTTACTATGTCGAACGGGAGTTCTATGTCAACGATGCCGGCAACCAGATTTTAAAATTCGGGCTGTCGCTCTCGATTCGCTACCTGAGCCTGTATCTGCCCGAGGATGACCCGCGCACACAGCTGCCGGAAGATGCTTACCACGGTGCGGACATTTTAGAGCGCGCCAAAGAGTTTGCCGCCGTTTACGGCGACAGCTATGTTGAAGCAGCGGAAGAAGCGCGCCAAAAGGCGCTTATTGACTTTGCGCTGCCCAAAAACATTGCGGCGATGAAAGAGCTGATGACTGCCTACCGCATTGAATATGACACCTGGTTCCTGGAAAGCACGCTCCATAAGCAGGAAGTGGGCGAAGTCATTGACATTCTCACCGAAAAAGGCTACACCTATGAAAAGGACGGCGCCTTGTGGTTTGCCGCGGCAAAGGCGGGCGGAGAAGAGTTTAAGGATGAGGTCCTGGTGCGCTCCAACGGCACCCCCACCTATTTCACCGCCGACATAGCCTACCACCGCAACAAGCTGACCAAGCGGCACTTTGATAAAGCGATTGATATTTGGGGTGCCGACCACCACGGACATGTTGCCAGGCTGAAAAACGCCTTGAACGCCGTGGGGGAAGACGGCGACGCCTTAGATGTAGTGCTCATGCAACTGGTCAGGCTCATTAAGGATGGCAAGCCTGCCAAAATGAGCAAGCGCACCGGCAAGGCAATCACCTTAGAGGATTTGCTTGACGACATTCCCGCCGATGCGGTCAGATTTTTATTCAACATGCGCGAGGCGACCAGCCAAATGGACTTTGATTTGGATTTGGCAGTAGAGCAATCCAGCCAAAACCCGGTGTACTATGTGCAGTATGCGCACGCAAGAATCTGTTCGGTGCTTGCCAAGATTAAGCTTGACGGTGTCGAAATTCGCGCCTGCACCCAAAAAGAGTTGACCCTGCTCAACACCGAAGAGGAGCTGGCAATCATCCGCCACCTGGCGGCGCTCACGGAAGAGATTATCACCGCCGCAAAGGCTTACGACCCGGCGCGCATTACCCGCTATGTCACCACCCTCGCCACGCTCTTCCACAAATTTTACAATGCACAGCGCGTGGCAGTAGAGGATGAAGCGCTGATGATGGCAAGGGTCAACCTGTGCCTGGCAGTCAAAACCACGATTAAAAGCATTTTGGAAATGTTTAAAATTTCCGCACCCGAAAAGATGTAATTGCTTTACAATAAAGGAAAAAAGCGGTCTCAACATGTTGAGACCGCTCTTTTTCTTTTTGATTATACTTCCAGTGCTAATTGCTTTTCGAGCTTTTTCTTAAGCCTGTTTTCCTTGCACTTCTTGCACTTTTTAACAATGGCTCTGATGACAAGGAACAAAATCAATGCCACGCCCGCAGTGAGCACACCGATAATGATATAGCGTGCATAATCGGGGAGCTTTTCATCGATTTCAGCCTTTTTCTCTTCCATCTTATTATAGCCGACCAACAAGTAAGTTAACACTTCTGTCACTCTGTTGAGCACATCGAGCAGTTTAGCTGCTACCTTTGCCAATCTTCCAATCATAGCTTTTGCCTCCCATAAAAATGTGTTGTACTCATTCTACCATTTTCAACAGCAATAGTCAACAGGCAGCCGCTTTATTTTATCGTAACTTTTCTCAGCGCGCTCGCAGTGCACGCACTCCCCTGCCCTGCAGTGTTAAATGCTCTGACAAGGTACCGGTGCACCCCTCTTGCCTGCTTGCCGAAAGCGGCGCTGCAAGCTGTCGTGCTTGTGAATTTGAGCATATAGCGCTTTGTTTTGGCGTTGTATTCATACACGCGGTAAAACTTTGCACCGGCAGACTTTGTCCACCTGAGGGCAACCGTTTTGCCGGAAACCGCCGCTTTGAGTGTCGGTGTGCGGCAAAGCAGCACCGCCTTGATACAGTCTTTTACCGCCACCGGACTGCTGCACTCCGCGCCCGCTTTGTTGACAAAGCACGCTTTGACAAAATAAAAATGTGCGCTGCCGGCTGCTCCTGCTTGGAGCACAACCGCACCGGCTGTTGTTTTTGCCAAAGGCGTAAATGTTCCCCCTGCGCGGTATTCATACACTCTGTAATACTGTGCACCCGGCACTTTGTTCCACGCAAGCTTTAGCGCAGAAGCGCTCACCGCCGCCACCTTCACCTTAGGCTTTGCCAACACAATGGAGAAGGTTCTTGTGAGGCTGCCCTCATATTGCCCGCAGCCTTTTATCGTAAGCGTTGCCGTGCCGACCTTCACATTGTTTTGATATGTCACGGTATAGTCGGTGTTTTGAGTAAGCGTTTTGCCGTTACAGCTCAGCACAAGCTTTTGCACCTGCGCTTTCGCATTGTAGTATTTTGCCGTGATGCCGCTGACCGTCGCAGAGGCGATATCGGTTTTGACATCGGGCACATAGCTTTCCACATAAATGAGCGCGATGCTCTCCCCGCCGCCGAGCTTGTATTCCCCCATCGGCACAGTGGGATATTTGCCGCTGACCGTATACATCCAGCCGGAATATTTGCCGTAGTCAAACTCGGAAAGCCCGCCGATTTCGCTGATATAGTTCCCTTTAAGGGTATAGGAAATTCCGCTTTCCTCCAGCACCCCTGTGACTACCTCGAGCACGGAAGCACCGGCAGAAATCCCCTCCACTTCGCGCGGCGCCAGGAGGCTTTCCCCCGCGTGCCCGCTCACCGAGAGTGTTACGGATATTGACTGTGCGCTGCCGGCGGAAATGCGCTCTGTATCGTAATCATTTGCCGCCGCCTGCCACGCAGGCACCGACGACAGCAGCATACAGATGCACAAGAGTGATGCGATGATATGTTTCATTTCTGTTCCCTCTGCGAATCTTGTTTATTTCCATAGCGCCCGCAACCGTCTTTGCGGTGGCAATAGTCCGCATTCGGGCAGCCTTGGCAGCCGCAGGAGCAGGAGGATTTTCCCGCTTTTTTATCCTTGATAAACTTTACAAGCACCAAAATCACCGCCGCCGCGACAATCGCTGCGACAACAATCGTGCCGATGTTGTTTTGCAAAATATTCAGCATGTCGTTTTCCTCCTTTTAACAGTATAGCATATTTAGAAGCATTTGAATAGGGCAGTTTATCGTGCTGCTTTGAAGCTGGTTTCCAATTTGCTGCTCTCTTTATAGGGTTTAAAGAGCATATAGCCCATCAAAGCAAGCACAATTATTGCCGCAATGAGGCTGCAAACGCCTAATGCACCCGCAAGCCTGCCGGTCAATAGGCAACCCACATTGTAAATAATGAGCGAGACCGCATAGGCAAAAGCACACTGATAGCCTACGGCAAACAAGGTCCACTTCGGAGAGTTTAATTCCCTCTTCATGGCACCGATGGCGGCAAAGCAAGGCGCGCAAAGTAAGTTGAAGGCTAAGAAGGAATAGCCCGCCAGCGCCGAGCTCAGCCCCTGGAAGTCGAGCACGCCGAACACACCGACAACCTCTTCCTTTGCCACTAAGCCCATCACGGTCGCCACGGTTGCGGTCGCATCCGCAAAACCGAGCGGTGCAAAAATCCATTTCATCGCATTGCCAATGTGGCCTAAGATGCTGTCCGCCAGTTCCAAATCGGCATTGAAACCGAAGGCGCCGTCGCTCCAGCCGAATTTTGAGCCTGCCCAAATCACAATGGAAGAAATCAAAATAATAGTACCTGCTTTTTTAATAAAGGACCAACCGCGCTCCCACATACTGCGCAACACATTGCCGACAGTCGGTAAATGGTATGCGGGCAATTCCATCACAAACGGTGCGGGCTCGCCGGCAAACATCTTTGTTTTCTTGAGCATAATGCCCGAAATAATGATGGCAGCCATGCCGAGGAAGTAGGCGCTCGGTGCCACCCACCATGTGCCGTGGAACAGGGCGGAGGTGATGAGCGCAATAATCGGCAATTTTGCCCCGCAGGGAATAAAGGTGGTGGTCATAATCGTCATCTTTCTGTCCCTGTCGTTTTCTATCGTTCGTGATGCCATAATACCGGGCACACCGCAGCCGGTACCGATGAGCATCGGGATAAAGGATTTACCGGAAAGACCAAATCTTCTGAAAATTCTATCCATCACAAACGCGATACGCGCCATGTAACCGCACGCCTCTAAGAAGGCAAGGAAGATAAAGAGCACCAGCATCTGCGGCACAAAACCGAGCACGGCGCCGACACCGGCAACCACGCCGTCCAACACAAGGCTCTTGAGCCAATCGGCACAGTGAATAGCATCTAACCCTTTTTCCACCAACACCGGCACACCGGGTACCCATACGCCGTAATCCGCCGGGTCAGGCGTGCCGTCAAACTCGCCTTCTTCATCGAGCGGCAACGCCGCGTTGATGTCATAGCCTCTTTCTTCAAATTCATCGGCATAAAAGCCATAGGCTTCTTCAAAAGCACCAAAGTCTTTTTCATCTACCGCTTCTTTGACTTCGTCCGCACCGGCAACATTGTCATCTGCCGCCGCTTTATCCACTATTTTTTGCAATTCGGCGGTAAAAACTTTTTCATTCGCCCAGGTTTCGGTGGCTTCTTCACACGCCTTGCTGCCGATACCGAACAAATGGAAACCGTCACCGAAAATGTTGTCGTTCACAAAGTCCGTCATTGCCGTGCCGACCGTCGAAATGGAAACATAGTACACAAGGAACATCACAACCGCAAAAATCGGCAGCGCCAACCAACGGTTGGTGACAATTTTATCAATTTTATCGGAGGTTGAGAGTTTTCCCTGCCCCTTTCGTTTATAACAATCTTTAATAATAGAGCCGATATACGTGTAGCGCTGGTCGGTGATGATGGACTCCGCATCGTCATCCAGTTCTTTTTCCACCGCCGCAATATCGCCGCGAATGTGCTCCAAAGTTGCGGCATCCAATTGCAGGGCATCCAGCACCTTATCATCATTTTCAAAAATCTTAATGGCATACCATCTCTGCTGCTCTTCGGGGAGGTTATGGACTGCCGCTTCTTCAATGTGGGCAAGGCAGTGCTCCACGGCACCGTCAAACGCGTGTTGCGGCACGGTCACCTCGCCTTTTGCCGCTTCTATTGCCGCTGCAGCGGCTTCCATAATACCGTCACCTTTTAAGGCAGAGATTTCTACCACCTTGCAGCCCAAATGCTTTGCCAGCGCTTCGGTATTCAGTTTATCGCCGTTCTTTTTGATAATATCCATCATATTCACGGCAACCACAACCGGAATGCCCACTTCCACCAATTGGGTGGTTAAGTAGAGGTTTCTTTCAAGGTTTGTGCCGTCAATAATGTTTAAAATCGCATCGGGGCGCTCCGTCACAAGATACTCTCTTGCCACCACTTCCTCCAGTGTATAGGGAGAAAGGGAATAAATACCCGGTAAGTCCTCAATCATGACATCTTCATGCTTTTTGAGTTTACCCTCTTTTTTCTCTACGGTAACGCCTGGCCAGTTACCCACAAACTGGTTAGAACCGGTCAGCGCATTAAACAGTGTTGTTTTACCGCAGTTCGGATTGCCTGCCAGGGCAATTCTGATTGTTTTATTCATAGTTGACTCCTTTTTTGCATCCTTTGTGCGCTTTAATGCCGCACAGACATAAAACGCACCGTGGTGGTATGCGTGCTCCTGCACGCGCTTGTCGGAAATATCCCCGGTTTATTCCACCTCGATATTGTCCGCATCCGCTTTGCGAATAGAAAGTTCATACCCTCTGAGCGTTACTTCAATCGGGTCACCCAGAGGTGCCACTTTGCGCACATAGATTTCCACGCCTTTGGTGATGCCCATATCCATAATGCGGCGCTTGAGCGCACCTTCTCCATGGATTTTAACGACCTTGACCGTGCTGCCGATGGCAGCCTGCTTTAATGTTTTCATACGCTTGCTCCCTTCAAAATCGATTCTGCTTGAAAGGCTTATGGCCTTTCTCTTTTTTGTGCCATGCGCCGGCACACGCTTTAAATCATGATTTTTGCCGCCAAATCACGATTGAGCGCAATGCGCACATTTTTCACCTCTATGATTTGGCTGCCGGCAAGAACGCTTACCACGCGAATATTGGTGCCTTCGACAAAGCCCAAATCCTTCAAGTGCTGCTTTACCTCCGGCTTTCCTCCGACCTTTTTGACCGTGTGTTCTTCGCCGGCTTGCGCGCATGAAAGCGGCAACATATTGACCCCTCCTATCATGGATACTTATTTGATTTCAACATCAGCTCGGATAAAATTTAACTCGCTTACGCCTGCCAGTTAAATATATCTAACCGATGCTGTGTTTTTTGGTTAGATTTGTCTAACCTCTCTGCAAAAAAACAAAGTTAGACACATCTAACCAATAACACTATACCTCTGTTTTTCGCATTTGTCAAGAGAAAACATGCACTTCTGCCCAAAACAAATTCGGTTTGAGGCTCAAAGTCGGTTTATTGATTTTTTTATGATTCTATGCTATGCTAAATAAGATAAACCATATTCGGCAAAGGAGGGCATGCAATGGAAAAGAACGAAAAAACCGTTGAGGATTATTTGGAAGCGATGCTGATGATTCAAGAAAAGCAAGGCTACATTCGCTCCATTGATGTTGCCGAACAGCTCAGTGTCAAAAAACCGAGCGTTACCTATGCCACCAAGCGGCTGAAGGAAAAGGGCTACATCACAATGGATGCCGACAATTTGATTTCCTTTACCGAAGCGGGCTTTGCCATCGCCTCCCAAACCTATGAGCGGCATAAGCTGTTGACAAAGGTTTTCACCATGCTCGGTGTGAGCGAAGACAACGCCAGAAAGGATGCCTGCCGCGTGGAGCATGATTTAAGCGAAGAAACCTACCGCGCTCTGGCGGCGCATTTAAAAGAATATGAATCGAAATAAGCAGGTGTAAAGATGTATTGGATTTGGATTATTTTATTCATTGCTGCCGAGCTGCTGCTTTCGGCAGTGCAGTTTTTACTCAGAAAAAAAGACATCAAAACGCTTTGGCGCGTTGTGATTATTATTGCCAAGTTTATCTTAGCGGCGGCGTTTGCCGGCTTGGTCTTGGCAGGGCCTGTCTTTTTGCGCCCGGTGCAGCCTTTTCTGGTTGCACTGTATGTCGCGCTCCTGCCCGATGCGCTGGCGGATGCAATTTACAGCATTGCCGTGCGCCTCAAGAAAAGCGAGCGCAAATTTGTGCCTTATAAAATTGTGAGCCTGGTGTTGGGTGTTCTTTTCTGTGTCTACGGCACGGTGAATATGCAAATCATCACCCCGCGCTACCACAGCTATACCTCGGCAAAGCTGACCGAAGAGCACCGCTTTATTGTTGCAGCCGACATGCATGTCGGTTCCGCGCAAAACTTAAAAACCACGCTCAAAGCCATTGAAAAAATGAAAGCGGAAAAGCCCGATTTCATCCTGCTTTGCGGCGATATTACGGATGACTACACTTCCAAAGAGGAAATGGAAGCAACCTTTAAAGCCTTCGGTGAACTGAACATTCCCGTTTACTATATCTACGGCAACCACGAAGTGGTCCAGCATGCACAATATATCCGCGGCGGTCTGCCCTACACAAGTGAGGAATTGCTGCTCACCATCACCCAAAACGGCATTAGCGTTTTGGCAGATGAATATGTGCAGATTGCGCCCGACTTAGAGCTGCTCGGCAGAGAAGATATTGCCGCCGACTCTCAGCGCAAAGCGGTTGAGGCGCTGCCGAACCCGAATGAGGACCTCTTCCTGCTCACAGCAGACCACCAGCCGGTAGACTTTGCCGCAAACTGCAAGCTCGGCACCGATTTGCAGGTTTCCGGCCACACCCACGCAGGGCAGCTTTTCCCGCTCAAATCACTGTTTGCACTCATTGGCGGCAAGGTAGAGGGCGATTACCGGGAGGGCGAAGCAACCATGAATGTCAGCTCCGGTGTCAGCGGTTGGCGCGTGCCCTTCCGCACCGAAAGCCACTGCCACTTTGAGGTCATTTCTCTCACGCCCGAAAAATAATGGTTGCCAAATCACATTTTTAGTGCTATAATAAAAAAACCGCAAAGCAGTCCGCCTGCTTTGCGCCATACGGAGGCTTAGCTCAGCTGGTTAGAGTACTTGCTTGACATGCAAGGGGTCACTGGTTCAAGTCCAGCAGTCTCCACCAAAAAACAACACGGTCACGCCGTGTTGTTTTTTTGTGGGAATGCGGTTCGGACTTGAACCACAGTCCAACTCGCGGCGGTTCGCCTTGGCGGAGCCGCGAGGGACATATGATAGCGGAGG
>JAFRLX010000159.1 GCA_017430965.1 Clostridia bacterium | reverse complement strand
GCTGTACGATGGTACCGCAAGCAGAGATTGGCAAAAACGCAAAATCGCCGTATTTACGGCGATTTCGTAATATTATGCTTTAAATTACTTATCTATAAAGAATGATTTAATACAATTTAAAAATAAAATGATATTATAAGAACGATAAATAGTCGCGTGGTTTCAGCCACTTTTTCGACAGTCTGAAGAACTGCCTCTTTGAGGCAGTTCTGTTTAACAAGTTATTCCTTGTTATAATTATCTTCATCCGTCTTGCGGATAAGGGCGCGTTTAATCTTGCCGCCCACGGTTTTCGGAAGCTCCTCTACATATTCTATCACGCGCGGGTATTTATACGGCGCGGTAGTGTGCTTCACATGGTTTTGCAACTCCTTGGTCAGCTCCGGTGAAGCGGTGTAGCCCTTGGCAAGGACAATGGTTGCCTTAACCACCTGCCCGCGAATCGGGTCGGGAGCGCCGGTAATCGCACACTCGACCACGGCGGGGTGTGCCACCAAAGCGGATTCCACCTCAAAGGGACCGATGCGGTAACCGGAGCACTTAATCACATCGTCATTCCTGCCGACAAAGCGATAGTAACCGTCGCTGTCGCGCCACAGCACATCGCCGGTGTTGTAGCCGATACCGCCGAGTTTTTCCTCGGTCATTTCGGGGTTGTGGTAGTAACCGGTGAACAGTCCGACAGGCGGGTGATGCTTGACATCCATAATAGTCAGCGAGCCCTCCTCGCCATCTTCACACACATTGTCCTCCGCATCGAGCAGTTGAATGTCAAAGAGCGGGTTGGGCTTTCCGGTTGCGCCTTGAATCGGCTCAAACCATTCGCTGCCGAAGTTGGCAATGAGTACCGGACCTTCCGTTTGCCCGAAGCCTTCATAGATTTGGTGCCCGACCTTTTCTTTCCACTGCTTGACCACCTCGGGGTTAAGCGGTTCGCCTGCGGTTGCGCAGTGGTGTAAACAGGAGAGGTCAAATTGCGACAAATCCTCCTGCAGCATAAAGCGGTACATTGTCGGCGGCACACAGAAAGTGGTTACGCCGTATTGCTGCACCTTGGAAAGCAGGTTTTTCGGATTAAACCTGCCAATCATATCATAACAGAAAATGGTGGCACCGCAAATCCACTGCCCGTAAATCTTACCCCAGCCGAACTTTGCCCAGCCGGAATCGGAAACGCTCATGTGCAGCTTGTTTTCTTCAACATGCTGCCAATACTTCGCAGTGACAATGTGCCCGAGCGGGTGTGCAAAATTGTGCTGCACAAGCTTGGGCATCCCGGTGGTGCCGCTGGTGAAGTAAACGAGCATCACATCGTTCCACTTCGTTGCCTCATCCCCGGTGGGGCGGGCAAATTCATCGGAAAACTTGTCCATTTGCTCATGCAAATCAATCCAGCCCTCGCGCTTTTTTCCGACAAGCACTTTGTTTTTCAGTGTCGGGATTTCGGGGAACGCCTCATTGACCTGACTGACCACAAAATCATCATCCACACAGATGATTGCCTTGATTTTGGCAGCGTTGCCGCGAAAAACAATGTCTTTTTTGGTCAACTGCAGTGTGGCGGGAATGAGAATAACGCCGAGCTTATGCAGAGCGGTTGCGCACACCCAGTATTCCCAACGGCGGCGCATAATCATCATCACCACATCGCCTTTTTTTAAGCCGAGGCTTTTGAGAAAATTGACCACCTTGTTGGAAAGGCGCTTGATGTCGGTAAATGTGAAGGTATGCTCTTCGCCTTCTTCATTGACCCACAGCAATGCGCGCTTGTCCGGCTCATGCTCTGCCCAAGCATCTACCACATCAAAACCGAAATTGAAGTTTTCCGGCACATTAATCTGAAACTTTTCGTGAAATTCCTCATAAGAATCAAACTCAATTTGAGGAAGAAACTTTTTCAATAAATAATCCAATTGTTTTCACCCCTTTTGCCAAGTACCGCTTACTCGGCAATCACTGTTAAAAATCTTGCTTTTTCTTTCCCGCCGCAGCGCTGCCCGTGCGGAATGGTCGGATTAAAGTAAATCGAATCTCCCGGATGCATCACAATATCTTTGCTGCCGAGAGTGATGATGACCGTGCCTTCAAGCACCATATTAAACTCCTGCCCGCTGTGGGTGATGAGTTTGGCAACATCATCATTCGGGTCAAGCGTAACCAACAGCGGCTGCATAACCTTGTTGCCGTAGCGGTACGCCAAATCCTCAAAGTGGTATTCGGGATTGCGGTTGACATTTTTACCCTCGCCCCTGCGAATGAGGTGGTAGGTATTTAACCACGCGGTGTTACCGGTGATAATCTCGGTGAAATCCACCTTGAATTTTTGAGCGATTTCGTAAATAACACTAATCGGTACATCCTTGCCGTTTTGCTCATAGGTCGCATAGACAGCGGGGTCAATTCCCAACTCTGCCGCCAAATCCTCAATGGTATAATCGCTAACCTCTCTAAGCTCGCGCAGGCGCGCGCCGATTTCTTCATAGTTATCCATAGCCCGTTCTCCTTGGTAAATACTAATTTGATATTATAGCACAGATTTGAAAAAAGTAAATAAATTAGTCTATGTTTTTGATTAATTTTAAGATATTTTTGCCGCCTTCATATGTATATTCGTAATCATCCGCGATTTGGAAGGTGATAAACTTGCCCAAACCGCCGACCGTGTGCTCGTGGTCGTACTGCTCAATATCCAAAATGTTGCGCGTGGGATTATACTGCGTGCCGCTGTCGCTGAAGATAATTTCCGCCTTTTCGGCAATGTTGATGGCAATGTCAATTTCCCCTTCTTTGCCCTCATAGGCATAGGAACAAAGGTTGACAAAGATTTCTTCCGCCATCAAATTCAAATCCAGCTTCAGCTGCATCTCCACATTGGGCAGGCTCTCAATCGTTTCATTGAGAATTTGCAGGTTTTGCACGTTTGCTTCCAAGTGCAAATCCTTGTGGTAAAATGCACCGGCGGTTTTGAGCGTGAACATGGTAATATCATCACTTTGCTCGGCATCCGCGCAGAAGGTGTTGACTTCTGCCAAAACGTCTTTAATGATGTGGTGCCGGTTTTCGCCCGCATGCGCTTTGAGAATTTCTTCCAGGCGCTCGGTAGTGAAGAACTCACCTTTTGCATTCTGCGCTTCGTTCACACCATCCGTATACAGGAAGATGACATCGCCCTCATCGAGCGTAACGGTCCTTGACTCATACTCCACACCGGAGAATACGCCTGCCGCCATACCGGCTGCGCCGTCTAAGGGCACCAAGCCGTCTTTTTTGAGCAGGTAGGGCACATTATGCCCCGCATTGGTATAGCTTAAGCTTCTGTCGGCAGGGTTATAAATCGCCGCAAAAGTGGTAATAAAGTGCTTGCCGGGGTTATTTTGCGCAAGCGTGTTGTTATACGCCGCCATCGCCTGAGTCGGTGTGTAACCGAGCGCAGCATACATATGCAACAGTGTCAGCGCGCGCGAAACAAACAGCGCCGCGCTCACGCCCTTACCGGAAACATCCGCCACGGCAAAGAATATCCCGTTTGGAATCACCTGGTAAGCATATAAATCACCGCCGACTTCGCGCGCCGGTAATGTGTAGGCTTCGATATTGACATCCTTATTGTTAAACTCCGCCGGAGGCAGCAGCCCGAGCTGGATGCTCCTGGTAATGTTCATTTCTGCTTCCGCGATATGCTTTTCTTTATTGAGGTTTTCGATATCGCCGATATAGTGATTGATTTCATCCACCATAGTATTAAAGGATTCCGCCATATCGGTATACTCGGCGACACCTTTAATATCCTGTATCTTTTCCAGACTGCCGGCTTCGCCTGCCACAAAGTTTTTCATATAGCGGCTGATTGCTGTCGCAGGGTCGGCAATTTTCTTTTTTGCTACCGTAGCAAAGACAATGACCATCAGCGTGGAGAGGACAACGCTTGCCAGTAAAATTCGCAAAAAGTTGTTGCGAGAATCTCTGATGATTTCTTGGAAAGAAACCTCTGCACCCACAATACAGCCGGTTGACTTTTCGGTCTCCACAAAGGTGTTTAGTGAAGGGTCATACACATGCTTGAGCGGCACATAACAGGTAACGGTGTCATCAATCAAACTGATGTCACGCAAAACCGCATAATCCTTCTTGCCGCTGACAACATCGATTTGCTCCTGGTTGACACAACCCTCCACCGTATAGCCCGGGTAGCGCTCTTTAAGATAGGTTTCGGCAGCATCCTTCCCGGCACCGAGCGTGATATAGGTTTCGTTTTTGGTCTTGGGGTCAATGCGCAGCACATACGCATAGGTGATTTCAAACTCCCTGCACAGGGCGCTGATGCTCTCGTTGCACTGCTTTACATCATCCTCTTTTGTCAGGTCATACATCCCGACAAAATCTTCAATCACCTTTGCCGCTTTGGTGACATCCTCTGCGCAGTGATTGTAGTTATGCCGGTAAGTAAAATAATACGCCGACGAGAGCACAATCAAATTGGTCACGAGCATAATCGGTAAGATAATAGCAATGGTTTTATAAAAAAGAGAACTTCCTTTTTTCTTTTTTTTCATAAGCTGTTACCCCTTTTGTTCCAAATCAATGTTGATGAGCGTTGTGTTAAACCCGATAACACGATTATACTCTATACTCGAGCTGATGGCTCTGAGCATTGAAAGCCCGCTGATGAGTTGCCCCGTATCGTCCTGATACTCTGTCGGGTTAAAGATATCGCCGTTGTCGCGCACGCGCAAAATAATCGTGCGTTCGTTGATTTTGATAAATATATCCACCATGCGCGAAGCGGGGCCATAAGCATACTTTGCGGTGTTAACACACAACTCTTCCACCGCCACGGCAACTCTGGTGGCGACCGTGTCGTCGACCGCGTTTTCGCGGCAAAATTCCATCACTTTTGCGCTCGCATCCACCGCAGCTTCCACGCTGTTTTCGATGGTAAAGTCCATCACCGCGCCTTCTTCGCTGTCCATTAAGAGGTAATTGTCTTTTTTCTGCACTTTTTTGCAGATAACGACAACAATGAGTGTAATGATAATTGTGACAGCTTTGGAAACCGGGAACGATGCCCACAGCCAGTAAATTCCGTGCTTGGAAAAGAGCCACAAGAGTGGAATCACAGTCGCAAAACCATCTAAAATCACAATCAAATTCGCAATGCCCTGCTGCTTAATGCCTTGAAAGAAGGTGCGCATCACGTAGACAACGCCTAAAATCGGAATGTTGATGGAGAGAATGCGGAAGGTGGTGTTAAATACCGCCAAAATTTCGGGGTCTTTCAAGCCGTAAAGCCCCGCCAACTGCGCGGGGAAGAGTTCGGACACCAGCATCACCAAAAGGCACAGCGCGGTGGTAATGAGCATACCGTATTTGAGCGTTAAGCGCTGCCCCTTGATATCCTTTTCGCCGTAAAACGCGCCGACCATCGGCAGTAACGTCATGGAAGCGCCCTCGGCAAAAATAAAGCTGAGACTGTTGAGCGAAAACGAAACGGAAGCAATTTGCATACCGACCGTGCCGGTCGAGGAAAGGATAATCGCATTCATAAAGAACAGCCGCAAAAAATTGCACACATAGATGAGTGCCGACGGCATACCCATGCTGAAAATTTTGCCGAGTTCTTTGCAATCCTCTTTTTTGAAGCGCACAAAAAACACACTGCGCTGCTTCGAGCAAAAATAAGCAATGCACATCACTGTGCCGACCGCATAGCCGGCAATGGTTGCCCAACCGGCACCGGCAATGCCCCAGCCGAATACTGCCATAAAGAGGTAGTCGCAGGCAAGATTAATCACATTTGCCACCACCGGCAGGGCGGTGGAAAGTTTATTCAACCCATCCGTGCGGGCAAACGCCGCCACATGGTTGACAATGACCATAAACGGTGTAAGCAGCCACAGCGGCAGTAAGTAATCTAAAACATACTGTTCCAACTGCGCATTGCCCTGTGCAAGCAGCGCCGCGGTCTGCTTGGCAAAGATAAGGCCGAACACCATCAGCACCAGCGAGCTGAGCATACCCGCATGGAAGGAGAGGGTAAAGGCGAGGTCCGCCATTCGGTTTTCCCGCTTGCCCTTATAGACAACGGCAATCGTGTTGCCGCCGAAGGTAAACAGCGCCATCAAAATGCTTTTGAGAAACGAAACGCTCAGTGTCAAATTGATGGCGGACAACGCCACGGTTCCCTCTATTTGACCGACCATAATACTGTCCAAGATACCCGCTAAGTACATGGACGCTGTCATAGCCAAAGTCGAAACAATGAGGCTATTATATTTTTTTTGAATTAAGTGCGAATTTCTTTGCATCATTATCTGTTCAAGTTATCCTTGGCGAAGAAGCGGAAGCCCTGCAGCACGCCGATAAAATCATCCACATATTTTTCGTTGCTCGCGTTCCAGAAGAAGCCCATTCTCGCAAGGATTTGTGTGGTGTAGTGTGATTCACACGGCAGGGTGATAACCTGCTTGCCGTGCGCCATGTTCATATACGCTGTCATGCTTGAGAGGATTGCCGCCTTTTCGGGGTCCTCCTGCGCTTCGTGCAGTGCCTTTGCAAAGACATCGTATTCCACAAAGTCAATCTTCATCCCGCTCTTGTTCATGCGGCGAATGATGTCGCCGGTCGGCAGGGTGTGGTTATTGACTGCGTTAAACAGGCAGCACGCCTTGGGAGTGCGCGCAAGCTTTAAGAATGCCGCACAGGAGGTATCAATCGGACCCATACACACCTGATTTTCTATCATGGTGTAGGGGAAGCAACCGAGCATACTGTAGGAGCGCAATCTGCCCATAAAGTTATTGGTTAAGAAGTTGATTTGGAACTCACCGTCGGACTCTCTTGCCGCCAGTGTGCCGACGCGGATGACCTTGGCATCCAAGCCCTTTTCGGCAGCGGCTTCGAGCACCATGCGCTCTGCCATCAACTTTGAGGAAGTGTATTTATTGTCGAGTGTCTGCCCGAAATAGAGCGTTTGCTCATCGAGCGTGTGTTTGCTCAGCGCCTCCATATCCAAAGTAGTTCCCGAAACGGAGATGGTCGAGAAGTGAATGAGCCTTGCACCGAGCGCTTCACAAAGTTTTGCGCAGTTGACTGCACCGCCGACATTGATATCTTCAATATCGGTGCCGTTGGAGAAGTGCTTCACATTTGCCGCGCAGTTAAAGACCGTGTCAATCGGCTCTTTTTCAAACACTTCAAAGCAAGCGTAATCGGTCACATCACCATCAAACACTTCCACGCGCTCTTGAATTTCTTTCTCATAGCGGTCGTCAAAGTAATAGTACATGATGTTTTGCAGGCGCTGCTTGGCAGAGTCAAATTTACCCTTGCGCAGCATGCAGTATGCCGTGCCCTTTTCTTCCATCAAGTACTGAGCGAGCAGGTGCGCGCCCATATAGCCGGTCGCACCGGTGATGAGAATATTACCAAGCTCGCGCAGGTCGCCTGCCGTGAAGGAGTCGACGTTGTTCTGCTTGAGGTAAGCATCGATTTTGCTGTAATCGTAATTTTCAAAATCAAACAGCCCGCTGCTTTCCTCTACCTCGTCACTCGCAAAGAGTTTGGCAAGCTGGCGCGGTGTGGTGAACTTGAAAATATCGCCGTAAGTAATATCATAGCCGTTTTCGCTCGCATCGAGCACCACAGAGGTGACGACCAGCGAAGTGCCGCCGATTTCAAAGAAATCATCCGTGGCACCGACTTTGTCAAGATGCAGGACCTTTTTGAAGGACTCGCAGAAGAATTTTTCGGTATCGTTTGCCGGCTCCACATATTCGCCCAGGCTCACCGGTACCGGCTCCGGCAGGTGCTTGATATCGGTCTTGCCGTTTGCCGTCATCGGCAGTTCGGACATTTGCAGGTAAGCAGTCGGCACCATGTACGGTGTCAGGTGCTTTTTGAGCTCTTCGCGCAGAGCGTTAATGTCAATCTGCTCTTCCGCCGCAAAGTAGGCGCAGAGGTTGGGCTGCCCGTTGAGCTCGCGAATGACAACCGCCACTTTCTTGATGTGCGGCTGCTCATTGATTAAGCCTTCAATCTCGCCGAGCTCGATGCGCAGACCTCTGAGTTTGACCTGATTGTCAATTCTGCCGAGAATGAGCACATTCCCTTCTGCATCCCATTTGGCATAGTCACCGGAGCGATACATTCTCTCGCCCTTGTATTCCACAAATGCCGCGGCGGTTTTATCCGGCAGGTTTTTGTAACCTTTGGCAACGCCGACACCGCCGATGTATAACTCACCGACAACACCGAAGGGTGCAACATCACCGAATTTATCGACAATGTACTCTTTATAGTTAAGCAACGGTCTGCCGACGGAAATATACGCCGCGCCATTGAGCACCATTGCGTTGGAAGACACAGTGATTTCGGTCGGTCCGTAGGTGTTGAGAATGACGGCTTCTTGCGCGCAATCCTGAATCTTGTCGCGCAGCGCAAGCGGGTACGCTTCACCGCCGCACATGATAAGGCGGCATTTGGAAAGCGCTTCGCAGAAGGGCGCATAATCCATATACTGTCCGATACGCGAGCTGGTGGCGTTGATACAATCGGCATCGTGCTTTTGCATCAGCTCCGCCAAAGCTCTCGGGTCGTTCATTTCATCCTCGCCGGCAAAAATCAGGGTTTTGCCGTTGCAAAGCGATGCCGCGTGCTCTTTAAAGGACATATCGAAGGAGACGGTTGTCACCGACAGGTAGGTATGCGCGCGCTGCACGAGATTGTGAATAATCACATTTGCCGGGTGGTCTGTTAAATAACTGCAAATACCTTTATGGCGCAGCATAACGCCCTTGGGTTTGCCGGTCGAACCGGAGGTGTAAATCATATAGGCGAGGTCTTCATCGCTCATCTCGATGTCGGGATTGCTGCGCTGGTCGCCCTGAATAATGTCATTTACATCCATCGCCTTTTCGGCAGGGTAATCCGCCAGTTTGTCGGCAGTGGTAATGACAAACGAAGCCTCACTGTCCGTGATAATATGGTTAATGCGGTCTGCCGGGTACTGCGGGTCGCAGGGGATAAACGCCGCACCCGCTTTGTTGACACCGAACATACACTTAAAGAAGCAGGACTCTCTGGGCAGTAGCAATGCCACGCTGTCGCCGACTTTCACGCCGCGTTCGATAAGGTTGTGTGCCACAATATTGGCTGCCTCATTCAGCTCGCGGTAAGTCAATGTTTCATCGACAGCAATGAGCGCCGTTTTCTCGGCGTTCTGAGCCGCGCTCTTTTCAAAGAGCTTATGCAGCAGGGTAACCGGCAGCTCTGCCGTGCCTTCTTCGCTGAAGCGCGCCATCTGCGCTTCCTGCTGCGGCGGCAGTGCCAGCGCTTCGCGCAGGGTCTTGGTGCCGCTTTGCGCCATCAGAGAAAGGGTGTGGCGCATTTGCGCGGCAAAGTTTTCTATGACCGCATCGTCAAACAGTTCCGAAGCATACTGCAAGGTAAAGGCAAGTCCGCTTTCACTCTTGTGAATGACCACATTGATATCGCGGCTCATCTTTTGCAGGACAGTATAGGTTTCCACCTGAATGCCGCCTTCTTCCGAGCCGACAGGGTTCCACATATAGTTGACACTGACATCAAACAGCGGGCTGCGGCTCTCATCGCGCTGGGTGACAAATTCCGCCACCGCATCTTCAAACGGCAGAGAAGCACCGTAGGTCGCGTGGCGCACGGACTCTCCTGTTTGTTTCAAATACTCTTCCAGGCTCATGTCCCTGACAGGTTTGACACGCAGCGGCGCGGTATTGACAAACATACCAATCACTTTGTCGGCACCGTTCGGGCGCATATTGGTCGGGATGCCCAGCACCACATCTTCCGAAGCGGTGTATTTCCCGAGCACCATGGAGATACCCGCAAAAATCAGCTCGAATTCGGTCACGCCGTAACGGCGCGCGGTTTTGTCGAGCGCGGCAAGTTCTTCGCCGACATAATCAAAGTGAATTTGTCTGTCCGATAAGGGGTGCACCTTCGGGCGTTTACCCTTCAGCGGCATATCATTGACCGGCACGCCATCGGCAAACAATTCGTGGTAGAATGCTTTGCCGCTCTCGGTATCTATCTCTCTGTCATATAAATCGGAAAGGTCAATTTCTCCGCTTGCCGGTTCTTCCCCGCGCAAAGCGGCGGCAAGTTCATCGATATAGGTTTGGGCGGAGCCGCCGTCAAAGGCAATGTGGTGCACGGCAAGGTGCACGATGACAGAGCCATCCTCTACCGTGTAGAGGAACGGCCTGACCGGCGTGCCTTCATTGAGGTTAAACGGTGTGCAGTATGCTTCTACTTGTGCGAGCACTTCCTCGCGCGTAGCGGCGGTTCTTTCTTCAATCTGCGGCAGTTTATCGGTCAGCACGCGCACGGGAAGCCCGTTTTGCTCACTGTAAAAAGAGTGAAATGCTTCGTGTGCGGCAAAAACTTTTTGCAATGCGCTCTTGACCGCAGCGGTATCCACGCCGTGGATAATGGCGGCAATGTTTAAGTTGTAGACTGTGGAGTCTTCATTTAACTTTTGCTCTAAATACATCCCGCGCTCAAAAGGAGTCAGCGGATATTTGCGCGCAGTTTGCGCTTTTTTGACAATGGTCTTTTGCGCCGCTTTTTTGAGTAACAGGCGCTCAATCATCATCGGCGTTTTGCCGGCAAAGATGTCGGCAGTGGTAATTTTATAAACAGAACATTCGGCGGCAACCATAGCGCACTTAATCGAATCGCCGCCCAGTGAGAAGAAGTCGTCTTCAATACCGATATGGTTGACACCGAGCACCTTTTCAAATGCGGCGCACAGCACTTTTTGCATATCGGTTTCGGGCGCGACATAATCGGTCTTATATGCGCCCGCTGCCGGTGCCTGCAGCGCAGAGCGGTCCAGTTTGCCGTTGGCATTGACCGGAAGCGCTTCGAGCTTTACAAAGAAAGCGGGAATCATATAGTGCGGCAGCTTTTGCTCCAACTGCTGCTTAATGTCTTCTTCCTCTACCGGCTCTTTTTCAACATAATAGGCAACCAGATAGACCTGTCCGTATTGATTCTGAAAATCTTTAATGCAGGCATCGTGAATGCCGGGAACATTTTTAATCACGCTTTCGATTTCACCCGGCTCTACTCTTTGACCGTTGATTTTGACCATCCAGTCTTTACGGTTAAGGTAGATGATGTTGCCGCCTTCACCGTAGCGGCAAATATCTCCCGAGCGCAGCATATGTTCAAACCCGTCTTGTGCAGCAAAGGGGTTGGGCACAAAGGTTTTGGCAGACTGCTCGGGCAGGTGGATATACTCTTCGGCAAAATAGCCGCTAAAGCACAGCTCGCCTTCTTCGGCGGGATTGTCGGCTTCATCTAAAATGTAGGCTTTTAAGCTGCCGATCGGCTTGCCGATGGGTGTGTTATCATAGGGTTTGTCCACTTTAAACGCGAGCGTGCCGCAGCACTCGGACTGCCCGTACATCACGGTCAGTTCAAACTGCTCGCTATAGGTATTGCTCACCCGCTCGCTGCCGGTGTATACACTTTTCAGGCAATCTCCCAAAGGAGTAAACACTTTGAGCATTTTCGGGCTGATAAAGGTATGATTGATTTGATTGGTTTGAATAAATTCAGCAAGGAGAATGGGGTCTCTCATCGTTTCAAATGGCACAATGTAGCCTGCCATGCAGGAAGTTAAGGGCAGGAAAATATCATGCACGGAAACGACAAAGGTAAACGGTGCTCCGAGCGCCACCGCGCTCCCGCGCGGTAAATCAAAGTACGCGTTAAAGCGCTCCACTGCATCATCAATACTGCGCCGCGGATGCAACACGCCCTTTGGCTTTCCCGTGGAGCCGGAGGTGTAAATGACCAGCGCCGGTGCATCCTCTTCCACAGTAACGACGCCTTCAAAAGGTGCTTCCTTTTCAATGCCTTTTAAAAACCTGGCATTGATATTGACCTTGGCACCGCAGTCGTTTCGAATATACTGCAGGCGCTCCTCGGGGTAATCCGGAGAAAGCGGCACATAGGCAGCACCGACAAGCCAGGTCGCCACAATCGCGGCGATAAATTCCTTGCTCTTGGGTAATTCAATGCTCACAAAATCGCGCGCACCGACTCCGGAGCGCACTAACTTTGCGGCGATTTTGCGCGCAAAGCTGTCGAACTGCGCGTAGGTAAAGCTGTTGCCTTCGCCCACGTCTGTCAGCACGCAAAAATCGGGATATTCTTTTACATTTTGAATAATAGACTCTAATACTCTGCTCATAACACTCTCCTGTGCTTTTGTTTGCTCATTACTGGAAATTCAACACTTTTTGGAAGCCGGTCATTTTAAACAGCTCCATGACATTGGCAGGAACATTTTTGAGAATAAAGCATTCCTTGCCGATATTTTGGTGTGTTTGGATAATCACGCGAATTCCGGCGGAAGAAACATAGTCTACCCCCGCCATGTCAAAGATGAGTTTTTCGCACTTATCCGCCACTTCTGCCACCGCCTGTTCCAATTCGGCGGAAGTCAAGGTGTCAATGCGCCCCTCAATCTCAAATGTACAATCCTGATTGTTCCAATTTTTTGTAATAGTCAAAACACTCACTCCTTTAAATCATAGATAAGTTAATTATATATAATATTAAATAATATGTCAATTCTCAATCGAAAAAAAAAGGACTGTCTTTTGACAGTCCTTTCAAACCGGGTTTTATTGTTGCACGGGCGGAACCTGACCTGCGTTAGCAGGAACACCGTTCGGGCCGATATACTCTGCGGAACCAAAGCCGAGAATTAAGGTAAAGATATTCGCAAGGAAAATCAAACCAACCGTAAATCCTGTGCCTTTGCCGAAAGCTTTTGCTGTTTTGATGTCTAAAATAATGAAATAGACGATATTTACAATCGGAATTAAGAGAAGAAGGAATTTCCAACCGTTGCCATCTACAAGCTTAACATAAATGTAAGTGCT
>JAFRLX010000158.1 GCA_017430965.1 Clostridia bacterium | reverse complement strand
TAGTCCATTGTGTGACCCCCTTATACAAGTTTCTCACAAACATTATATTTTATTGTGAGTTGTATGTCAAATGTCATCTCACTTAAAAGTTATCAACGTGTTAAATCTCACAATAGAACGTGTTAAATCTCACAATAGAACGTGTTAAATCTCACAATAGAAACCCTGTAAATACTATGCTTTCAGGCTTTTTTGTCTCCCTAAATATATAAAATATGTAAAATCCTCGAAGCAAGCATCGGCATTGCCGGTAGCAACTGCCTGATACATTTCGGGGGAGCCCTCATAAGAGCTGGTGGTGAAACCGACTTTATCTTTAATAGATTCGGCATACTCAGCGCCCATGGTGCTGATTTTGATAGCGACTTTCTTATCTTTCAAGTCGTTTTCGGAAGCGATTTTGGAATCGTTCTTCACCACTAAGATTTGACCGTCATCATAATATCCGTCTGCAAAATCAAAGGTTTCTTTTCTCTCTTCGGTAATGGTCATACCGGCAATCATAGCGTCTGCCTGACCGGATTGCACCGCACCCATGGAAGCATCAAAGCCTTCGTTGTGCATTTCATACGCAAAGCCCTGGTCTTCCGCAATGGCAGCAAGAATATCCATATCAATACCGATGTACTTGTTAGACTCTTTGTCAAGATACTCAAACGGAGCAAAAGAGTTATCGGAATAGATGATATATGTTTTTTTGCTTTCGGTTGTGCCCTCATCCTTTTTGCCGCAGGCTGCAAAAGCAGTGACTACCAATGCCAGCACCAACAAAACGGAAAGGACTTTTGTTAACTTTCTCATTGGAATACTCCTCCTTTATTAATATAACGCTTTTATAATACCATATTATGGCATTTTAGTCAAATACATTTTGCAAGTAGCAGAAAAACTTATGCAAAATAACACAAATAAACGCGTAATATGCCAAAAAAATGCAAGTTTTTAAAAACAGATTGCATAAAAGAAAGAAAAAAGTGTAGTTATTTCAACACGGATATGCTATAATGAAAACAAACAGAGGCGGGGTGAGATGATGAACAGAATTAAACAACTGCGCAAAGCACGCGGTCTGCGCCAGGCGGATGTGGCAAGAGAAACCTGTATTGACCAAAAAACACTCTCAAACTACGAAACGGGAAGAACTAACCCCGACAGTTATGCCATTGTGCAAATGGCAGACTTTTTCGGTGTAACTGCCGATTACCTGCTCGGCTTGAGTGATTATAATTTAAAGGATGTGGACGCCTTACTCACCGAAGTAAAAGAAACACAGGCGAAGCTGCAAATGATAGAGAAAATTTTGGTTGCGGAGAAGAAACTCGACAAATAGGCATTTGCGGAGCAAATGCCTATTTGTCAGTTGTTCGTTTCACTCGCAGTTACAAACTGCGTTTGTAGTTATTCACTATCATTCATAGCTACATTCCGCGTAGTTGAAATTCTCTTAACTGCAGGCTTTGCCTGCAACTGCAAAGGTTTCTTTGCAACTGCGAGCGTAGCGAGTAACTGTGAGGGCGCGAACAACTGTAAAAAAGCGAGCCGATTGGCTCGCTTTTTTACACATTAAATCGGAACAGAACGACATCGCCGTCTTCCATCACATACTCTTTGCCCTCACTGCGCAAAATTCCTTTTTCTTTGCAAGCCGCGAGGGAGCCGTTGGCGATTAAATCGTCATATTTCACCACCTCGGCACGAATAAAGCCGCGCTCAATATCGGAGTGAATTTTGCCTGCCGCCTGCGGTGCTTTGGTGCCTTTTTTAATTGTCCACGCCCGCACTTCCGGCTCACCGGCAGTTAAGAATGACATCAGCCCGAGTAAATCATAACTCGCTTTAATTAAGCGGTTTAAGCCCGATTGTTCCAAGCCGAGTTCGGCTAAAAACATTTCTTTTTCCTCATCCTCCATCGAAGAGATTTCGGCTTCCGTTTCGGCACAAATCGGCAGTGCCGCACTGTTTTCGCTCTCAGCAAAGGCTTTTACCTTCATAAAATTCGCGTTGTTTTCAATGCCTGCCGCAAAATCATCCTCCGACATATTACAAACATAAATAACCGGTTTTGCGGTTAAAAGCTGGCTTGCGGCAAGGATTTTTTCTTCCTCCTCACTCTCGCACTCCACGCTCTTGGCAAGGTGACCGGCTTCTAAGGCTTCATTCACCTTTTTTAAGAATGCCAACTCCCCGGCAAGGGATTTGTCACCCTTCATCAGTTTCGCGGTTTTATCAATGCGCCTGCCCAAAATCTCCATATCGGAGAAAATGAGTTCCAAATTGATGGTTTCAATATCGCGCAACGGGTCAATTGAGCCGTCCACATGCGTAATATCATCATTTTCAAAGCAGCGCACCACATGCACCACGGCATCCACTTCCCGAATATTGGAGAGAAATTTATTGCCGAGCCCCTCGCCTTTGGAGGCACCTTTTACAAGCCCCGCAATATCGACAAACTCGATGCTTGCCGGGGTGATTTTTTTCGGGTGGTACATTTCGGCTAATTTATCAAGCCTTTCATCCGGCACGGCAACCACGCCCACATTCGGCTCAATCGTGCAAAACGGGTAGTTTGCCGATTGCGCACCGGCATTGGTAATTGCATTAAACAGGGTACTTTTGCCTACATTCGGCAGCCCTATGATTCCAAGTTTCATACGCTATATCCTTAAACCATAAAAATTCTCAAAATGAAAGGGCGGGTCACCCCGCCCGACCTTATGTAAGGTAAGACTTATTCAGCCTGAGGAGCTTCTACAGGGCATACGCCTGCGCAAGCACCGCAATCAAGACATGCATCTGCATCAATGACATATTTGTCATCGCCCTGAGAGATAGCCTGAACGGGGCATTCTGCTTCACAAGCGCCGCAAGAGATGCAATCATCTGAAATTTTATAAGCCATTTTTCTTTCCTCCTACGATAAATGTTAAGTATATCATAACACATTCATTTAAAAATGCAAGTGTTATTTTTTTAATTCGAAATACGGAATGCGGAATTTGGAATTAGTGGTGGCAATACGGCGTGTTGCTTTTATAAATCGGGTGCGGGTGTCCCGCCCTCAATATTGGCGAAGCCAATACTTCATATGCCGCAGGCATACTTCATAGCGAAGCTACTTCATTTGCGCACTGCGCAAACTTCATTCTGCGGTCATCGACCGCAGCTGTGCCTTATGCCTTACACCCGGGAGGGCACAGAGACCCTCCCCTACAGGTTGCTGTGCTTCTTCTTTCGGGCGGATGGTATCCGCCCCTACTTGTGCCTTGTGCCTTATGCCTGATGCATTAATAATCGGGTGCGGATGTCCCGCCATTCACTCCACTCTCCACACTCCACACTCCAAATTTTCAAATAATGGAAAGTAACATTTCACGAAAATAAGAAAAGACCATCTCTATGATTAATGAATGCAGCGGCGACCGAACAAACTTCTACCCAAAAAAGAAAAAATATGCATTTATCGAACAAAAATCGAATAAAAAACATATAAATATATACCATAATTCGCTTTTAAGTACCTAAAATCAAAAATAAATCGAACAAATGTATTGACAAACCGATTTTTTATGCTATAATAGTCTCAGTTGATGAACAAATGTTCGATTTTGTTCGAGGAGGTAATGAAAATGATAACCAGATTTGTGATAGAAGGATTATTGGTAGTGGCAGTGATTATCGGCTTCATTTTTGAAGAAAAAATTGCTTTGGCGGAAAGAAGATTTTTGAAGAAAATGTTTTCTCGCTCCTTGCAAAAGAAACAACGCCAAGAACATATTAAATTAAAAATGCGTGAAGCAAGATACCAAAGGCAACAAATGCAAAGAGAAATGGAAATGCTTGAACTCGGTTTAGATAACAGACCTTCTTTAAAGGTATTAAATACCGATGACAAAAAAAGCGCTATATTAGAAGAGGAAGTTGCATAAGTTTTAACTACTTGATTTTTTTAATACAACCCATACATTTTACCCACTTCTTTATTCATACGGCGAACGCCGTGGCAGAGTGTTGTTCTTACTGCACTCTGCCTCATATCGGTGATCATCTCGCAAGAGATTTTCATAAATACTCTCACACACAAAAAGGGCATCGCAAGATGTCCTTTTTGTGTGAATTTAAGCTGTTAGCTGTTAGCCGATAGCCGGTAGCCGGTAGCGAGAGGGTGGGACACCCACACCCGTTTGATAGATGGAAAGATGATGTCTATTCTTCGCATATTTAAGCCAAATTTGGATTAAATCCAAACTAATACAATCAAGTGCGAATGTGTCGCCCAATCGCTAACCGCTAACTGCTGC
>JAFRLX010000157.1 GCA_017430965.1 Clostridia bacterium | reverse complement strand
TCTGCAGGAATACACTGCGTATTGCAAAGAAAAAATCGAAATAAAGGTGCTTAAAGAAATGCTATTAGGCACATCAGCCTTGATTGTTTTTATTCCCATGTACCGCAAGCAGAGATTGGCAAAAACGCAAAATCGCCGTATCTACGGCGATTTCGTAATATTATGCTTTAAATTAATTATCTATAAAGAAGGATTTAATACAATTTAAAAATAAAATGATACTATAAGAATGGTAAATAGTCGCGTGGTTTCAGCCACTTTTTCGACAGTCTGTCAAATAAGGGGATTTGGCGATGCCAAATCCCCTTATTTGTTAAAGCTTTTTAAGGCTTTGAAATATTGTGCGGCGGTTTGTTCCAGGTTGGCAGCTGCGGTTTCCGGCTCCAGCGCTTCTTCAGTGGTGACAATGCTCCGCACAATCGGGAAGAAGGCATCAATACCTTCCTCATTGACCAGCTGCGCACCCTCACCGGCACAGCCGCAAAAGGCGGCGGTCATCGCGCCGCACTCCTTGGCAAGCTTCGCTGCGCTGACAGGCGCTTTGCCCTGCACGGATTGGGCATCCAGCTTGCCTTCGCCTGTGATAAAGAGGTCGGCACCCTCTAATTTTTGTTTTAAATCGGTGGCATCGGCGACAATGGCGGTGCCTTTTTCCAATTTACCGCCTAAGAAGGTCACAAACGCCCAGCCTAAGCCGCCTGCCGCACCGGCACCCGGGATATTCTTGGTATCGCGGTGGAATTTCATTTTCACCATATCCGCTAAGTCAAACAGCGCGGTGTCCAGCTTTTGCACGCAGGCTTCATCCGCACCCTTTTGCGGACCGTAGACCTCGGCGGCACCGTTTTTGCCGCACAGCGGGTTCTCGACATCGCAGGCAACGCGAAAGCGGCAAGAGGGGATGTGGCGGTTGCCGTCGGAAAAATCGATGTGCTTGATTTCGGCAACATCCTCGCCTTTGAGGTTTTTGATGCGGTCGCCGAAGCGGTTGAAAAACTTCAGCCCCAGCGCTTCCAACATTCCGACACCGCCGTCAATCGTGGCGCTGCCGCCAAGGCCGATAATGAAATCGCGGCAACCGCGGCGAATGGCGTTATCTATCATTTGCCCCACGCCGTAGGTGGAGGTTTTCAGCGGATTGCGCTCCTCGGGAGCGAGCAGTGCCAAGCCTGCTGCCGCAGCCACATCAATGACCGCGATGTTGTTATCCGTCAGCGCATAGGTGGCGGTAATGGTCTTGCCCAGCGGGTTCTGCACTTCACACTCAATGCGCTTGCCGCCCAGGCACGCCAGCAGAGCATCGGCAGTGCCTTCGCCGCCGTCTGCCAGCGGGGAAACAATGACCTCCGCCTCGGGGAATTCCGCCCGCGCGGCGCGCTCCACCGCCTCGCCCGCTTCCATAGAGGAAAGCGACTCTTTAAACGAATCACATGCAATCACAATTTTCATCTTTTTTCTCCTTTTGTTGCAGCCGGCAGTCGGCAGCCGGCAGTCGGTATGGCTCGCTTGCGCGAACTGTTTTCAGTTTTCAGTGTTCAGTGTTCAGTGTTCAGTGGCGAGTTCGCAAAAGCGAACTCGGCAGGGGTGAGGCTTTTTTATTGCTTGCGCTGTTGGCGAGAGTTCGCAAAAGCGAACTCGCTATTATACATTAGCGGTCGGCAGTCAGCAGCCGGCAGTTGGCAGTCAGCAGCCGGCAGTTGGCAGTCGGCGGTCGGCAGGTTCGCTTGCTACGCACCGGTTAGGGTTTAGGGCGAATATCGTATTTGCGCTTGAGGTGCGCGACCACTCGCTCTAACTCTGTCCACGCTTTGGGCGGCACATCTTCGGTGCCGAACAGCGCAATTTTCACCATTTGCACATCGTCAAACTGCTTTTCGGGTTCGCGCAAATCGGATTTTCCGAGCAGGTAATCGGTGGACACTCCAAAATAGGCGGCAAGGCGCTCAAGTGATGCGCCTTTGGGCTGCGTTCGGTTGTTGCGCCACGCACTGATAGTCGCTTTTGAAAACCCGAGCGATGTGCCGATTGCCGTAGTGGTAGTGTTCTTTTCTTTGCATAACTGAGTATAACGCTCAAAAAAAGTCATATGAATACCTCAATTGTTTGATATTACCATTATAAAGAATTGTCAAAAACCTGTCAATTCTTTTAAGGCTTATTTTGAGCCCAATAAAGAAATCGTTGCAGAAGATGGGGGGCTTATTGTTCGAGTTCGCAAAAGCGAACTCCCTGCCTGTTCCCTGTTCCCTGTAAGCTGTTTCCTGTAAGCTGTTGTCTGTTGCCTATAATCGGTTCGCAAAAGCGAACCGCTGTTCAGCGTGTAGAAAAACTTGTTTTTCTACACGCTGACAGATGTTGAAAGAGTGAGATGAAATTTGCCAATCTCTGCGCTGAGTCGTATGTGATACGACAAGCAGAGATTGGCAAAAACGCAAAATCGCCGTATCTACGGC
>JAFRLX010000156.1 GCA_017430965.1 Clostridia bacterium | reverse complement strand
GCAGTTCATTTTGATTGATTTGGCTCAAATTGGCAATGACAAAAATGAGGGAATACTTGTCGTATTGTCTTATTTTTTCATTGTCAAGATGGGTGAAAGCGGTCAAAATGAACCAAAACTTCCTTATCGTCACTCTCCGTAATAAGACAGTCCGTTTCATTTACCTGAAAAAAGGTGTCTCAACGCTTTTGTTGAGACACCTTTTTTGCATCATTTTTATTTTTTCAATACACCCTTCGGGTCTTTAATCAAGAGAATGATTACCCAAGCAACCAACCCGAGAACGACAACCGCTACACCGAGTAAAGTGTCGTTGAGAATATCAGCGAATGCCTGGTTAAAATACTCTGCCTTCAACTCTGCATATTCAAACACAAAGTCTATGAACCACATCAGGGAAGCGCCCCAATACATCAAAGCAAGGGTGCCGAGCTTGTAGCTGCTTCTCTGCTCATTGGTGTACCAAACCACAGTCGCAACCACGGCTGCGATGATTGTTATCAATAAAGTCATCCGTATACCTCAGCTTTTTCGCTCAACTTGTGTTATTCTTTTTCCTTGGCTAACTTGGCATTGGCTTTTTTCACCTTAGCGCTTGCAATCGCGCAAACCACGCCCCAAACAGCTGTCACGGTAAGCGCCATCGAAACGCCGACAGTCAACATTTCGTGGAACATCTCCGCCGCATCGGCAGGGTTCGCCATCGCTGTCAAGAAGGGTGGGAATGGTACAATCTCACCATGCCAAAAATGCTCAAACGCAAGCAACAGCACACCGCCCCAAAGCAAACCTAACAGCCAGGAAAGCCTCCTGGACCAAGTCAGAGTCGCTTTTTGTTCGCCAAGAGATTCCCCGGCAGAAAGCTTGGGTGCCTCTAATTTCTGTTCTTTTTTCTTAATCGCAATATAAGCGGCAGTCACCACAACAGCCTCAGCCGCAGGAACTAAAAAACAAGCCATACTCATTTCCTCCTCATTTATTAACTTCATTATATAATATATCGCCGGAATATGCAAGCCCTTAAAAAATAAGGATTTGGCATATCTCTTCCACCACTTCTTCCACCGAAAGGCAGTCGCAATCAATCACCTTGTCGGCGTAGCGAAGGTAGAGCGCTTCCCGCTTTTGGTACATGCTTTTGAGGGTCTCCCCTTGGTCGAGCACAATGCCGCGGGTGGTAATGTTCTTAATGCGCGCACACATTTCTTCATAGCTGATTTTTAAGTACACTACCGTGCCGATTTGCTTTAAATGTTCCATTGCTTTTTCGTAATTCACCGCACTGCCGCCGGTTGCAATCACGGAATCATTGCACACAATCGCACACAGCCACTTTTCTTCTTCCTCTTCGAAAAATGCCCTGCCCTTTTTATTGAGAATCTGCTGCAGGGGCATGCGCAGCTCTTGTTGCAAGACTAAATCTGTGTCCACAAAGCGCATGCACAGTGCCTTTGCCGCCAGTACCCCGCAGGTACTTTTGCCGCTGCCTGGCATACCGATGAGGATGATATTGTTCGCCGTTTTCACCCCTGCCGCCTCCTTTGCAGTCTATTCTACATAAAACACTCTGTTCGGCTTAATCGGATGTGCCTGCGGCAACCCCTCGGCAGCAAAGCCGAGTGCCAGGTGGCCAACGCCTTCCCACTCGCCTTCCACGCCTAAATCCTTCAAGAGCTGCTTGTAGTTTTCGCTCTCAAATTCCTCTTTTGCGCGGTGAATCCAAATGCTTGCCAAATCCAAAGAATGGGCAGCGAGCATCATATTGCCGAGCATCAGCGCACCGTCATAAACATGAGTCGGGAAATCCTTTCTGCCGAGCACGATGAGCACCACCGGTGCACCGTAGAAGGGGTCAAATGCCTTATCCCAGCCGCCGATAGCGGCATTATCCGCGCGCAGCTTTTCGCGCAGCTCCGGATTGGTGACGGCAATCACGATTGCCGCCTGCTCATTCTTGCCGCTTGCCGCCTGCAGCCCTGCCTTAATGACTGTGTCAATTTGTTCCTTTTGCGGCATTTCGGCTGAGAATTTTCTCACACTTCTTCGTGTTTCCATTGCCTTCAATACTTCGTTCATCATTTACACCTCACTTAATAAATTGATAATGGTATTGGATAGCAAACAGCCTTTAGGTGTCAGTGCTACTGTTTGCTCATCGGTTGTCACAAAGCCCTGTTGCTCCAAAGCGGGCAGTTCTCCCCTTGCTTTTTCGCTGAGCAGTGCTTTTTGAATGCCCTCTTTTAAGCGCAGGCCGAGCATGATTCTCTCCAGCCTGTCGCCGCCCGCACCATCGGCAATCGGTGCGCCGCCTGCGATAAAATAGTCAATATCGCGCGGGTAGTAAAAGCGCTTGCCGCCGAGAAACGAATGTGCCGCCGCACCGATACCCGCATACGGTTCCAAACGCCAATATTTTAAATTGTGCCGGCTCTCAAAGCCCGGCTTTGCAAAGTTGGAAATTTCGTATTGCCGCCAGCCTGCCTGTTCGAGCGCTTCTACTGCCAGCAAATATAAATCTGCCGCGGCATCTTCATCCGGCAGCGCAAGCCTCTGAGGGTGTTTGGCAAAAAAAGTGCCTTCTTCCAGCTTTAAAATATAGGCGCTGACATGCTCTACACCAAGCTCCGCGCAAAAGCGAATGCTCTCTTGAAGGCTGCTTTGGGTTTGCTGCGGGATGCCGAGCATGATATCCAGCGAAATGTTCTGAAAGCCCGCGCGCCTTGCCGCCTCTACCGCCGCTTTCACCTGCGCGCGGTCTGCGCGCCTGCCGAGCGCTCTGCGCTCACTGTCCACCGCCGACTGCATCCCGAGGCTCAGGCGGTTGGCACCTGCGGCATGGATGCTTTCAAAAAACGCTGCGCTCACATCCGAGGGATTGCACTCCACGGTGATTTCACCAATCGCTTTGCTGCTGCCGTTTGCGGCAGTTTCAATGATAGCGGCAATCTGCTTTCCCTCCAGCACCGAGGGTGTACCGCCGCCAATGTAAAGGGTTTCTACTTCACAAGGGTTTTCTTCCAAAAAAGCGGCAGTTCTTGCACACACCGCCTCCACATAGCGCTGCGCACTGCTTTGGTCGGCTAATGAGAAAAAATCGCAGTAAGGACATTTGCTGCGACAATATGGTATGTGAATGTAGACAGCAATCGATTTCATAGCTCCCTCGGCAAATAAGGATTTGTGGAGCCCTTGCGGGCTCCCAAATCCTTATTTGTAGTGAATAGTGAATAATGAATGGTGAATAATTGAGGGTGATTCCCCGCAGTGCGGGGAAATGTCACGAAGTGACAAAAGGGACGGACCCTGTCAGGGTGGACACCCTCACCCGATTGTAAAAGAACGCGTTGCTCTTTTGTTTGATAGTTTTTATTGAAACTACGCCATTTTCTCCCCTTAGGGGAGATGTCGGCAGAGCCGACAGAGGGGATATAAAATCAAGTGCGAATGTGTCGCCCTTAACTATTCATTATTCATTATTAATTATTCATTTAATAAGGATTTGCGCGCTCAAAGAGCGCGACAAATCCTTATTT
>JAFRLX010000155.1 GCA_017430965.1 Clostridia bacterium | reverse complement strand
ATCAATTACTACAATCGTTACAGAATTCAATACAAAACAAAACTGACTCCGCTTGAAAAACGAAATCAGTTTGTTGCTTAATTTAATATTCTACCTTGGGTAGCCCCTTTTTGTACTGTCTGCACAACATAGACCAGTGCATTATTGAGGGTGCCCCTTCGGGATAGCCTTTTTTCTATGCATTGAAAAACTTATTTTTCATATACCATCTTGCTGTTATCCGATTCATCGAAAACCGTCACTTGGTTGCCGTTTACCGCATAAGAGAGCGTGTTGTCTTCGCCGACAAGCTTGCCGTCTTTTAAGCTGTAGTCATTACCGTTCATTTGAATCTTTTCGCCATTGACAACCAAATCGATGTTGATGCCTTTTTCTTCCAATTTTTTGAGAATGTTCAAACCGGATTCGGATTCTTTCCCATCCATATCATAGACACCGACCATTTTATAGGTACCGTCTTCCAGTTTGCCGCCGAGTTCGCCTTCCGGCTGTGTGACAGCCGCAGTGGTAGCTGCTGAGGTGTCTGTGGCTGCGGTCGTGGTTTCTCCGCTGTCGCCGCTTTTTGAGCAGCCCGCAAAACAGGTTGCCACGAGTAAGCAGGCAAGTAAACAGGCAACAACGCATAAAATGGTCTTTTTCATATTCCTTCTCCTTTTCTTTTGTAAAGTAATAGTATTTAAAACAATTATACTAAACGATATGGCATTCTGTGAATGCGTTTGGCGGGGCAGATGAGGCACACGCACGTGCGGATTTTACACCTTTTTAAAAAAGATGAAAAAAAGCTGTTTTTCAAGCCTTTTCCACTGTGTTTTCACATACTTTTCAGATAAGCGGGGTATGATAGTAGCAGACAAAGGGAAAAATCCCAATATCTCTCTAAGGAGGCAAAGAAAATGGATAAATTTGAAGGAAATTGGCAAGAGCCGAATTTTGATGCAATACAGCCGCAGCAGCCGGAGCAGCCCGGTGCGGCACAAGAGCCGTTTTCACAGCAGCCGGAGCAGTCCGGTGCGGCACAAGAAGTTTTTTTGCAGCAGCCGGCCGCCGCGCAAAGCGCAGCACCGCAGGAGCCGAAACAGCCTGAACCGGAAACCGCGGAAAACGCAACTCCGGCAGGCAGTGCTCCGCAGTGGCAAGCAAAACCCGCTTATTCACAGCAAGAAGCCGAAAAACCGGTACAGAGCACCTTTATTTACGGACCCAATTCCGGACAGCAGCCGCACAGCACTCCGGCACAAGGCGCTCCGAGTCAAAACAGAGCAGCCTACGAAGCACCGACTTCTTCCGTGGCGTGGAATGCACCAAACGCGGGCAGCGCATACGGCCCGCATACATCCACCGGCGGGGCGCAAAACATTCCGCCGATGCAGCCGCCAAAAAAGAAAAAGGGCAAGGGAGCCAAAATCGCTCTCGGCTTAGTAGCGGTATTTGTGATTGGCATTTTGGGCGGTGTTATCGGCGCAAGCCTTACCAAAGGTGTTTCCAGCGGCTCGGGCGATGCCGTCGTGTACCAAAGCGACACCAAAACCTCAAGCGAAACCGATTCTACCGGCAAGGCAAAAACCGCCAGCACCGTGGAAAGTGTGGCAAGCTCTACAGCGGCGAGTGTGGTGGAGGTGAAAACCTCTTATGTTCAGAGAGGTTCCTTCTTTGGCGATTATGTCACCTCCGGCGCAGGTTCGGGCGTGGTGATTTCCAAGAATGGCTACATTGTGACCAATAACCATGTCATTGCCGATGCGCAGGACATCACCGTTACTCTCAAGAGCGGCAAGGAATATAGCGCAAAGTTGGTCGGCACCGATGAAAAGACCGATATTGCGGTTTTGAAAATTGATGCCGGCGATTTAACTCCCGTCACCTATGGCGATAGCAGCGCTGTCGCTGTCGGCGAGCAAATCATTGTGGTCGGCAATCCGCTCGGCAGCCTCGGCGGTTCGGTTACCAGCGGCATTATTTCCGCAACCGATAGAGAAATCGAAGTGGAAAACATGACCATGACCTTGCTGCAGATTGATGCAGCCGTTAACCCCGGCAATTCCGGCGGCGCACTCTTTAACCTCAATGGTGAGCTGATTGGTGTTGTCAACGCCAAGTATTCCTCCGAAGAGGTAGAAGGCTTAGGCTTTGCCATTCCGATCAATACAGCAAAAGCAACGATTGAAGATATTATTGAATACGGCTATGTCAAAGGCAGAGCACAGCTCGGCATTACCGCAGTGGAAATTTCCGATTTACAAACCGCAATTTCCGCAGGCGTGACCGAACTCGGTGTCTATGTCTACAGTGTCAATGAAGGCTCCGGTGCCGACAAGGCAGGGCTCAAAGCAGGCGACAGAATCATCAAGATTGATGACAAGGAAATCGATACCTATGCAACCCTCTCCAAACTCTTAGACAGCCACAGTGTGGGTGATACGGTCAGCGTGACCATTTCCCGCAACGGCGAGCAAAAGACAGTGGATGTCAAGCTCATTGAGTATAAGCCGACCAAGACACAAAGCCAAAGCGGACAACAGCAGCAACAGCAGCAGCAGCAGTCCAACGGCTGGCAATAATAGAATGAAGATGGGGGAGCCCTTGCGGCTCCCCCATCTTTTTTTGTTACACAAAGAAATAAACTCTCTGTTGGGAGTCAGAGAGTTTATTAAGGGGGTTATGAAAAAGCACATATATTGCTCTGGATGTCCTTGTTTTACTGTACCTTTATTATACCACAAAAATAAGAAAATGGAATAGGTTAAAATCACAATAATCCACTGCATTTTTATGCACTTTTCACACAAAGGCACAATATTGCATAAAACTTTTTCAAAACATTGTACAAAATTAATATAGTAATATTTGTCATAGGGATTGCTCATATCCTGCTTTGTCCTCCTGCGACTGAGCCGGGTGCCAGGGCAACACGGCATCTAAGCGCGGTTTGAGTTTGATAAGCAGCAACATAAAGAGAATTTCGACCACAATGTAAACCCCTGCCTGTATCGCGCGGCTTAAAGCCAGTGCACTGATAATGGCGCCCACACTGCTGCCGTATTTTGTAATGTTGTTGACAATAAAGTAAAAAGCCAAATTGAGGGTGTTGAGCACCAATCCGCCTATTCCCTGGCACAGCAGCACGGCAACCACCCCGCGCACCGGGGTAAGTTTTTTGTAGCAGAGCAGACCGAAGGTCAGCCCCATTAGAGCGCTCACGACTGTAAAGCCGGGGAAGTAAGCACCGGTCGGCATAATCAGCGCGCTGAGCAAATCACCGATACCGCCTACCGCCATGCCCCACACCGGGCCTAAAAACACCGCTGCCAAAATCAGCGGAATAAAGCTGAGCTTGTATTGGTTGGAAAGCAGGTTAATGGCAGTGAACCTGTCCGTAATAAAATAGAGCGCAATGAGCATGGCGCTAAAGGTGAGCTTTAAAATGTATTCTTTTTTTTTCACAATCTGTCCTTTCCCCCACAGAAAGAAAAAAGGGCGAGGGGGCATCCTCAACCTTTTTGATTCGCTATGCAGCTTAAGCGGGATGCGAAACCTGCACCGCAGTAATACTTTCGTCCGGCAGACAACTCCCCGTTCTGCCGGCACTTAACGCACAGGTTCCTACTCTTATAATTATTTTCCATATTGTAGCACATAACGCCGCCAATTGCAAGAACGGGGCAAAGAAGACATTGTGGGGCATCGACTTCACAGAACTTTATTAAAAAAACGCTAAAATCCACCAATTTGGGTGATATTCAAACAAAAGGGATTATGATACAATAAATGCAACAGCTACGATACCGTTAAAAAGAAAAAGAGCAAATATTATCATTCCAACTTTCAATATATAGAAGAAAAAGATATTTTCATTTGTCCCGAAGGGAATGAAATGACTTTTCACAATTTAAAAAATACCACAAGTGCAAGTGGTTACATATCTGAAAAAAGAGTTTTCAAAACCGCTCAATGTCAAAATTGTCCGAACAAAGATAAATGTACCACTTCCGAAACCGGAAGAAGTGTTGAGTATTCTCCATTGCTTGAAAAATACAGAAAAATTTCACTCGAAAATATAACGAATGAGCATGGTATTATGTTAAGATTGAATCGTTCCATACAGGTAGAAGGTGCGTTTGGAGTGCTTAAACAGGATTACCGGTTTAGAAGATTTTTAACACGAGGCGAAGAAAATGTAACAACAGAAATGTTTCTTCTTTGCTTTGCTATGAATGTGAATAAATACAATCACAAACAGCGGGATAAAAGAACACAAACATATCTTTTTAAGCAGGAAGTTGCTTAACGAATTCAAAACTGAATAAATCACCTAAAGGATATCAATATCCTTGATTTTTTATGCCCAAAATTACTCTAAAATCAACATAATACAGTTTAAATTGTTGATAAAACGGTGCGAGAAAAGTGATGAGCTGCCTCACTCACGTGAGACAGCCCCTTCTATTTGTTATCGTTTGTTTTTCAATCTGCATTAATAGGAGCGTTTCGGTTTTACTCTCACCACTGCTTTTTTCTTTGCCGGCTGCGGAGCGGGCAGGGCGGCGCGCAGCGCCGCTTCTTTTTGAGTGAGCACATCCTGTGCCGCCTGCAAGAGGGCTTGCTTTTGTTCTAAAAATGCAAGTTTTTTCTCTGCCGGTGCGCGCGAGGTGAGCAGCCACTTGATTTCCTCTACCGAAAAACCTGCCTGTTTGAGCGCGTGAATCTGCTGCAACCGTTCCAATTCCTCGGCGCCAAACACTCTGGTGCCGCCGCCCGAGCGGTTTAAACCGGGCAGTAAGCCCTGCTTGTCATAAAAGCGAATTGCCGAAGCGCTGATGCCGCTCTGCTCGGCGGCATTGCCGATAAGTGCCATAGTGTTTCTCCTTTCAAAATGAAAGCATATGCCCGATGATTTAAAAGGGGAGCTCGCCATGAAACCGAAGCACATCTCCAAAGCGGAAAAGAAATTCCGAAAGCGAAAAAAAGTTTTCAAAAACGACAAAGCAGTTCCAAAATGCAAAAGAATTTCCAAACCGGAAAACATTTCCAAAATGCAAAAGTATTTCCGAAAGCGAAAAAACGTTTTCAAAACCGACAAAGCAGTTCCAAAATGCAAAAGAATTTCCAAACCGGAAAACATTTCCAAAATGCAAAAGTATTTCCGAAAGCGAAAAAACGTTTTCAAAACCGACAAAGCATTTCCAAAAACAAGAAAACATCTCCAAAGCGGAAAAGAATTTCTAAAACAGGCAACCGGTACCCCGATTGTTTTCCGAACTGTGCTTCCCTTTTTAATCTCAACTTCACTTTAAGTTTAAATTTTTCTAACTGTTATTATTGTAGCGCGCGGTAGAGTACTTGTCAAGAAAAAGAAAGTTTTTGCGGGTGCTCAAAAGATGTTTCTTTTTTTCGGCAAATGTGAGCATTACTTCAACCATACATGCGCTGCTGTGCAGGAAAAAGTAATGTCATGAACGAAGTAAAATAAAAAATATCATAAAAAGCAGCATAAAATTGCAGGGAGGTTGTATCCGGTTGTTGTTTTTTCAAACAATAGATAGTGAATAAGAAATGCTTAATATCCGAAAGGCAAAGGGCGCACACACTGCCGATGCTATTCATTGTGAGGAAGAAAGATGTGTGCGCAGCAGTCAGCCTGCAAAAAGCGGTAGGAAAATTTTTTGAGAAAATCAACAGAAAATTATTGACAGTCATATGAACTTGTGATATAATCAAGAAAACTTGAACATGCGCTTTCGAAAATCGGAAGATACACAATATAACAGTTTGCGGCTGCGCAGCAGTGGACTTGTGTTTTTATGCAGCGCATTGTTTTGCCGTAAATGATGCCGCATTTTGTATGCAATGGATTCAAAGGAGGTGGGAGGTATGAGCCAAACAGCCATTTACATTCTGTGGGCTTCAGCCATTGTCATTTTTGCGATTGTGGAAGGCGCCACGGTACAGCTGGTCTCGGTGTGGTTTGTGCTCGGCGCGGTCGCTGCGCTGATTGCGGCGCTTTGCGGTGCCGGTTTTGCTGTGCAAATCATCCTCTTTACTGCCGTATCGCTGCTGGCGCTGGTGATTACCAGACCGCTTGTCAAAAAGTTTGTCAAGCCAAAGGTGCAGGCAACCAATGCCGACCGATGTCTCGGTGCCGAGGGCATTGTGACCGAGCGCATTGATAACATAGCCGCAACCGGTCAGGTCAAAGTAAAAGGAAATGTGTGGACTGCGCGCAGCGCGAGCGGCGCATGCATCGAAGCAGGCACCACAGTCAGAGTGGAGCGCATAGAAGGCGTGAAACTCATTGTAAAATAGAAAAGGAGAATTACCATGGATCCCATTATCATCATTGTCGGTTTAGTTTTTATTGTTTTAGCATTACTCATTTTTACCAATATTAAAATCGTGCCGCAGTCAAAGGCGTATGTGATTGAGAGGCTCGGCACCTATCATACAACCTGGCAAACGGGGTTGCACTTGAAAGTTCCGTTTATTGACAGGATTGCCAAAAAAGTTTCGCTCAAAGAGCAGGTGGTGGATTTTAAACCGCAGCCGGTGATTACCAAGGACAATGTCACCATGCAAATTGACACGGTTGTGTTTTTCCAAATCACCGACCCGAAGCTCTATTGCTACGGTGTAGAGAGCCCTTTAAGTGCAATTGAAAACCTTTCCGCGACCACGCTGCGCAACATTATCGGCGAATTGGAGCTGGATTCTACCCTCACCTCCAGAGACACCATCAATGCCAAAATCCGCGTGATTTTGGATGAGGCGACAGACCCGTGGGGCATTAAGGTGAACAGAGTTGAGCTCAAAAACATTATCCCGCCGCGCGAGATTCAGGATGCAATGGAGAAGCAAATGAAAGCCGAGCGTGAGCGCAGAGAAGCCATTCTGCGCGCCGAAGGCGAGAAGCAGTCGAGAATCTTAGTGGCAGAAGGGCACAAAGAATCCAAGATTTTGGAGGCGGAAGCCGAAAAACAATCTGCCATTCTTAAAGCCGAAGCAGTCAAAGAAGCCAAAATCCGCGAAGCGGAAGGTGAAGCGGAAGCGATTGCCAAGGTGCAGAGCGCGCAGGCAGATGCCATCAAGCGCTTAAATGAAGCAAACGCCAACGATGCCGTGATTCGCATTAAGGCACTGGAAGCTTTTGCCAAAGCGGCAGAAGGGCAAGCAACCAAAATTATTATTCCCTCCGAGATTCAGGGCATGGCAGGTCTTGCTGCAGGAATTATGGAGAGCGTGAACAAATAATGCTTAACAGTTAAATGCGTGAGAAGTCCCCACAGTGTGCGGACTTCTCTTGCTTTTGTGCAGCGGTTGAATTACAATAAATATACAATTTTTAAGGAGGAAAAAACCATATGGCAAATAAATATGCAGGAACCAAAACAGAGCAAAACTTACTGGCGGCTTTTGCCGGCGAATCTCAGGCGAGAAACAAGTATACCTACTTTGCTTCTAAGGCAAAAAAAGAGGGCTTTGAGCAAATCAGCGCGCTGTTTTTAAAGACAGCGGACAATGAAAAAGAGCATGCAAAGCTGTGGTTCAAAGAGCTCGAAGGCATTGGCAGCACTGCCGAAAATTTGGAGGCTGCCGCTGCAGGCGAAAACTACGAGTGGACCGATATGTATGAAGGCTTTGCCAAAACAGCCGAAGAGGAAGGTTTTTCGGAGCTTGCCGAGAAATTCCGCGGCGTGGCAGCGATTGAGAAGCAGCACGAGGAGCGCTACAGAAAGCTGCTGGAAAATGTGGAAACAGCAAAGGTCTTTGAAAAGAGTGAAGTGAAGATTTGGGAGTGCCGCAACTGCGGTCACATTGTTGTCGGCACCAAGGCGCCCGACATTTGCCCGGTTTGCGCTCACCCGCAGGCATTCTTTGAAGTGCATGCAGAGAATTATTAAAAAAATGCGCGCTCTTAGGTGAGTCCCCGTAACGAAGTTTGGTTTTTGCGTTGTATTTTCATCCGCCTAAGTGATAAAATTTCCCTTGAATACGGCAAGTATGCAAGAAAAATTTTCTCCCTTATTCGAATAAAACTACTTAGCAAAAACT
>JAFRLX010000154.1 GCA_017430965.1 Clostridia bacterium | reverse complement strand
GAAAATCCGGAAGAAGAAAAAGGCGGTGCCAACGGCGAATACATCTCGAGTGCCGTGACCGTTTACTCCTACTACCAAATCACTGCATTGGGTTGGGCGTTGATTATTGCGGTTGTCGTTCTTCTCATTGTGCTCATTGCCAAGAAGCGCAAGAATAAGCAGCACATTGAAGGCGTGCTGACCAAAGAGGAAATCAAAGCACTGCCCAAGAGCGAGCGAAAAGCTGCCAAGAAGCAGAACAAAGCCCGCATCAAAGAGTGGAAGAAGGAGCAAAAGGCACGCGCAAAGGCGCGCAAGGCTGAGCTCAAAGCAATGCCCAGAGCGGAAAGAAAAGCCGCTATAAAAGCCGACAAAGCGCAAGCCAAGGCAGCCAGAAAGCAAGCCAAGAGGGATGCCAAAGCAGCCAAGAAACAAGCTAAGATTGATAAGAAAGCAGCTAAGGCAGCGAAAAAGGCGGCAAAGAAATAATAACAAATAACATTAACAGCCCTTTCGGAGAACCCGAGAGGGCTGTTATGTTCAGCAAATAAAGATTTGTGGAGCCCTTGCGGCTCCCAAATCCTTATTTGAGCAGTCAGCGCTCAGCAGTTAGCGAGAGGTGGGGCAGAGCCCGCCCTTTGGCAGGCTGCCGACTGCCGGTTGCCGACTGCTAAGCGTTAGCGCGACAAATTCTTATTTGTCTTGCATAATACAAATTCTTATTTGTCTTGCATAATAATGTAAATAATAATATAATACTTAATATGAACAAAGCACAATTAAGACAACAGTATAAAGCCCTGCGGCACGCTATACCGCAAAAGGCTGCAAAGAGTCTGGAGATATGCCGTGCGGTGGAAAGGCTGCCAAATTGGCGCACAGCAACCGTGGTAGCGCTCTATGCTTCCCTTCCGGATGAAGTGGACACTGCCCCGCTGATTGCCGCTGCGCTGCGCGCCGGCAAAACCGTTTGCCTGCCAAAAGTTGAGGGAAATGAAATCGCATTTTACCGAATCGGCGAAGCCACGCAGTTCCACAGCGGCGCCTACTCCATTCGAGAGCCGCAAAGCGAAGTGCGCATAGAAAAAAGCGATATTGAGCTCATCATTGTGCCCCTTCTTGCAGCTGACAGCCAAAACTACCGCCTCGGCTTCGGCGGCGGCTACTATGACCGCTATTTGCAAGACTTTACAGGCACAACCCTCGGCATATGCTTTGGCGAGCAGCTCTCGCCTACTCCCCTCCCACACGAAGCACACGATGTGCCGCTTGAAAACATTATCACACAACAAAGTTAAAAAACCTTGAGAAGCATCGCCTCTCAAGGTTTTTTCTTAAATAATCTTTAACACGCCGATACTCTTTAAGAACAGCACAAATAAAAGCACGGGAGCTAAGAATTTGACCACCACGATAAACATGTGCTTTCTGGTCATTTTGTTTCCGGTTTTTTCCACTTCCTCAATCACCATCTTCGGTCCCGTAAACCAACCGACCAAAATGCAGGTGGCGATTGCCACAATCGGCATCAGCGCCGAGTTGGAGATATAATCGAGAATGTCCAAAATCTGCCCTGTGGAGCCGGTGGGGAGCTTGAGTTCAAAGTAGAACACATTGTAGCCCAAGCACACAACGATGCCGCCGACAAGTGCGATAAGGCTTTCCACAATAACCGCTTTCTTTCTCGACCAACCGAAGGCATCCATAAAGGAGGATACCACCGCTTCCAGAATGGAAATGGAACTGGTCAGCGCGGCAAAAATAACCATTGCAAAGAAGATGGCACCGACCACGTGACCGGCAGTTCCCATCTGTGAAAACACTTTGGGCAGCGAGACAAACAGCAGGCTTGGTCCGGAGGCTTCCAACCCTTCGTTTCCCATAAAGACATATACTGCCGGAATCACCATCACACCGGCAAGCAGCGCCACCGCCGTGTCAAAGAGCTCAATTCTTCTGACCGACTTATCTAAATTGTCATTATCCGGCACATAGGAACCATAGGCAACCATAATACCCATCGCCACACTGATGCTGAAGAACAACTGCCCCATCGCATCCATTAAGGTGGTAAAGAATTGCTTAACGGTCAAGCCCGAAAAATCAGGAATAAACAGAATCTTTAAGCCTTGTAAGCCGGTTCGGATGGTGCCGTCAGCATCCTTGTGGCGAATTGTGATTGAGAAAATCGCAATACCGATGACCATAATCAACAAAATGGGCATCAGGATTTTCGAGAGCGATTCAATGCCTTTATTGACGCCGCGAATGACCACAAATGCCGTCGCCGCAAAGAAAATCACATGAAAGACTATCGGCTGCCATGTGCCGGTAATAAAACCGGAAAAAAAGGTGTCACTTGCCGTTTCCAACCCCTTGCCGCTGACAAACATACCGAAGTATTTGAGCAGCCAACCGCCGATTGCCGAATAATACGGCATAATCAACATCGGCACAATGCAAGAAAGCACGCCTAAGAAGCCGAAGCCTTTTTTGCCGAGTTTGGAATAGGCTGTCAGCGGACTTTGCTTTGTCTTTCTGCCGATAGCGACTTCACTCGAAAGCAGTGTGTAGCCGAAAGTCAAGGCTAAAATCACATAGATAACAATAAAAAGCCCGCCGCCGTTTCTTGCCGCAAGGTAAGGAAAGCGCCAGATGTTACCGAGACCCACGGCACTGCCGGCAGCTGCCAGCACAAAGCCTAAAGAGCCGCCGAATGAATTTCGTTTTTTCTCCATTTTATATCCCCTAAACACTATAATATTTTAAAATTATACAACACTCGATAGGGAATTTCAATACTAAATCGCGAAAACACTTTTTTACCCTATTCACTTTTGCTTTGAAGTAGCTTTTTTACATAAGAGTATGGATAACTAAGTTTCCAACAGCAGGCGTAGTTTTTGCAGAATCTTTTTTTCTCGGCGCGAAACCTGCACCTGTGTCATCCCCAGCTTTTGCGCGGTTTTGGATTGGGTATATTCCTTAAAATAGCGCAAGGTAATCAGTGCGCGCTCTTCCTCGGGCAAGGTGCGCATCGCCTGCGCCAGCGCCAAGCTTTCATCCACGCGCTCTTCATAGGAAGCCACGCCCACATCCGCTTCTTCCCCATCCTCTGCTGTCAAAGACATCACGGGCAGGTTGCACGAGAGCACCTGCGCCGTTTCCTCCACGCTCATGTCCAAAATAGCCGCCAGCTCTCCCACGGTCGGTTCCCTGCCGTTTGCGCTCAAAAAGCGCTCTTTTTCTTTGAGGGCTCTCACACCCTTTTCCTTCATGCTGCGGCTGAGCTTAATGGCGCCGCCGCTGCGAAATAAGCCCTTAATTTCACCCAAAATCACCGGTACGGCATAGGTGGAAAAGGCATAGCCCTTGCTTTCATCAAACCCGTCCACACTCTTAATCAGCCCGATGCACCCGGCTTGAAACAAATCATCATACTCAATGCCCCTGCCCTTGAAGCGGGCAGCCAGAGCATGCACCAAATTGATGTTTTCTTTAATCTTTTCTTCTCGCTGTGAAGCAGCTAACACTGCTCTCTGCTCTCAATGGTTTTGATGAGTGTAACGGTGGTGCCTTTGCCGGGAGTGGAGCGGACGGAAAGCTTATCACAAAACGATTGCATCACGGCAAAGCCTAAGCCGGCGCGTTCCTCCGGCTCGGTGGAAAAGAGCGGCGCCATTGCCTGCGCAATGTCCGCAATGCCGCAGCCTCTGTCGCGAATGCGGATTTTTACCACATTGTTTTCAAAAATACCGACCCATATGTATATCCTGCCCATGGTGTTTTTGTAACCATGCACAATGCAGTTGGTCACCGCCTCACTGACCGCGGTTTTAATGTCACTGATTTCCTCAACTGTCGGGTCAAGGCTTGCGACAAAGGCACTGACCGCCACTCGGGCAAAGCTTTCATTGACCGAGCGGCTCTCCAGGGTTAATTTCATTTCATTCAGCGCTTTCATTTTGTTTCTCCTTTACAATCGATTTTTGCAAGCATGTCCAGCCCTGCAAGCTTCATCACCTTCATGGCGGAGCGGCTCACTCCGCTCACGCGTAACCTGCCGCCCAAGGCGTGCATGAGCTTATAGCGCCCCATTACCAAACCGATGCCGGAGGAATCCATAAAGCTGACATGCATAAAATCCAAACACAGCTCGCGCGGTGCAACCATATTCACGGTTTTATCAATCTCATCCCGAATCAACACACAGGAATGGTGGTCGATTTCGCCCGATAAATAGGCGGTGGTTAAATTCTTGTTTTTTTCTATCCTGACTGGCATTTGCTTTCTCCTTTGCATAAAAAATTAACGGTATCAACCAAATGATACCGTTAATGTTGAAAAAATACTGTTTTTTTGTGTCGAAAAACACTTCGGCTTTTCTATTCGGTGCGCAGTGCAATCACCGGGTCCTTTTTGGCTGCCATTTTGGCAGGAATCAAGCCGGCAATAAAGGTTAAGAAAATGCTAATCAAAATCAACGCCAGCGCCCCTAAAATCGGCAGCCTTGCCACACCGTGAATGCCCGACAAATGAGCAATAATCATATTGATGGGAATATCCAGCAGCACGGTGGTCACAATGCCGATAATGCCGGCAAAGAGCCCCACAATAAAGGTTTCGGCGTTGAATACATGGGAAATATCCTTTTTCGAAGCGCCGATGGCTCTGAGAATACCGATTTCCCTGGTTCTTTCCAGCACCGAGATGTAGGTGATAATGCCTATCATAATGCTCGAAACCACCAAGCTGATTGCCACAAAGGCTATGAGCACATAGCTGACAATGTTGACAATGCGGCTGACACCCGAAAGCATGGTGCCGATATAGTCGGTGTACTCGATTGTCTTTTCATCGCCCGCCTTTTGGTTATAGGCTTCAATCTCTTCGGCAATTTTTTCTTTGGATTCAAAATCCTTGGCATAAATGAGTATCTGTGTGGGTTGGTTCTTATCCCCTGCTCCCATTGTGCGCAGATTATCTTCATAGGTACTGCTGCTGAGCAGGGAGGAATACTGGTCCATTACCTGCGGGATCATCCGCTGCAGCTGTGCATTGCTCATCTTCGAGACAGAGACCTTCATCATGCTCAAATACTGCTCCGGCACATAGTCCTTGATTAAATCAATCACATTGTCGGTAGTAATCGCTTCACCGTTAAGGTAGTATTGATTGTTCTCTTTTGTGATTTTAAACTTGCCGGAATCAAACTGTGTGCCGCTGAGAACATCCACCCCTTTATTGGCGCGCTGCGCTTTGACAACGGCTGTGTTGTCATTGGCTTTGAGCACATAATCCCCCAGCTCGCTCAAATAACCGACAGAGCCGATTTCCATTGATGAAATGGACTCTTCCTTTGCCTTTGCCACACCGACAATTTTTACCTTTACGGACTTTTTGGCAATCAGCTCTTTTAAGAACGCTTCATCACCGGAACGGTCTTGATAGACACTGCCGACTTTTTTGTAAAACTCGCCTGTCGGTACAATGGCAAACTCCTTGCCGAGAAAATCCGAGTAAGCAAAACTGCTTTGCCCCCCGGAAAGCCCGGTATCGGTTTCACCGTTCATCACCTTTTTGACCATATCCTTAAACTCGAATTGGTCTAAGATACCGAGTGTGTACAGCGAATAGTCGGACATTTCGTTGTTTTTATTGACAAGCAGCACCACTTCATCATACTTTTCGGGCAGCTTACCCGCCACCACATCGTATTGGTTCCCCACAAAGGAAGCGTCCCCAATCAGCTGCTTCCAAATATTTGCGCGGGAATCATACATGGATTCGAACATGGTGCCCTCATACATCTCTTTATAGCCCACATCATCCAAAAGCGGGCTCGGGTTGGTCTTAACAATGCCGGCAGAGGTATCCGTGCCGTAAATATTCAGCTCCGCACCGTAGTTGTACTGGATATCGATGGCGTTTTCGCGAATCGCGTTGCCATCTTTTTCCAAGTACTTTTTGAAAGAGGCTAAATCGTTGTGATGCACACCGGCGAGCATACTGTTAATCATGTTGCTCATCATCGCGTTGGAGTAGATTTTGCCTTCTTCTTTTTCGCGCTCTGCCTGCTCTTTGTCCGCCTCCATAGATGCAGTCATTTGCGCATTAAAATCGGCGGCTTCCGTTTCTATCTGCACCGGGTAGGCAGAGAGCGTGCTCTCTTCAATATTGTTAATATAAGTTTGGAAACCGCTCGAAAGTGAAAGAATCAGCGCTATGCCGATAATGCCGATGGAACCGGCAAAGGCAGTTAAAAAGGTTCTGCCCTTTTTGGTCAACAGGTTATTGAGTGAAAGTGAAAAGGCGGTTTTAAACGCCATATCCACTTTAAAGCGCATTTTTTTCTCCGGCTCGGCTTCCTCCTGCTCCTCTTGATAAGGATTGGTATCATCCACTACCAAGCCATCCTTCAATCGAATGATGCGGTTGGCATATTGCTCGGCAAGGTCGGGGTTGTGCGTGACCATGACAATGAGCTTTTCGCCGCTGATTTCTTTGAGCAGCTCCATAATCTGCACACTGGTTTTGGAATCAAGTGCACCGGTCGGCTCGTCTGCCAAGATGATTTCCGGGTCATTAATCAGGGCTCTTGCAATCGCCACGCGCTGCATCTGCCCACCGGAAAGCTGGTTGGGATTTTTGTTGATTTGGTCGCCCAAACCGACTTTTTCCAGCGCTTCTGTTGCGCGCTGTTTTCCTTCCTGCTCGCTGACACCCGCTATGGTCAATGCCAGCGCCACATTCTGCAGCACGGTTTGGTGCGGAATCAGGTGATAGCTTTGGAAGATAAAACCGATACGGTGGTTGCGATAGGTGTCCCAATGGTAATCGGTATAATCCTTTGTGGAAGTGCCGTCAATCACCAAATCGCCGGAGGTGTAGCGGTCTAAACCGCCGATGATATTCAGCAGCGTGGTCTTACCGCAGCCGGAGGGACCGAGGATTGCCACAAACTCATTCTTTCTGAAAGTGGCACTCACGCCTTTGAGCGCCGGAACCGTTTCCTCACCGACTGTATAATCTTTTGTAATATTTTCTAAACGCAGCATGAGTTTTCTCCTTTAATGTTGAGAACTATACCTCTATTATATACGAAAAAAGAAAAAAAGTGTGAATTATTTTAAAACTTTTGGCAGCACATCGTGTTATACTGCAAGGTTTTGAGCGTTCTCCCGCTCTCCAGCTCTTTCAAAAAGAAGGTGTCGCCTTCGAGCGTTACATATGTATGCGGGCTGTTTTCTTTCGGTAAAGAAACCGAGCCGCAGTTGATGTAGACAAAGTCACCCTTATCTGCCATTTCCGGAATGTGAAAATGCCCGTTGAGCAGCACATAGCGCTCACGCAGCGGCAAGGGCTTTTCTTTATTATAATGATGCCCGTGAGTCAACACAACATGCACACCGTTAATATCCGCCTCTTTGTATGTCTGCATCACATCAAAATCCAACACCATTTGGTCGACCTCAGCCTCGCAGTTGCCGCGCACCGCCATGATTTTCTCTTTTAGAGGATTGAGCAGCGCAATGACCTTTTTCGGGTTATACTCGCGCGGCAAATCATTGCGCGGACCGTGATACAGAATATCTCCCAATAAAAAGATTTTGTCCGGCTGCTCCGCCTCTATTCTTTCCATGAGCTTTGCGCAGTAATAGGCGCTGCCGTGGATATCGGATGCAATGAGAATTTTCATCTTAACTCCTAACTGAACGCTGAAAACTGAAAACGGTAAAAAAAGCCCCGAAGGGCTTTGTTTACCTATCTTCTCTAAAGTATGAAAGACCGAGGGATGCCGGCGGCTGGTTTTCTTTCTTTTTGCGGATGCTGACCATAATCAAAACGATAATGGTGACCACATACGGCAGCATCTTGAACAGCTCTTGCGAGCGCAGAGACACGCCGGGAATAAAGAGATAAATGATATACAAACCGCCAAACACAATCGAACCGGGAATTGCGAAGTTCGGGCGCCAAACTGCAAAAATAACCAGTGCAATTGCAAGCCAGCCTCTATCGCCGAAGCCTTCATTCGACCACACGCCGTTGGCATAATCCATCACATAGTAAAGACCGCCCAGCCCTGCAATCACGGAACCGATACAGGTTGCCAAATACTTGGAACGGTTGACATTGATGCCCGCAGCATCTGCCGTTGCCGGGTTTTCGCCGACTGCTCTCAAATGCAGGCCGCCTCTTGTTTTGGTTAAGAAAATCGCCACCACTATTGCAATCACAATCGCGGCATATGCCAAGAAGCCGTAGGAAAGGAAAATCTTACCAAACCAGCCGAGGTTTGCCGCAAAGGGCAATTTCTTTGTAAAGAATGCCGAGGTAGTGGTCAATGCCACAGAGGGAACCTCTGCCTTTGTAAGCTTCACAAGAGAAGCGCCAAAGAAGTTACCGAAGCCTACACCGAAGGTGGTCAGCGCCAAACCGGTCACATTTTGGTTGGCTCTGAGCGTAACGGTTAAGAAACAGTACAAAAGCCCTGCCAGGAAGGAAAACAGAATGGTCGAAAACAGCGGAATGCAAATCGCCAAAAAGGCATTGGCATCAGCCTTGGAGGCAAGTGAGTTTTCATATAAAAACGCACCGATAACGCCGCCGATACCGCCCATATACATGATTCCGGGAATACCCAAATTCAGGTTACCGGATTTTTCGGTTAAAATTTCACCGGTTGAGCCGTAGAGCAGCGGAATGCCCTGGATAACAGCTCTTTGGAGAAAAGTAATAATTACACTTGAAGAAAACATATCACTTTACCTCCTTTGCTGGTTTGGTGAATTTGATTTGGTAGTTAATAAAGAATTCGGAGCCGATGATAAAGAACAGGATGATACCGGAAATGATATCCGAAAACGCCTGGTCTAAATGGAAAATGGTCGAAATCTCACTGGCACCTCTTTCAAAGAAAGCCAACAGGAAAGAAGTGGCTATCATATACAGCGGGTTAAACTTTGCCAGCCACGATACCATAATCGCGGTAAAGCCTCTGCCGCCTGCGGTGGTGGTGGAAATCGTATGGTCCGTTCCGCCCACGAGCAGCAACCCTGCTATACCGCATATCGCACCGGAAAGAAGCATGGTTCTGATAATGACCTTATTGACATTGACACCGATGTATCTTGCCGTGTTTTCGCTCTCGCCGACCACAGTCAACTCATAGCCGTGCTTGGAATACTTTAAGTAAATGTACATAAACACAGTCAAGGCAAGCACCACGATGACACTGAGCATATACTTTTGATTGCCGATTGTGGGCAGCCAGCCTGCTTGGGAAACCTGGTTAATGACACCGACATGCCCCGAGCCTTTCGGGTTTTCCCAAACAATGACAAAGTAGGAAACAAGCTGTATGCCGACATAGTTCATCATCAAAGTAAACAAGGTCTCATTGGTGTTAAACTTTGCTTTAAAAATGGCGGGGATAAGTGCCCAAATCGCACCGGCAGCCATCGAGCAGATAACCATCACGATGATTAAAAGCCACGGCGGCAGTTTATCGCCGAAATAAATCATACAGGCTGCAGTTGCCAAACCGCCAATGAGCACCTGCCCTTCTGCGCCGATATTCCAAAAGTGCATTTTAAATGCAGGGGTAACCGCAAGCGAAACACACAATAACATCACGAGCGTTTGCAGGAGCATCCAAATTCTTCTCTCCGAGGAGAAACAGCCCTTAATCATGGTGGCGTAAATTGCCAAGGGGTTTTCCCCTGTCAGCGCCATTGCCACAATACCGGCAAAAATGAGCGCTGCTAAAATGCTCAGTGCGCGAATGCCCCACGCCTTATGCCAGGCAATTGCCGGGCGCTTGGCAATGTGGAACAGCGGCTCTCTGACTTTTTTCTCATTTTGCATCTTCAGCCACCTCCTCATCGCCTTCTATTTCATGCGTGCTCTTCGTCATCAAAAGACCGAGCTCTTCTTTCTTGGCACTCTTGCCATCTACAATGCCGGTGATTTCACCGGAATTAATCACCATAATTCTATCACACAGTTCAATGAGCACATCCAAATCTTCGCCGACAAAAATAATGGAAACGCCCTGATCCTTTTGCTTGGAAATCAAGTTGTAAATCATGTAGGATGAATTGATATCCAAACCGCGCACCGGGTATGCCACCATCAGCACACGCGGGTTGAGAGAAATCTCTCTGCCGACCAATACCTTTTGCACATTACCGCCGGAGAGCCTGCGCACGGGTGTGGTAGCGGAAGGTGTGACCACCTCAAGCGACTCGATAATTTCTTCGGCTAAAGCTCTCGGCTGTTTTCTGTCCAGAAACTCGGTTTTGCCCTTTTTGTAGGAACGCAGCATCATATTGTCAATAATATCCATGTTGCCGACCAAGCCCATACCGAGCCTGTCCTCCGGCACAAAGGAAAGTGCAATGCCGAGGTTGCGAATGGCTTTGGGTGTTTTGCCGACCAGCTGCACCTCATTGCCCTCGGGGTCAAAGTAAATGATGCTTGCACCCTTGTCCGCCCTTTGCAGACCGGCTACAGACTCGAGCAGTTCCTTTTGCCCGGAGCCGGAAATGCCGGCAATGCCTAAAATCTCACCGCCGTAAGCGGTAAAGCAGACATCCTTCAGCAGCTGTTTGCCGTCATGAGCGGTAACACTGAGGTCTTTAATCACCAAGCGCTCTTGCAAATTCTCCGGTTCTTTTCTCTCAATATTGAGTGAAACCTTTTCGCCGACCATTGCCTCGGTAAGCGATTGCTCGGTTGCCTCGGCGGTAATCACGGTGTCGATATACTTGCCCTTGCGCATAATCGAAACGCGGTCGGAAATTGCCAACACCTCGTGCAGCTTATGGGTGATGATAACAACGGTCTTGTTATCTGCCCTCATATTTCTGAGCACCACAAAGAGCTTTTGGGTTTCCTGAGGCGTTAGTACCGCAGTCGGTTCATCCAAAATCAAGATATCGGCACCTCTGTAAAGCACCTTAATAATCTCAACCGTTTGCTTCTCGGAAACGCTCATTTCGTAAATTTTCTTATTCAAATCAATTTGAAAACCGTATCTGTCGGTGATTTCCTTGACTTTTTTTTGCGCTTCCTTGATATTGAATTTCTCGCCGTCATTGATACCAAGCACAATGTTTTCGGTTGCGGTAAACACATCAACGAGCTTAAAGTGCTGGTGAATCATGCCGATTTTATAGTCGAATGCATCCTTGGGTGAGCGAATCACCACTTCTTTGCCATCCACAAAGATTTTTCCTTCATCGGGAAAATAGATGCCTGAAACCATATTCATCAGTGTCGTTTTGCCTGAACCGTTTTCACCGAGAATTGCCAGGATTTCACCGCGTTTCACCGACATATCCACATCTTTGTTGGCGACGATAGAGCCGAAAACCTTGGTTATCCCCTTCAATTCAAGCGCATATGGCTTGCTCATACATACCTCCATAAAGTTTTAAAACTTATTATAAAGAAAAGATTTTATACTCAAAATTAAAATCAAACGCTGCGCACAGCAAGTATTTAATTTTAATTACAAGTATAAAATCGTGTCATGGTCATATTTGGAAAAGGGCGCAACGCACCCGCAAAATTGAACATATCCGTGGCGGTGAAAGCACCGCCACGGGAAATATATTCAAAATCTAATTAGAGAATGGTGATACCATCGATATCAATATCGAAGTAAGGAGCCGAACGGAACTCGGATTCATGGAAGTAACCGTCTTTAACAACTTCTGTATCGCCCTTGAAATCGCCCATATCGTCAACATCGGCAGTATAGGAAGTAAGGTTGCCTTTATCGTCTACTTTAGCGTTAACATTCTTGTCCTTGTCAACAGTAACCGTAAAGTTCTTTACATCATATACATGGCGGGTGCCGGCAATCAGCTCAGCCTTTGCAGCGTCGATTGCTTCCTGTGTGCCCTTTGCAGCAGCCTTCTCGTTAATCTCGGTAAGCTGCACAGACTCGGTTTCAAGCGTACCGGTCCAGTCAGCTTCGGTTGTTTTGCCTGCTACAGTGTTTGTGATAGCAAGCTTCATATAAGGAGCCCAGTTAATCTTGGAAGATACGATGAAGGTATTCGGGCAAGCCTCAACAGTAGAACCGTTGTAGGATACATTGGGGATACCTGCGTTCTCACAAGCGGTGGGAGCACCCATGGAGTCAGCGTGCTGGCTGATAAGGTCGCACTTTCTTGCGATGAGGTTGTTAGCAGCGTCCTTCTCGGCTGCTTCATCATACCAGGAATTGGTGAAAGTAACTTCCATTGTCACTTCGGGGCATACGCTCTTTGCGCCAAGGAAGAAAGAAGTGTAACCGCTCTTTACTTCTGCATAGGGGAAAGCACCGACATAACCCATCTTTGCAGTCTCGCCCTTGAGCTTGCCTGCATCCTTGAGCTCGTTGAGCTTCATGCCTGCAGCGATACCGGCAAGATATCTGCCTTCATAGATGGAAGCGAATGCATTGTGGTAGTTCGGGAGTTTCTCGGTGTGAGCCTTGGTACCGGTTGCATGGAAGAACTGAACATCGGTAGCTTCCTTGGCAGCCTGAATCATAAACGGTTCATGACCGAAAGAATCGGCAAAGATAAACTTACAACCCTGGTCAACAAGGTCCATCGCTGTGTCGTAGCAAGCGTTAGACTCGTCGATACCGGTTTTCATGATGATGTTTTCATCAGCAATGCCAAGCTCTTTGCAAGCCTCTTTTGCCGCATTGATGAAGTTAAGGTCGTAGGTAGAGTTTTCATCGTGTAAGAAGATGAAGCCAACCTTAAAATCAGCAGGAATGGTGGTGGTGTCTTCAGCCTTAGCCGTTGTCGCTGTTGTTGTTTCACCGCCGTCTTTCTTGGAGCAGCCCGCAAAAACAGCTACTACAAGAAGTGCGGCAAGAACAATTGCAACAATTTTCTTCATAGATTTCATTTTCCTTTTCCTCCAAAAAAATTTTGTTGTTTATGTAAATGATAATTACATACAATTATAGATTTCGCGCTTTGCTTTCGGTGTCGAGTGCGTTTTCAGCAGCACCGCTTACCTGAATTCATTGCTGTTGCAAATGAAATATCGCCCTTGAAGACGAATTATGCTTTTTCACCTTCGTCAGGACGATAAACAATGTTTCCGGCTTCCATGCTCTCGATAATCGCAAGAGACTCCACGCGGATGCCCTTCGCTCTAAGCTGATCTCCGCCGCCTTGGTAGCCTTTTTCGATAATGGAGGCGCAGCCCGCCACAGTGGCGCCTGCCTGCTCCACAATATTGATCATGCAAGAGAGCGCACTGCCCTGTGCCAAAAAGTCATCAACAATCAACACAACATCGCCCGCGCTCAGGTACTCCTTGGAAACCACTGCCGTGTAGTCGTTCCCGTGTGTGAAGGAGTGCGCACCTGCACTGTAGACATTGTCGGAAATATTATCGCTCTTGTGCTTTTTTGCAAAGACCAGCGGCACATCTAAGTAGAAAGCGGCGGCAGTTGCCACAGCAATACCCGAAGCCTCAATGGTTAAAACCTTATTGACACCGCTGCCTTTAAACCGGCGCGCAAGTTCCTCGCCCAACTGCATAACGAACGCCACATCAATGCGGTGGTTCAAGAAGCCGTCGACCTTCAGAATATTGCCGGGCAATACCTTACCCTCTGCAGTGATTTTTTCTTCGAGTAACTTCATGCTCTCTCCTAAAAACAAAAAACAGACTAAAGATAATTAGCCTGCTGAATATACCTGAATCGGTACACCGATAGTCGCAAATAAGGCTTTGCGGTAGAGACATCTGAGCCATTTCTTTCAGATTTATATCAGCACCAGTATATTAATAAACGCAGTTAATCTTTTTGAACTTATCAAAAAAATCACTTTGTTTAACAAGTTAAATGTACCATATGCCCGCCACGAAAGTCAACCAAAAAAGCCGCCAAAAATGATTTTTGTATAAACGCACAAAAGTGAGCGATTTTTACAATTTTTTTTGTTACTATTTTGTTAATTTTACAAACAAAGAGTAAAACACACAGCCATATAATGCATAAACATTGTGTTTAAAGCTCAGTGAACCACAATATATAGAGAAAAGGATTTGGCACAGCTGCCAAATCCTTTTTTATGATTTGTGTTTGGTGTCGCGTTTTCCGCTTAGGATGTAAGCTTCTCAAAATCAATTGCCGGGTGCTTGCACCACGGGCAAATGAAATCGGCGGGAAGCTCCTCCCCTTCATAGACATAGCCGCAAATTTTGCAAACCCACCCCTTCGCTTTGGGTGAGGGTGCAGGTTTAATGTTTTTAGAATAGTAATCATAGGTGGCACTGGCGGTATCGGCAAGTTTTTGTGCTTTAACAACAGTGGCAATAAAGAGCGTATGCGAACCCAGGTCAATCATTTCGGTCACATAGCCGGAAAGAAACGCATTGGTATGCTCGCTCAAGTAGTAAATGCCGTTCTCGCTCTTTTTGGCGCCGTAGACCGGGCGCTCGAATTTGTTGACACTTTTGCCGCTTTGGAACCCGAAGTGTTCAAACACCTCCATCGGGGTGCTCTCATCGAGCATGGAAACATTAAACTTTTTGGTTTTGGCAATCATATCATGGGTAAATCCGCCTTTGTTGACGGCAATAACCACAGTGGAGGGGTTCTCCGCTACCTGAATGCAGGTGTTGATAATGCAGCCGTTATCTTTTCCCTCATCTTCTGCAGTGAGCACATACAGACCATAAGAGAGTTTAAACAATGCATCTTTTTCTATATTGGGATTACTCATTGTAGTATTACTCCTTTCTTTAATTAATTTTAGCATAACATAAGTTGAGAAAGATTGCAATAAATGATATAATGCAAATAAGGATTTGTCGAGCTGTTCTGCGAACAGCAATTAGGAATTAGGAAATAGGAATGAGGAGTGAAGGGAGGGCGCTGCCCTCACCCGAATGGAAGTGCCGTAAGCGGCACGGTTATAGGCTTTCTAATCGGGTGTGGGTGTCCCACCTACAATTCCTCTTTCCTCATTCCTCATTCCTCATTCAAATAAGGGTTTGCGAGGTCGGAGACCTCGACAAATCCTTATTTGTCGAAAGGAGCGCCATGCACATCAAACTGATTGCCGCCGACTTAGACGGCACACTTTTAAACCGCAGCAGCTGCTTGAGTGAAAGGACACAAGCGGTGCTTTCCCGCTGCGCAGCTGAGGGTATCAAGCTGGTTGCCGCCACCGGCAGAGCTTATGATGCAATGCCCGCCTGCATTTTAGAGAGCGGTTTGTTTGACTATGCCATCACCTCCAACGGTGCCGGCATTTACAACACAAAAAAGGCGCTGTGCTTACAGCGCTATGTCATAGAAGAAAGCAGTGCGCGCACACTGATAAAGTTTGCACTGCGCCGGCATCTCGGTTTAGAGATGATTTGCGGCGGCAAAGCCTATGGAGAGCGCTATTACTTTGAACATCCGCAAGATTTCGGATTTGAGCAGCGCTCACTGGACTACCTCTACAGCACGCGCACAAAAATAGAAGATTTGGATGCCTTTTTGGCAGAAAACATCCACCACTTGGAGAGTATTGATTTTATTCTCCCCCACCCGGAAATGAAAACACGGTTTGCAGCGGCATTTGCCGCCGACACCGCCCTATACATCACTTCCTCCTATCCGCGGATTTTGGAGTTTTCTTCTCGCGCGTGCGGCAAAGCGAACGCGCTACGCTACCTGCTGCAAAAAGAAAAACTGCTCCCGGAGCAGGTCGCCGCTTTCGGCAACGCCGAAAACGATGTGGAAATGCTGCAGCTCGCAGCCATCGGTGTTGCCACCGCCAACAGCCCGCCGGAGGTGCGCAAAAAAGTGCGCTACACCTGCGGCGATTGCGACCGGGACGGCGTGGCGGAGTTTATAGAGCAGCGGCTTCACCT
>JAFRLX010000153.1 GCA_017430965.1 Clostridia bacterium | reverse complement strand
TGAGCCAATACTGCGTTAAAACGCCTCGCAATGCGACAGCATTCCTTCACCGTTTTGCCTTGTCTTAACAAAAAACAGGCAGATATAAACTGCACGCACCTGTCGCTTAAAGATTTTTGAGATAGTTTTTTTGCATTTGATGCCGCTTGGCTGGCGCCAAGCAAAGAAAAAGCGAGAAAAATAGCCAAAAAGATTAAGCGCCAGGCTGTTTGGGTTCGACTCCCGTCGGGCACTATGTCGGCGATTGCGATTTGGAAAAAGGTGTCGAAAAAATACCCCTGTTTTCTCTGTTTGAACTGAATTTTTGACTTTATTTACTCTCAAAGCATGAGAGTTTTTTTACAGCTTATCTTATAATTTACTAAAATATGCAAGAAATTCTAAATATTTCCTTTGCCAACCTCGCACAATTTTAGGTAAAGTAAGTCGTCGTATACATTCTGCAAGTGCTCGGGGTGCACATCATTCTCGCGCAGAAATGCCACTAACCCATCCGGCGCAAAAAGCGATGTGTCAATTTCGATTTGTGAAGTAAAATCACATTCCTCGGCAAAAATAAAAGTCCTTTCTTCTTTACGGACAATTTTATACTGTGTCATTTTCATTACCGCGAGCAGCTGATGCTCGCCCTTTCCTTTGGTTTAGGATATTTGCAAAACGACCGTATGTGTTTAAAAATCACAAAACATTTATACCACACAATTTATGCTTTGTCAACACAAAATGTGAAAAATAATCGCAAACATCGCTGCATTGGATTTATCTGTGTGCAAGCGGACTATGCCCGTTTTGTCACCGATAAGTCTTATTTTTTACAAAAAAGTATAAAAAAGGGGAAATTGGTACTATTTGTTATTATTTGCACTATTGACTTATATATAAATAAATAATATAATAAAAAAAGTTAATTAATTAAAAAATAAATTAATACAAAATTCGCGAGGTTGAAGATGGACTTGGGTTTAAGAGAAAAAAATGTATTGATTGTCGGTGCAAGCAAAGGAATCGGAAGAGGAATAGTCAATGGCTTTGCAGCCGAACAATGCCGCATTGTTGCGATTGCGCGTTCGGAAGCTTTGCTAAAGGAAGTCAAAGAAGAAGCCATACAAAACGGCGCTGCTTCCTTTTCCTATGAAGTTGTCGATATTATGGAAGAAGACACCACAGCGCTGGCGCAAAGCTTATTGGATAAATACGGCGTTTTTGATATCGTGGTTCATAATGTCGGAGGCTCTCTGGTGAGCAGAAATCATTTGGGCGGTGCCGAGGATTGGAACTATGCTTTAAAGTTTAATGCATTAGCGGCGATTGATATGAACAGTGTTCTCATTCCGCCTATGATTGAAAGAGGAAGCGGGCGCGTGATACATATCTCTTCCATTTCAGCCGTTATGCTCAGAGGCAACCCTTTATATGCCTCGGCGAAAGCATTTTTAAACGCATATGTCACGACTGTCGGCAGACAACTCGCACCCACCGGTGTGTTAATGTGCTCCGTAATGCCCGGCGCGGTTGCTTTTGAAGGCAGTTATTGGGATAAGTTTATTCAAGAAGGGCATCCGCGTGTTGAGGACTTTTTGAGACACCACCAAGCGGCGAACCGTTTTGGAACACCGGAGGAAATTGCAAACGCAGTTGTATTTATGGCAAGTGACAAATCCTCCTTTATGCAGGCAACAAATATTCCGGTTGACGGAGCAAACATGTAGTAGGTGACGGAATGAAAAGATTTTTTGATATTATATTCAGTTTTTTCGGCTTAATATTGCTTTCACCATTAATGGCGGTTTTAGCAATCCTGATTGTCACAGACTCTCCCGGAGGTGTGTTTTTTAGAGGAGAGCGTGTCGGGCTGCATGGAGAAACATTTAGAATTTTTAAGTTCAGAAGTATGATTCCCGACTGTGAAGGCAAAGGCAAGTGGAATGTCGGCGACAAAGATGACCGCATTACAAAAATGGGACACTTTCTTCGCAAATCAAAATTAGATGAATTGCCGCAGCTGATTAATGTGCTAAAAGGAGACATGTCTTTTGTAGGGCCCAGACCGGAACTGAGATATTATGTTGACATGTACACGCAAAGGGAAATGCCGATTTTAGATTTAAAGCCCGGTATTACCGATTGGGCATCCATGACAAATTTTGAGCAGTTTAAAGGATTTACCGATGCGGAAGACCCCGACAGTTTTTATTTGGAACAAGTCAGACCCCTGAAGCTGGAACTGCAGTTATATTATCGCTATCATAACAGTTTTTTTGGTGATATAAAATGCATCTTTTGGACAGTGTATAAAGTCATTACACATTCGCAAAAATTACCTGCAGAAATACAGGAAATTGTAGATAACTATCAAAAACAAAAAGAAGAACAACAAAAAGAACAAAAAGAGAGTGTCACCGTATGATGAAGAAGAACATGACCAGCGAACAATTAGCGTGGAAAATCAGAAGACACGGCGTGGAAATGACACACCTTTCCGGCGGTTCCCACCTGGCATCCATTTTGAGCGTTGCCGATGTGATGGGCAAGCTCTATGCCGAGGTGCTGCGCGTAGACCCGCAAAACCCGAAGGACGAAAACCGCGACAGGTTTATTCTTTCCAAAGGGCACGCAGGTGCAAGTGTGTATGCGGCGCTTGCCGAGAGCGGATTTTTTGAAACAGAAGAATTAAAGACTCACTACCAAAACGGTTCTCGCCTTTCCGGGCATGTGAGCCACCATGTGCCGGGGGTCGATTTGTCGACCGGCTCGCTCGGGCACGGGTTGCCCGTGGCGGCAGGCATGGCATATGCCGGGCTCAAAGACCACAAGGATTATAAAGTTTATGTGGTGCTCGGTGACGGTGAGTGCGATGAAGGCTCGGTGTGGGAAGCGGCGATGTTTGCCGCGCATAACGACCTCAAGAACCTCACCGCGATTGTCGACCACAATATGATGCAGAGCATGGACTTCTGTGAGAAGACCGTGGCGCTCGGTGACTTTGAAGCAAAGTGGGAAGCCTTCGGTTGGAATGTCGTGAGCATCAACGGCAACGACCACAACGAGTTAGACAAAGCTTTCAAGAAAGAATTTGATAACGAAAAACCGAAAGTCATCATTGCCAACACCAAAAAAGGTTTCGGCATTGAGTTTATGGAGTTTGATATTTTGTGGCACTACCGCTTCCCGCACGACGGGTGGGAATATGATTTGGCGGTCAATGAATTGCACAAAATCAAACCCGCCGGTGTAGAAGACCCGTATACACCGAATGGCATTGAGAACCCCACACCGGTTCCCGAGGGCGCGGATATTTACAACGACCATACCACGAGTGCAACATGGCACCCGAGTTGGCGAGAATAAATTCTCGCCAACTCGGATAAATGAGGAAAGAGGAAAGAGAAAAGAGGAATTGAGGATGGGCTCCGCCCATACCCGAATGATAGAATAAAAACTTAGGAACTCGTGAAAATATGGTAAAAAAAGAAAACATTGCAAAAAGGAAAAGTATACAATTTGCTATAGCCATAGTAAGCACTTATAAATTCTTAACCGAAACCGGAAAAGAGTTTGTTCTTTCTAAACAATTGCTCAGAAGCGGGACAAGTATAGGAGCAAATATTGCAGAAGGTGAATATGCCAGCAGTGAAAAGGATTTATTAAATAAACTTTATATTGCGTTGAAAGAATGCAATGAAACTTTATATTGGTTAGAGTTATTATTCGAAACAAATTATCTTGATAAAGAGCGGTATGATACTTTAACTGATTCTTGCTCGGAAATCAAGAGAATACTATCTGCATCAACAAAGACACTGAAAGATAAACAAGAAAACTGAATTTTTGGAATTGAGGCGTAGGAATAAAAACGGGTGCGGGTGTCCCGCCATCCATTCCTCATTCCTCACTCCTCATTCCTAATTTGATTGCGCTATGCGCAAAAGGATTTGAATTATGCGCGATACAGTAATAAGAACGCTGATTGAAGAAGCGAAAAAGAATAAAGATATTGAACTCATTACCGGCGACTTGGGCTTCGGGGTATTAAAACCGTTTTACGAGCAGCTGCCCAACCAATTCACCAATGCCGGCATTGCCGAGCAGAGCATGACCGGCATTGCGGCGGGCATGGCGCTGTGCGGCAAAACCGTGTTCACCTATTCCATCGGCAATTTCCCGACACTCAGGTGTGTGGAACAAATTCGTAACGACTGCGCTTATATGAAAGCGAATGTCAAAATTATTTGCGTGGGCGGCGGCTTTGTGTACGGTTCACTCGGCATGAGTCACCAGGCGACGGATGATATTGCGATTATCCGCGCACTTCCCGGCGTGACTGTGGTGTGCCCCGGTGACCCGACCGAAGCGGCGGAAGCGGTCAAAGCGATTATTCACACGCCCGGCACGGTTTACCTGCGCCTTGGCAGAGGCGGCGAAAAGAAGGTTCACGAGAAAATTGAGAACTTCCAAATCGGCAAAGCTCTGCAAGTCAGAGCGCCGCAAGAAGGTGCACAAAAGAAAATTGCCGTCTTCTCGACCGGTGCTATTTTGGAAGAAGCAACTGCCGCGGCAGACCTGCTGGAAAAGGACGGTATCGGTGTGGCACAGTATTCCTTCCATACCGTTAAGCCTATTGATAGAGAGACCATTGCCAAGTGCGCCGAACAGTATGACACCATTGTCACGGTGGAGGAGCACAATATTCTCGGCGGCTTTGCAAGCGCGGTGTCGGAAGTGATTACCGACCTCGGTGCAAAAGTGAAGCTCATCAAAATCGGGATTCCCGATGAATATTGCACAGCAGTGGGTAATCAAAACTACCTGCGTTCCCTCTATGGCATGAACGCAGAGCAAATCGCCAAGAAAGTAAAGGAAGAAATTATTTAATGAAACCGACTTATATATGGGTATATTACACATGCTTGTTAGTGTGCGGCATTTGCGCACTGGTTATTAATTTGCGCAAACCGCAGTATAGCTTGCTTGAGGCGACAGGATCGACTAAGCAGAGGCGCCCCGGTGTCGTGTATGTTCTCACCTTTGTGATGATGGGGTACTTAATCTTCTGGGCGGCGATTCGCAACGGTGTGGTAGATACAGCGGGCTATGTGCGCTCTTATATTGAGATGGGCACAGAGTTCAATTGGAGCTATCTGTTTGAATCCGGGCAGGAAAAAGCGCCGCTGTTTGAAGTGTTTCAAATCATCTTAAAGCGGCTCGGGTTTACCTGGCATATGTACATCGCCACGATTGCGATTATTTCCGGTGTGTGTTTTTATTACGGTATCAGCCGATACTCCGATGATGTTGTATTAAGTTTTTACCTTTTTATGACCGGCTTGTATTTTTACTGGCTGTTTAACGGCATTCGGCAGTTTTTGGTGGCATCTATTGTCTTTGCATGTTGGAGATTAATCATTGAAAAGAAATTAGTAAAGTTTCTGATTCTCATCTTCATTATGTATTTCATTCACAAAACCGCGTGGATATTGGTGCCGATTTACTTTATTGTCCACATGAAGAACTGGAGCTATGGCATTTATGCCTGTATCCTGGCAACGATGGCGGTGGTATTAATTTTCCCCAATCAGTTTGTCGGCATTTTAGACGACACCTACACGGAGTATAATGTGGCGGAAAACTTTGCAAAAGACGATGGTGTAAATGTTTTTCGATTCCTGGTTTCCATGGTCACACCGGCACTGGCGTTTGTGTTTAAAAAAGAGATTGCGGCGTATGAAAACCGCTATGTGAATGTGATGGTAAATATGTCGTTAATCACCGCAGGTCTCTATGCGGTCGGTGTGGTAACAAGCGGCATCTTTATCGGAAGACTACCGATTTACACAGATGTGTTTACCATTTTGCTGTTACCGTTTATTTTAAAACATGTGCTGCCCAAGCACACGAAAGGGCCCGTTTTCGTTGCGTGTGTTATACTGTACTTCGTGTATTTCCACTTGCAGATGCAGGACAGCGGTGTTTACACCACCGACCTGTTTGGCGGCATAATGGATAGAAACGCTGATATACCCTACCTGCATTGATGAGAGAAAAGATGAAAAAGATATTAATTATTGCAAACGATGAAGGCACCATCTTACATTTTCGGCGCGAAATTGTAAAGGCTTTTATTGAGGAAGGCTTTGAAGTGACCGTTTGCTACCCGCTTGCGGAGAACACCGCAAGCATTGAGAGCCTCGGCTGTCGGGTAGTGAATGTCAATGTCAGCCGGCACGGCACGGATGTTTTGCAGGATTTAAGATTTATCAAAGACTGCAAAACGCTGATAAAAAAATTTCAGCCGGATATTGTGCTCACCTATACGGTCAAGCCGAACATTTACGCGAGCATCGCGTGCCAACAAACCAAAACACCGTACTTGAACAATGTCACCGGCTTGGGGAGCATTTTGCAAAATAAAGGCTTGCTTTCCACTCTGATACTGAAGTTACAGAAAATCGGCTACCGCAAAAGCAGCTGCGTTTTCTTCCAAAATGTGGAAAACAGGGACAAGCTCAAAGCCTTGGGTGTGATTAAAGACAGCACCCCGACATATATTTTGCCCGGCTCCGGTGTGAATTTGGAGAAGCAAAAATATGAGCCGTTTCCACCCAATGACGGCAGGACACGCTTTGTGTTTGTTTCGCGCGTGAGAGCCGACAAGGGCTACAACGAGTTTTTTGAGGCGGCGCAAAACATCAAGCGCAAATATCCGCACACAGAATTCCATGTCATCGGCTGGTATGAGGAAGAAGCACTTTCCCCGATGATAGATAAGTTAAATGCGGAAGGTGTTATTATCTACCATGGCAGATTGCTGCAGGAGGAAGTGCACGAGATAGAAAAAACCTGCAACTGTCTCATTCACCCGACCTATCATGAGGGAATGGCAAATGTGCTCCTGGAAGCTGCGGCAACCGGCAGGCCGGTGATTGCAACCAATATTCACGGTTGCATCGAAGCATTTGAAGAGGGTGTAACCGGTTTCGGTTGTGAAGTCAAAGATGCCGGGTCCCTTGAAGAAGCCATCGAAAAATTCATCTGCACACCCTATGAGAAACAAGTCGAAATGGGTAAGCGCGGCAGAGAAAAAATGGAAAAAGAATTTGACCGCCGGTTGGTGGCACAAGCATATATCGAAATGATGAACAAAACCTTGGAGGAAAAAGCACAATGAAAAATTTGTATGAGGAAATTATTGCCAAAAGAGAAAATATATCTTTAGTCGGTCTCGGCTACGTCGGGATGCCGATTGCGATTGAATTTGCCAAAAGAGGTGTCAATGTTATCGGTTTTGACTTAAATGCAAAGAAGATTGAAACCTACAAAGCCGGTATTGACCCGACCAACGAAGTTGGGGATGACGCCATCAAAACCACAACGGTGGAATTTACGGCGGATGAGAAAGATTTGCGGCGCGCCAAATTCCACATTGTCGCGGTACCGACCCCGGTCAATGACGACCACACCCCGGACCTGACACCGGTTGAGGGTGCGAGCACAATAGTGGGCAGAAACCTGACCAAGGGCAGCATTGTGGTATTTGAATCTACCGTGTACCCCGGAGTGACAGAGGACAACTGCGTGCCGATTATGGAAAAGGAATCCGGACTCAAGTGCGGTGTGGATTTCAAGGTCGGTTATTCCCCCGAGAGAATCAACCCCGGTGACAAGGTGCATCGACTTAATACCATCACCAAAATTGTTTCCGGTATGGATGCAGAGAGCCTCGATGTGATTGCTAAGGTCTACGAGATTGTGGTGGATGCCGGTGTGCACAGAGCCGAGTCGATTAAAGTTGCGGAAGCCGCCAAAGTCATTGAAAACAGCCAGAGAGATATCAATATCGCTTTTATGAATGAACTCTCGATTATCTTCAACAAGATGGGCATTGACACCAAAGCGGTTTTGGAAGCGGCAGGCACAAAGTGGAACTTCTTAAAGTTCTTCCCCGGTTTGGTCGGCGGGCATTGTATCGGTGTAGACCCCTACTACTTAACCTACAAAGCGGAAATGCTCGGTTACCACAGCCAGATTATTCTTTCCGGCAGAAGAATTAATGATGATATGGGCAAGTATGTTGCCGAAAACATAGTCAAAAAACTCATCGCTGCCGACAAAGCAGTTAAGGGCGCCAAGGTGGCAATTTTGGGCTTTACTTTTAAAGAAGATTGTCCGGACACAAGAAACACCAAAATTATTGACATTGTGAATGAACTCAAAGAATACGGCATTGAGCCTGTCATTGCCGACCCGATTGCCGACAAGGCAGAGGCAAAAGCGCTCTATGGTGTGGAGTTTGCCGATATGGCTCAGATTAAAGAGATGGATGCCATTGTTCTCGCCGTTGCCCACGAAGCATTTAAGAGCCTTCAAATGAGCGATATTGATGCACTTTATACCTCTGGCAAGAAAATACTCATTGATGTAAAGGGTATTTTGGATAGGAAAGAATATGAGGATGTCGGCTACAGTTATTGGCGTTTGTAGTAAAAATATTATCAATACTAAACAAATCGTTGCAAATAAGGAGAAAAGTATGAAAACTGTTGGGTTTATTATGAGTTCAAAAGAGAATGAGCATCGGCGAGCCATTTTGCCACCTGATATAGATAGCATCAAGAATAAGACCTTCATTTGTATCGAGAGCGGTTATGGAAGGAATTTAGGTTATTCTGATGATGATTATCGCGATTTGGGTTGTAGAATACTATCACGAGATGAAATACTGCAATGTGACATTATTTGCGATCCTAAAGTTGGAGATGCAGAATATTTAAATAAATTAAAAAACCAAACAGTATTTGGATGGGTACACGCTGTTCAGAATCGAGAAATTACAAATAAACTCATCTCAAACAAATTAACAGCAATTTGCTGGGAAGATATGTTTGATGATGAAAGACATGTGTTTTGGCGCAATAATGAAATTGCCGGAGAAGCCGCTATTATGCATGCATTTCAATGTTTTGGCATTATGCCCTATAACACTAAAGTGGCATTGCTTGGCAGGGGAAATGTCTCTAACGGTGCCTTGAAAATTCTCACTTTACTTGGTGCAGATGTAACTGTTTACTCACGAAATATGGAACATTTATTTAAAAAAGAGTTGAGTATTTATGATGTTGTTGTAAATGCGATTTTGTGGGATACAAGCAGAGAAGATCACATTATATATAGAAAAGACTTGCGAGAGTGGAAAAAATGCAAGCAGAATTGTTTGATTATTGATATAAGCTGCGATAAAAATGGAGGTATAGAAACATGTGTACCGACAACGATAGAAAAACCGATTTATGAAACAGAGGGCGTACTTCATTATGCGGTAGACCACACGCCATCGCTGTTTTATAGAACAACTACGATTTCAATCTCCAAATCAGTGGCTAAGTATATCGATATGATTATTGAAGATAAGTTAAATGATGTTCTTATTAACTCAGTTGAGGTCGAAAAAGGAATTATAAAAGACAAAAGAATTATTGAATTTCAAAACAGATAGAATAAAAACGGAGTAGATATGAGTTTTAAAGAAATAATAAAACATACGCCGGAACTAAATTATATCCGCTTAGAATGCTGGCGACTTCACGCAAAGGCACAACTTAAGAGGTATGACGATTATACTTTTATCTGTAAAATGTATAAAAAGTATTGCGGGAAAGAACTTAATCTTGCAAATCCGACGAGATATACCGAAAAATTGCAGTGGTTAAAGTTGTTTTATCGCAATGAATTAATGCCTATTGTGTCGGATAAATATGAGGTTCGTAAATATTTGGAAGACAATGGCTATGGTTGGATGTTAAATGAGCTTATTGCAGTTTACGACAATGTGGACGATATTGATGTTGCTACGTTGCCGGAACGCTTCGTTTTAAAAGCAGCGCACGGTAGTGGGTGGAATTTGATTGTCAAAGACAAAACGCAGGTTAACTGGCACATCTGGAAAAAAATCATGAAAAGTTGGATGAAACAAAACTTATATTGGTTTGGAAGAGAGTGGAATTATGAAAGCCAAAAACCGAGAATAGTGATTGAGAAATATTTGGAAGATGATTCCGGCGAATTGCGTGATTATAAGATAATTTGTATGAACGGCAAGCCTGCATTTATGCAAATAGACCAAAATCGAAGTACCAACCACAAGAGGGTGTATGTGGATACCGACGGCAAGCCGCTGAATTTTGGCGATTCGCTTGAAGAGAATAACCTGGCAGGGTTTGAATTTGGAGAACTGCAAAAGAGAATGATTGAAATTGCTAAGGAGCTGTCTAAACCGTTTCCGATGGTCAGGGTGGATTTTTATGCATGTAATGGCAGTATTGTTTTCGGAGAATTAACCTTTTTTGGCGGCAGCGGCTTTTTCAAATTCAATCCGGATTCAATGGACAAAGAGCTGGGGGCAGGCATTATTTTGCCCCAACCGAATTACAATTTGGAACTATACGAAAAGATAATGTCGGAGAGTAGAAAATAAAAAGAGGCATTATAAGCAAAATCATTTTTGGGAGGTAAAAATGAAAGATAGTGTAAAAAGCTTTGAAAGGTATGAGTCGGAAGTGCGTTCTTATTCGAGACATTTTCCGAAAGTGTTTGTGAATGCAAAAGACGCAACTATCACGGATGAAGACGGCAAAGAATATATCGACTTTTTTTGTGGTGCAGGAGCTGTAAATTACGGGCACAACAATACCTACATCAAGCAAAAGGTGGTCGATTACCTTGCGACCGATGGTATTATTCACGCCTTAGATATGTTTACGGCTCCCAAAAGAGAGTTTATTGAAACCTTAGAACAAAAGATTATTGAACCGCGCGGGCTTCATTACAAAATTCAGTTTTGCGGTCCGACCGGCACCAATGCGGTGGAAGCCGCGATAAAACTTGCCAGAAAAAATAAGGGCAGAGATAATATTTTTGCTTTTATGGGCTGCTTTCATGGTATGACATTAGGGGCGCTTTCTCTTACTTCCGAGATGTACGCGCGTAGAGGAGCAGGTGTCAGTTTAAATGATGTTACACATATTCCGGCACCCTATATGTTTGAAGGGCTGGATGTGATTGCCTATATGCAAACGCTGTTGGATGATGACCACTCCGGTGTGGAAAAGCCCGCAGCAGTGGTGATGGAAACATTGCAGGCAGAGGGCGGGATTCGACCCTTTAGCAATGAGTTCTTGCAGGAAGTGAGAGCATTTTGCGACAAAAACGACATTTTACTGATTATTGATGATATTCAAGTCGGTTGCTGCCGTACAGGTGACTTTTTCTCCTTTGAGCGCGCCGGAATTGTTCCGGATATGGTTGTAATGTCAAAATCCATCGGCGGCATGGGTATGCCGCTGGCAATAGTGCTGCTCAAAGAGGATTTGGATATTTGGAAACCGGCTGAGCACAACGGTACTTTCAGGGGCAATCAACTCTCCTTTATAGCAGGCAAAGCTTCGTTTGATTGGCTGTTGGAAAACCATGTGGAAGCCGAAACCAAAAGAAAAGGCAGCCTTGTGGAAGACTTTATTACCAAAGAGATTTTGCCGCTTGATGACAGGCTGGAAATGCGCGGCTTAGGGCTCATTTGGGGCATCGATTTTTCGGGATTTGAAGCCGATATTACCGAGCGCATTATCGAAACCTGTTTTGAAAACAAGTTGATTTGTGAAGCAGCCGGCAGAAATGGCGCGGTCTTAAAAATTATGCCGCCGCTTGTGATTGAGGATGCGCTTTTGCAAAAAGGTTTGGAAATTGTGGCGGCTGCCATTAAGGAAGTTATTGGCAAGTAGAGGGTAAGGAGACGATATGGGATATTCGGAAGTTAGATTTGAAAAAGACAGTTTGTTTTTAGTCACAGGTGCGGCGGGCTTTATCGGCTCGAACCTGTGCGAGGCAATTTTAAATTTAGGCTATAAGGTGCGTGCGCTCGATGACCTCTCCACCGGCAAGCAGGAAAATGTGGATTTATTTTTAGAGAATCCGAACTATGAATTTATTAAGGGCGACATCAAAGACCTTGATACTTGCATGAAAGCCTGCGAGGGTGTGGACTATGTGCTCAACCAAGCCGCTTGGGGAAGTGTGCCGCGCAGCCTTGAAATGCCGCTGTTTTACAGCCTCAACAATATTCAAGGCACTTTGAATATGCTGGAAGCGGCAAGGCAGCAGGGCGTGAAAAAATTTGTGTATGCCTCGTCTTCCTCCGTTTACGGCGATGAACCGAAACTCCCGAAAAAAGAGGGAGTAGAGGGCAACCTGCTTTCTCCCTATGCGCTCACCAAGCGTTGTGATGAAGAGTGGGCGAAGCAGTACACCATGCACTATGGGTTAGATACTTACGGTCTCCGCTACTTCAATGTCTTCGGCAGGCGGCAGGACCCCAACGGCGCTTACGCTGCAGTGATTCCGAAGTTTATTAAGCAGCTGCTTGACGGTGAGGTGCCGACCATTAACGGCGACGGCAAGCAGAGCCGCGACTTTACTTACATCGAAAATGTGATTGAAGCAAACCTCAAAGCGTGCCTGGCACCGCACGAAGCGGCAGGGCAAGCCTTTAACATCGCCTACGGCGGCAGGGAATACCTCATTGATATTTACTACGGTTTAACCGAAGCCCTCGGCGTGGATGTTGAACCCAACTTCGGTCCCGACAGAAAAGGCGACATCAAACACTCAAATGCCGACATTAGTAAGGCAAAAGAACTGCTCGGCTATGACCCCGATTGGAGTTTCGACAGAGGCATTAAAGCCGCGATTGAGTGGTATAAGGAGAATTTGTAAGATGATAGATTATAAAGCCGTTTTCAAAGATAGAGAGCGCAGACTGCGTTTGATATATTTTTTCACGCGCTTTATTCCGGATAAGCCGTATATCAAAATGGTGTTTCGGATTAAAACCGGTAAAAAGTTAAACCTTAAGAACCCCACTACTTTTTGTGATAAGCAAAATTGGTTAAAGCTTCATGATAAAAAAGAAGAGTATACCGATTATGTGGACAAGGTGAAACTTCACGAAGTTGTCAAGAAAAAACTCGGAGAGGATATCTGCTTTGAGATGCTCGGGCACTGGGAGCATTATGATGATATTGATTTTGATGCTTTACCCGAAAAATTCGTATTAAAGTGTAATCATGATTCCGCGAGTGTGAAGATAGTGACAGACAAAGCCGCTATCAATCATGCAGAATTCAAAAAGTTTTTTGAAAATCGGCTAAAGATGAATGCATTTTATTTCGGCAGAGAGTATCCGTACAAAAATGTCAAGCCGTGCATACTGGCAGAAAAATACATGAAGCCGGATGGACAGGAGGATTTGGAAGATTACAAGTTCTTTTGTTTTAACGGTGAGCCGAAACTGATGTTTGTTGTGAAAGACAGGGCAACCGATTGTACGATTGACCATTTTGACAGGGAATTTAACCGATTAAAAATCTATAATACAGACCCCTATTCCGACAAGCCGATTGCAAAACCGGAAAAGTTTGATGAAATGTGGGAGTTAGCCGCGAAACTTTCCGAGGGCATTAAGTTTGTGAGAATTGACTTGTATGAAGTGGAAGGAAAACTCTATTTAGGTGAGTATACCTTTTTTGAGGGCGGCGGGTTTTGGCCCTACCATCCGGATGAATGGGAGCGACGGCTCGGTGATTGGATTAACATTGATGCGTAGGAAAGCAGATGGAGATAATTAAAGATAAAATTTCCGTCATCATGGCGGTATATAATTGTGAAAACACGGTTGCCGAGAGCATTGACTCTATTGTGGCTCAAACTTACACGAATTGGGAGTTTGTGATTTGCGATGACTGCTCCACGGATGGTACACTTGCGATTGTTAAAGGGTATCAAGAGAAATATCCCGATAAATTTATCGTCATTCAAAATGATGTGAATTCCAAGCTTGCATTTTCCTTGAACCACTGCCTGGAATATGCCGACGGAGAATATGTCGCCCGCATGGACGGGGATGACTTGAGCGAACCGACCCGCTTTGAAAAACAGATTGCGTTTTTAAAAGAACATTCGGATATTCAGCTCGTAAGCACAGCGATGCAACGCTTTAGCGAAGAGGGCAAAGGCATGGTCGACAGAAAACCGCCGTATCCGGACAAGTACACATTAAGGCACGATGTGCCGTTTAACCATGCCACAATAATGACCTACAAGAGTATGTATGATGCACTTGGCGGTTATACGGTTGCCAAGCGTACAGAAAGAGGACAGGATTATGATTTGTGGTTCCGTTTCTTTGCCGCAGGGTATAAAGGCGCCAATATGGAGGAACCGCTTTATTGGGTAAGAGAAGATATTAATGCCATTAAGCGCAGAACATTCAAAGTCAGATGGAGTATTTTCCAAACAACACGCTTTGGGTATAAATTGTTAGGATTCCCAAAGTGGTGGATAGTGATGGAAGCGCTAAAGGTGCTTTTTAAATCACTTGTTCCCTCTAAAGCAGTGCTGGCTTACAGAAAATGGCAAACACATTCAAAAGAGGAATAGTATAGTGAAAAAACACGACTATCAAATAATTATTAAAGAAGAGCAGTAAATGGAACAAATTAGAGTATTACATATTGTCGGGGCAATGAATCGCGGCGGAACAGAAAATTTGATAATGGAGTTGTACCGAAACACAGACCGCAGCAAAGTTCAGTTTGATTTTTTAGTATATAATTATTCAAATCAGCCCGGTGCATTTGATGATGAGATTTTGTCACTTGGCGGCAAAATATATCAAGCCGATAAAAGATTTTACCGTCAACCGTTTGCATTTTTTAAAGAGTTAAAACAATTCTTAAAACAACATAATGAATATAGAATGGTTCATATTCACCAATTTGCGCACTCGGGATATATGGCGCGCATTGCAAAGAGAAATTTTCATTTGAAAACCATCGTTCATTCTCATTCAACTTACTTTGCATCCAATCCTTTAAGAAAAATTATCAGTTTTTTTAATGTTCGCTTCATAAAAAAATATGCCGATTTTTTATTCGGCTGTTCAACGGATGCGATTGAACAGCGCCTGAACATTAAAATTGATAACAAAAGAGCGTTTGTTGTCAATAATTGTATAGATGTTGAAAAGTTTGCGTTCGATTCAGAGCAGCGCGAAAAATGGCGTCGTGCATTTGGCGCAGGCGATTCCACACGGGTAATAGGCAATGTTGCAAGATTTACGAGAGAAAAAAACCACGAATTAATCATTCAAGCGTTTCATTTTATTCATAGTGATGTTCCCGACAGTAAACTGGTACTTATAGGTGATGGGGACAGAAAACACATGATGGAAAAACTTGTCCAAGAAAAGGGATTGACAGACAGCGTACTGTTTTTAGGAGTGAGAGAAGATGTAAATAGCATTATTAATGCACTGGATGTGTTTTTAATGCCATCTCGCTTTGAAGGGCTCGGTATAGTTCTTATAGAAGCACAGGCGAATGGTTTGCCGTGTGTGGCAAGCGAGCTTGTCATACCAAAGGAAGCAGATGTTGGCGCCGGGATAGTTACGCGTGTGAGTTTAGAAGAAAATGCTCAAACTTGGGCGAAAAAGTGCTTGGAAGTGTCGGGCAGATTAGAAAGCGAAAAAGCACAACAAGCGGTAAAAACTGCAGGCTTTACAAGTGATAAAACAGCAGCATGGTTACAAGATTTTTACTTAAAGAATTGGAAATAGTATGAAAAAAAAGATTTTGGTGATTGGTCCCGGCATGGAAATCGGTGGGGTGGAAAGAGCACTGTTAGGGCTCTTAAACAGCATAGATTACGAGCGGTATGAAGTGGATTTGTTTTTGTTTGCTCATACCGGAGAGTTGATGCCGCTCATCAATCCGCAGGCAAACCTTTTGCCGGAACAAAAATGTTTTTCTTTGGTCAATTACCCGATAGTGTCTTTATTTAAAAAAGGACATTTTTTGATTGGTTTTATTCGCCTTTTTTCAAAAATTATCGGTGATTTCAGAGCAAAGCGCACCAAAACGGAGTCGCTGAATATTACCATTTGCAAAAAAACAGTTTCGAAAATTGCCAAACCTTTAAAAGCACATTATGATATCGCCCTCGGCTTTTTCGGACCGCACTATTATTTGGAAAATAAGGTGGATGCCGATTTTAAAATCGGCTGGGCGCATACCGATTATAGCAATGCTAATGAAAAGCCGGACACCGGTTTTACTCTGCCAATGTGGGCAGGGTTAGATTACATTGCCTGTGTCAGCGAGCAAGCGAAGGCTTCTTTTGATTCGGTTTACCCCACACTGAAAGAGAAAACGTTTGTCATAGAAAACATCATTTCCGCAGAGTTTGTGCGCGCACAAGCCGAGGCGTTTGATGTAAGTGAAGAAATGCCGGCATTTGAGGGCAGCAACATTCTCTCTGTCGGCAGGTTCTGCACAGCAAAGAATTTTGATAACATTCCGGCAGTTTGCAAGCAGCTTAAAGAGCAGGGGATTTCCCTGCGGTGGTACCTGATTGGTTACGGTCAAGATGAAGCACTGATAAAAGAAAAAATAGCCGAAGCGGGGACGGAGGATACCGTTATTATCCTCGGCAAGAAAACAAATCCTTATCCCTATATCAAAGCGTGCGACATTTACGCGCAGCCTTCCCGCTATGAAGCGAAGGCGGTGACCGTGACCGAAGCGCAAATCCTCGGTAAGCCTGTAATGATTACCCGCTACAAAACGGCAAGCAGCCAAGTGGAAGAAGGGGTCGACGGTTATATTTGCGAACAAAACAATGAAGGCATAGCAGAGGGAATAAAAGCAGTTATAGAGAACAAACAACTCAGAGAGCAACTGATTGTAAACACTGCAAAGAGAGATTACAGCGGCACTGTCGGCATACAAAAGATATGGGAATTGGCGGAGAAACAATAGTATGAAGTATGGAAAAGAAGAAGCGGTCATGACAAGAGGGCTTGCCATATTATCTATGGTTTGTCTGCATTTGTTTTGCCGCTTGGGCTCGGATGTTGTGTGCCAGCCGCTACTATGGATAAACAGTGAAAAACCTTTTGTTTATTGGATTGGATTTTTTTGTGAAATCTGTGTGCCGCTCTACTCCATGTGTGCCGGTTATGCGCAGTATTTGATGTTTCAAAAAAACAGAAGCTCTTTTAAGCTGAGAGGCAAAAGGATACTGAAGCTGCTTAAGAATTACTGGATTATCCTGGCGATGTTTTGTCTGTTAGGAATATTCTTTGACACGGAAGGCAGAATTCCTGGCGGCATTTGGAATTTCTTAAAGAGCATCGTACTTTTACACAGCTATAACGGGACATGGTGGTACTTAAAGACTTATATCATCTTGTTGCTCATACCGGCAGGGGTGCTCCTCTTCCCGGTAAAAAAGATAAATGCTTATCTCGGTGTCGTTTTGTGCCTTGCCATGAGCGCCGGCTGGTATTTGGCAGGAAAGTTCCAATTGACGGATATTACCTTTCATAATACAGTGTTTGAGTTTATTAAAACAGAGATACTTAATTTAATACATGTATTGCCGTTTTTCTGGATTGGAGCGTTTTTGTGCAAAGCCAATATCTTTGAAGTGCTCGGAGAGCGCATCCAAAACAGCAACAGAAAAAACTGGATCAATGCGGGCATTATTGTCGGGGTAATCATCATGTTTGTTGTGATTAATCTGTTAGAAAAAGCAGTTTTAATTTATCCGGCTGCCGTAGTGGTATTTTTGAGTTTTAATTTAATCAAAAAACCGGTGTTTGTTCAGAAATTATTTTTATTTTTGGGAAAGCACTCCACCAATATTTGGCTCACACATATGTTTTTCTTATCCGTATTGTTTATAGGCTTAGTGTGGAAAGCAAAATATCCGGTACTAATTGTTTTGTTTATGTTAGTGCTGTGTGTAGCGGCATCATATGCAGAGATGTTGATTTCTTTCGCATTAGATAAAATAACTGCTTTATTCAGAGCAAAAACGAATGAGAGTGTGTAAATGGATATTAAAACAATCACCTGCCATAATGTGTATAATCATGGGGCATCTTTGCAGGCTTATGCCTTGCAAACCTTTATAACAGAACATGGCTACCAAAATGAGATTGTAGATTATAACCCGTGGTATTTGTATGACAGATATCAGTTTTTTGATGTGGGTAACCCCAAATGGAATAAGAATTTCTTAACAAAAACACTTTATATCACACTTAAACTGCCCGCTAAAATACGGTTTTTAAAAAGAAAAAAGGCTTTTGATTTTTTTACAAAGGAATATTTGCATTTAACAAAAGAGAGGTTTTTTAATCATGATACATTAAAAAACTGCAGTTGTGATGTTTTAATATGCGGCAGTGACCAGATTTGGAACCCCTCTTTTGAAAACGGAAAGGACCCTGCCTTTTTCGGCGAATTTATTCAAAAAAAGTATTTAATGAGTTATGCGGCAAGCTTGGGGACCGACACGGTGCCGGAAGCGTTAGAAGAAATGTTTAAAAACAGGCTGGCTCATTTCCAAGCGATTTCCGTAAGGGAGCAAACCGCAAAAAAAGCACTGGAACGAATGGGCGTTTCGGGGGTAAGCGTTTGTATTGACCCTGTTTATTTACTAAACGCAGAGCAGTGGGAAAGTGCGTTAGAACTGAAAAAAACCGACGAAAAGTATATGCTTGTTTACTTTTTTGAGGGCAATGAAGCCATTCAAAGCACTATTTTGAATGCCGCAAAAAAAACAGGTCTGAAAATTTACAGTGTGAATTCCTCAAAGTGTGCCTTTGCCGATAAGAGTTTTCACCAAGTCGGACCGAGAACCTTTGCAGAACTTGTATTTAATGCAGAAATGGTTATTACCAACTCATTTCACGGCTTATCTTTTTCACTCATTTTTCAAAAAAAAGTTTGGGTTGTCAGTCGAGGCGGCTTAAATTCAAGGCTTACCGATTTGTTGGCATCCATCGGATTAGAAAACAGGCGACTTGATTGCAGTGCTACAGAAGAGCCGGATTTCACAACACCAATTGATTATGAACCCGTATCGGTTCAATTAAACAGCCATATTAAGCACGCAAAAAAGTATTTGTTAAATTGCTTGGAGGAAGCGGAAAATGGGATTAAATGAACCGTTGTTAAGCATTATTGTGCCGGTTTATAATGTAGAAGAGTTTATAGAGGAATGTATCCATTCTTTGCTGCATCAAACTTACCAAAACACGGAAATCATACTTGTGGATGATGGCTCAACCGACAATAGCGGTAAAATATGTGATACAATTGCCTCGGATAATAAGAGCGTAACAGTTTACCACAAGCTGAACGGCGGATTATCTTCTGCAAGAAATTATGGAATTGAGCGTGCAAATGGCGCATACCTCGGTTTTGTTGACAGCGATGATTTTGTTGATACTCAAATGTATGAAATATTGATGCATGAACTTCTAAGCAGTGGGGCTGATGCAGCAGTATGTGATTATTACAACTATTATAATTCGGAACAATATTCTGTGCGGCAAATGCCGGAAAAAGAAACTACTGTTTTTGAAGGGGAGAGCGCAAAACTTCGTGTGTACCATGAATTTAGTGCATGTAATAAGGTTTACAAAAGAGAATTGTTTGCACAAGTTCGGTATCCGGAGGGAAAACTTTATGAGGATGCCCGCACGATGTATAAAATCGCCGATAAAGTTGAAAAATTGGTCATTGTCCCAAAGCCCTTATATTATTACAGGCAGCGGCAGACAAGCATCATGGGCACCTTTTCAACCGATAATTTTTTAGACAGAGTCAGCGTTTGGGATGAAATTTATGACTTTGAAAAAGACAAATTTCCCGAAAGCGAATTAACGCGCATCAAAAATCGCAAAAATGCGCTGATTATAGAGTTGTTAAAATCCATTTATCAGCACCGAAACGAAAAAATCGACAAAGGGCTTGTTTGTGCGCTGTTAGCGCAGTTGAGTGAGCCCGTAGAAGCGACCAAAAAAGAAAAGGTGTTTTTATCTTTCTTTCAAGTATATTCCAAGTTTGGCGGGAGGAACAGCAAATGATACAGTGCACTTTAAATGTGGCAGATAAGCACTCGATGTATATGGAGCAAATTGTGGCAGGGTTTACGCTGTTGCAAAAGCAAGGCAAAGTGACATTTGCGTTTTCCGAAAAGCCGCAGTTAGCCAAAGAGTTTTATCACAGCGCCATCATTGAACTGCTTATCGGCGGAAAAAGAGTGATTTATGATTTGACGGACGGATATAATAATTTTCCGACATTTTCGGCAATTGATGAGATGTTGGACAATGTAGATATTTATTATAAGGCAAGTATTCGAGAAGAGTTTCACCGGGGCTTTCGCAATGCAGCGAAAATCAAAGTGCTTGCCCCGCGCTATCGAGTCACCTGCAGCAGCTCTCCGCTGAACAAGATTGCATTTGGCAGCATTTTGCGTGGTGACACCTCCGAAGCAAAGCGCTTACTGAGAAAACTGCCTTTTGTAAAGAATGCACAGCAGAATTGGCATATCAAAGAATTTGAGGCACAGCCGATTGTCGGTGCGCAGCCGAAAGTGTTTTTCTACACCCGACTGTGGGACCCTGCGATTGCCTCGGGTTACAGCAGCGTTAACACCGATTTGGACGGAACGGATGTGGAAGAGCGCATTCGCACCAAAAGTGCCGAGTACGAGGAGGTTTCCGCGCTTAGAGCTGGGCTTGTGCGAACGCTCAAAAAAGAATTGGGTGCAAGCTTTATCGGCGGCGTGGCACCGGATGCTTTTTCCGAAAAGTATTGCCCCGATTTGGTCGGCGGTGTGAATATGTCAAGCCGTAAAGATTATACGCGCAATCTCCAGAGTGCGGAAATCTGTGTCAACACACAAGGCACACACCATTGCTGGAACTTCAGTTTCGGTGAAGAGTTGGCAGCTGCCAGAGCCATTATTACAGAAAAACCTTTTTATCAGACTCCCGATTACTTGGAAGAAGGCGTAAATTTCTACACTTATGACAGCATTGAAACTTGTGTGGAAAAGGCGGTTGCTCTGTTAGAGGACAGGCAATTATTGGAAAACATGATGGTTGCCAATCACGACTATTATCAAAACCATTTGCGACCGGATAAGCTGGTGTGGGATACCATTAAGGATTTTGCGGAATAAGATGTATTTTACCACTCAAGAAAAAAAAGAATGCTGCGGCTGTAAAGCCTGTGCCGATAGTTGCCCTGCGCAGGCAATGCGCTATGTAAGCGACGCACAGGGCTTTTGGTACCCGCAAATTGAAACACAGCTGTGCATACACTGCAAGCAGTGCGAAACTGTTTGCACTTTTAACCGGATTGAGGAGAGTACCGACTATTCTGTGTACGCAGCTTGGAGCAAGGAGCCTGCGCTGCGGGACAACAGTTCTTCGGGCGGGATATTCTCTCTCTTGGCAGAGCAGGTGTTAGCCGCCGGCGGCACGGTTATCGGTGCGGCGTTTGGTGAGGATTTTCGCGTGGTGCACAGCCTTGCGACCACAAAAGAGGAAGCGGCAGCGTTCAGGCGCTCAAAATATGTGCAGAGCGATACGGCAGGCATCTATAGCGCCGCAAAAGCGTTGCTTGAAAAAGGCACAGCGGTGCTCTTTTCCGGCACACCTTGCCAAATTGCAGGCTTAAAAGCTTACTTAAAAAAAGAGTATGAAGCGTTGATTTGCTGCGAAGTGCTGTGTTACGGGGTGCCGAGCCCGCAGGTGTACAAAGCTTATCTGAAGCACTTAGAAGAAAAGTATCACGCAAAAATAAAAAGCATTAATTTTAAAGATAAGCGCTACGGCTGGGATTATTACACAACCGCGATTACTTTTGAAAACGGCAAAAGCCACTGTGAATTCGGCGGCGACAGTTATAAAACCTTTATGGGAAAGAATTGGTCGATTCGACCGTCTTGTTTAGAGTGCCGTTACAGCGTTAATTTCAGCCGGGCAGATATTTCCTTAGGTGATTTTTACGGTGTGCAGAAATACATCACGGAAAAAGAGCCTAAAAACGGCGTTTCATGCGTCATTTGCCGCAGCGAAAAAGCGCGGCAGCTCTTAGAAGCGGTGAAAGAGAAGCTCATATTGTCGGAAGTAGACAGCGAGCGTTTTGCCCGCAGCGAAAACAAGCAGCCGAAGAAGCATGATAAAGCCAAAAGACAGGCGTTTTTTGATGCGTTTTCAACCGGCGGCTACGCAGCGTGTGAGCAATTGTTAGAAAAAAAGCCCCTTTCGGAAAGGGCGCGCAGCAAGTTGTTAGCGGCACATTTGGCGAGGAAGAAATGACACAAGGCAGTGCTTTACAAAAAAGAATTGACTGGGTGGACACTGCCAGAGCTATTGGCATTTTGGCAGTGGTGCTTTGCCATGCAAAAGTGCCGCTTGTGCAAAAATATGCTGTCGGTCCTTTTGAAGTGACCATTTTCTTCTTCATTTCCGGCTATTTGTTTTTTAAGAAAGAACAGCCGGACTTAAAAACATTCCTGACAAAGAAAGTAAAAGCGCTGTTATTGCCTTATGCCGTTTTTTCCGTGATGTGGATGGTCTATGACTGGTGCTTTTTGTGCATAGACGGAACATTAAGTGTGCAAAGTGCGTTCAAAGTTGTGCTGCAATACGGCTTGCAAATACGCATGAAGCCGATTTGGTTTTTAACCTGCTTGTTTCTAAGCGAATGCGCTTTATATATAATAGTTCGGTTGGTAAAGAATAAGAAGATATTTCTATTTGCAACGGCAGCCGGTATGGTGTGTTTGGCATATGCTTACTATCGTTTTGTCAATAAAGCATTGCCCTGGAATGCGGACCTTTGCTTGGTGGCAATTCCGTTTATGTTGGCAGGGTATTTAGCCCGGGCATACGGTGTGTTGGAACATATTCATCAAAAAGCCCGATGGATTGTGTTTTTTGCGAGCACAGCACTTTATTTGGCAATCAATTATCTTAATGTGCGGGAAATTAGTGGTATCGATTTGTTTTACAACCAATTCGGTAATATGTTTGTCTTTTTTGCATCTGCGCTGGCGGCAATTGTTGCGGTGATTGCGTTTTGCAAAATTCTTCCCCCGACAAAGGTTTTGACATATATCGGCAGAAATTCATTATTTATTTTTGCAACGCACAATATGATAATTGCGCCGTTATTGCGCTTCCTTCCGTATGATTTAGAGCAAAATGACAGCATTGCAGTGTTAATAAAAATCGGCATATTCCTTTTGGCAACAGCTGTTTGCTGTATGCTGAATGCCGGTATTATGAAAACGAGATTGAAAAAGTTATTAGGCAAATAAGCAAAAGTCGGAGAGTATATTATTGAAAAACACCAAGAAAATCAAATACAATTTAGTTTTAGGCTTTGCAAGTGAAGCGTTAACCATTCTGTTGGGTATTCTTGTACCGCGACTGGTATTGACCAGCTACGGTTCGGAAACGAACGGTCTGCTCAATTCCGTCACACAAGTCTATTCCTATGTCGCGCTTTTGGAGGCGGGTGTCGGCACGGCAACGGTGCAGGCGCTGTATAAGACAATTGCCACAAAAGGCAAGGATGACACCAATGCGGTTTTAGCGGCGACCAATAAGTATTATCACAGAACAGGTTTGCTCTATTTGGTGGCAATACTGATTTTCTCTATTGCTTACCCGCTCATTGTCAAAACCGACCTTCCGCTTTCCACCATTGTTTTAGTCATCATTTTTAACGGCTTGGGCAATGTTATCAATTATTTTTTCCAGGCAAAATACTTTTTGCTTTTACAAGCAGAGGGTAAAAGCTATATCAAAACCTCATTGACGATGTTCACAAATGTTTTCAAAAATGTGATGAAAATCATTTTGATGACATTTGGGTTTGATGTTGTTTTTGTGCAGGCAATTGCGATGGCCGTCAGCCTGATTCAGATGATTTATATTTTGTGGTATATTCGCAAGCATTATCAGTGGATTGACCTAAAGGTTACACCGAACACAAAAGCGATTTCACAAAGTAAAAATGTATTGGTGCATCAAGTCAGCGGCCTGATATTTAACAACACGGACAATATTGTTTTATCCATTTTTTGCGGATTAAAAACGGTAAGTGTCTATGCGATGTACAATTTGTTCTATACCATGATAAACACGGCGCAGGTAACGGTTTCCGGCAGTGTGGTTTTTTTGTTGGGGCAAACATTCCATTCGGACAAAAAACGATTTATCAAGCTATATGACTGCTATGAAGTGTATTATCTGGCACTAACCTTTGCGCTGTATTCCGTGACGACCTTCTTTATCTTACCGTTTATGAAACTGTACACGAAAGGGGTAAATGATATTGACTATATCAATCAGTATTTACCTTACTTATTCGCGGTTATCGGTCTGCTCTCCAGCGGAAGAAATGCGCCCAATAATGTGATTGGTTTTGCAGAGCATTTTAAACAAACACAGTATCGTTCTATTATTGAAGCAATCATCAACATTTCCGTCTCCATTATCAGTGTGATGTATTTTGGTATTTACGGCGTTTTATTCGGCACAATTGCTGCGCTTTTATACCGAACAAACGACATCATTATCTATGCAAACAAAAAAATTCTCCAACGAAGTGTGTGGATTGCCTATAAGCGATGGATCGCCAATATTGTTGTTTTTGTAATCGTTCAGTTTTTAAGTAGATTTATAATATTGGATTTAAGCTCTTATTGGAAAGTTTTTCTTTGGGCGGTTCCTTACACGGCAGCGACCTTTATCATTTATTTCGGAGTAGCTTCATTGCTGGATATCGAAACGGCGAAGTTTGCCATTCAACTGGCAATAGAAAAGATAAAAGGAAGAAAAGCATGAAAGGTATTATTCTTGCCGGCGGCAGCGGAACAAGGCTGTACCCGATTACTATGGTGACCTCGAAACAGCTGTTGCCGATTTACGACAAACCGATGGTGTACTATCCGCTGAGCACCTTAATGCTGGCAGGTATCCACGATATTTTAGTCATTTCCACACCCGAGGATTTGCCTCATTTTGAAAAGTTGCTCGGGGATGGCAGCAAATTCGGTATTTCACTTTCTTACAAAGTGCAGCCGACGCCGGACGGACTTGCGCAGGCATTTATTCTCGGAGAGGAATTTATCGGGAACGATGCGTGTGCCATGGTGCTGGGAGATAACATTTTTTACGGCGCCGGCTTTAGCAGCATATTAAAAAAAGCAGTGGAAAATGCCGAAATTAACCACAGAGCTACTTTGTTCGGCTACCATGTGGATGACCCGGAGCGCTTCGGCATTGTCGAATTTGACAAAGAGCGCAAGGTTGTTTCTATTGAAGAAAAGCCGCAAAAACCGAAATCGCACTGGGCGGTGACAGGGCTGTATTTTTATGACAACCGCTGTGTGGAGTTTGCCAAACACCAAGAACCGTCCCCGCGCGGAGAGTTGGAAATCACGGATTTAAACAATAAATACCTGGAGTGCGGCGATTTGGATGTCAGCTTTCTTTCGCGCGGCTTTTCGTGGCTGGACACCGGCACAATGGACAGCTTGATTGAGGCTTCCGACTTTGTGCGCACCATGCAAAAGCAGCAGGGCATTATTGTTTCTGCGCCCGAAGAAATTGCCTGGCGCAAGGGCTGGATTAGTTCCGAGCAGCTTTTAGAGCAATCGAAGAGCTTGATTAAAGCCGCCAGAAAATACAATGTTTCTTCTTACGGAAAATATTTAGGCGATTTGATAGAAGGCGAAGTGTTTTAACATGCAAGCAGTAATTATGGCGGGCGGCAAGGGCACAAGGCTTTCCTCTGTAACAGGCGACAAAATACCGAAACCGATGGTGCCGTTTTGCGGCAGACCGCTCATAGAACACATGATTGAAAATTTGGTTGCCAACGGGGTTACGGACATTGTCGTTTGTGTCGGTTATTTAGGGGAACACATTGTCAACCGGTTGGGCGACGGCAGCCGCTACGGTGCAAAAATATCCTTTGTGCGCGAAGAGGGACCGCTCGGCACGGCGGGGGCGCTCTTTTATGCAAAAGCCTTGCTTAATGATGACTTTTTATTGATGAATGCCGACTTGGTAGCAGATGTGGATGTGCAAAGAATGTATGCCTACCACCGGCAGAAAGGGGCGATTGCCACCCTGTTTGTGCACCCGAATTCCCACCCCTGTGATTCGGATATCGTGGTCAAAGATGCACACGGCAGAGTGCTGCAGTTCGATTTCAAAGAGAACCCGCGCACCGGCGATTATGAAAACTGTGTCAACGCCGGAATTGTGCTGTTTTCTGTGGAGATTTTGGAGCGCTTTCGCGCGCCGGAAAAGCTGGCGCTGGAAAAAGATGTCATCGCTGCCCTTTTGGCAGAAGGCAAGCCGGTTTATGCGTATGGTTCGCCCGAGTATGTCAAAGATGTCGGCACCCCCGACCGGCTGGAAATCGCACAGAGGGAATTTGAAAGCGGCAGAGTTGCCGCCGGCAATCTTTCCCGCCGGCAAAAGGCAATCTTTTTAGACCGCGACGGTACACTAAATGTTTTCAAAGGGTTGATTACAAAACCGGAGCAAATCGAATTGATTGCCGGTGTGCCGGAAGCTTTGGCGGCAATCAATCAGTCCGATTACCTGGCGCTGGTTGTCACCAATCAGCCGGTGATTGCCAGAGGTGATTGCACGCCGGAAACTCTCGAGCGCATTCACAAGCGCCTGTATACCCTGCTGGGGAATCAAGGCTGCTATGTTGATGACTTGGTTTACTGCCCGCACCACCCCGACAGCGGTTATGAAGGCGAGCGCAAGGAGCTGAAAATTGACTGCGATTGCAGGAAGCCGAAAACCGGGATGATTGATGCTCTGGTGAAAAAGTATCATATTGATTTGAGCCAATCTTTCTTTATCGGTGATACATACCGCGATGTGCAAACCGGATGCAATGCCGGCGTGAAAACCATCCTCATTCCAAGTGATGCCGCTACGGAAAAAGAGCAGTTTACCGCGCAGGCGGATTATCGGGTAAAGTCGCTACCGGAAGCATTAGAGAAAATAGGAATTCGTTAGAATAAACAGGCAGACGCCGTATTTAATCAACAGAAAACTTTATAGAGAAAAATACATTTCCAGGTGAGAACATGAAGCAAAATATCCAATTAGAAGGCAAAACAATTTTTGTTACGGGGGCAGCCGGTTTTATCGGCGCAAACCTTATTATGGAGCTGCTGCGGCAGTACAAAAAACTTCATATTATCGGGATTGATAATATGAATGATTATTACGATGTATCTTTAAAAGAATACCGCTTAGAGCAGATAGAAGCCTTGGCGGCAGGCACAGAGCATCGCTTTGAATTTGTCAAAGGCGATATTTGTCAAAATGAATGCATAACAGAGCTGTTTAAGACACATAAACCGGCGGTAGTTGTCAATCTGGCAGCCCAAGCAGGGGTGCGCTACTCGATTACCAACCCCGATGTGTACATTCAGTCCAACATTATCGGCTTTTACAACATTTTGGAAGCGTGCCGCAACTATCCGGTGGAGCATTTGGTGTATGCCTCAAGCTCATCCGTTTACGGCTCGAACAAAAAGGTGCCCTATGCCACCGAAGACAAGGTGGACAACCCGGTGTCGCTCTATGCCGCCACCAAAAAGTCGAATGAATTGCTGGCGCACGCTTACAGCAAGTTATATAATATCCCGTCTACCGGGCTGCGCTTCTTTACCGTTTACGGTCCTGCAGGCAGACCCGACATGGCGTATTTCAGTTTTACCAATAAGCTTATAAAAGGTGAAACGATTAAGATTTTTAATTTCGGCAATTGTAAAAGAGATTTTACTTTTGTGGATGATATTGTTGAGGGCATTCACCGCGTAATGCAAAAAGCGCCGGCGAAGGAAACCGGGGAAGACGGCTTGCCGCTCCCGCCCTATGCACTCTATAACATCGGCAACCATTCTCCCGAAAACCTGTTGGAGTTTGTGGAGATTCTGCAAGAGGAGTTGATTCGCGCAGGCGTTTTACCGGAAGATTATGACTTTGAAGCACACAAAGAATTGGTGCCGATGCAGCCCGGCGATGTGCCGATTACCTATGCCGATACTACCGGTTTGGAAAGAGACTTCGGCTTTAAACCGAAAACCTCGCTCAGAGAAGGGTTGCGCCGCTTTGCCGAGTGGTATGCCGCCTTTTACCAAACAAAATAAAAAGAAAATTGCACACCCTAAGGAGGAATAGATTAACATGAAAATTGCTGTTGCCGGAACGGGCTATGTCGGTTTGTCGATAGCCACGTTAATTGCACAAAACCATGAAGTGGTGGCAGTGGATATTATTGAAGAAAAGGTCAATTTAATTAATCAAAGAATTTCACCGATTCAGGATGAATATATTGAAAAGTTTTTTGCCGAGAAAGAGCTCAACTTAGTAGCAACTTTGGATGCGCAAGCAGCTTACAAAGATGCAGATTTTGTTGTCATTGCGGCACCGACAAATTACGACAGTCAGAAAAACTTTTTTGACACTTCTGCCGTTGAATCAGTCATTGAAACCGTGATGCAGTATAACCCGAATACCTACATGGTGATTAAGTCCACCATTCCGGTAGGGTACACCGAGGCGGTGAGAAAGAAATACAATACCGATAAAATTCTCTTCAGCCCGGAGTTTTTAAGAGAAACGAAAGCGCTATATGATAATTTATATCCTTCCCGCATTATTGTGGGTACTGACCCGTCGGACAAATCGCAGCTGGCGGAGGCACAGACCTTTGCGGCACTGCTTGTCGAGGGCGCGGAGAAAAAAGATGTGCCGGTTCTGACCATGGGCTTCACCGAGGCGGAAGCGGTTAAACTCTTTGCCAATACCTATTTGGCACTGCGTGTTTCTTATTTTAATGAACTGGATACTTACGCGGAAATGAGAGGGCTGGATGCTGCCAGCGTCATTGAGGGGATTTGCTTAGATCCGCGAATCGGGAACCATTATAACAACCCCAGCTTCGGCTACGGCGGCTACTGCTTGCCCAAGGACACCAAACAGCTGCTTGCGAATTATGACGATGTGCCGCAAAACATGATTAGCGCGATTGTGCAAAGCAACAGCACAAGAAAAGATTTTATTGCCCAAAGGGTACTCGAAAAAGCGGGTGCCTATGTGCAAAGTAGTGAATATGACTTGAATATGGAAAAGGAAATCACGGTCGGTGTCTATCGCCTGACGATGAAATCCAATTCCGACAATTTCCGCCAAAGCTCCATTCAAGGTATTATGAAAAGAATCAAGGCAAAGGGTGTAGCAGTGGTTGTGTATGAGCCGACTTTACAAGACGGTACGACTTTCTTCGGCAGCCGCGTGGTCAATGATTTGCAGGCGTTTAAAAACCAGTGCACGGTCATTATTGCCAACCGCTACGACAGCTGCTTAGAGGATGTAAAAGAAAAAGTCTACACAAGGGATTTGTTCTGCAGAGACTAACATTTTTACATTCTTCATTTACAAATGGTTTAGAATTAACCGGAAAGAGGTATCATTATGACAATCATCGTAACCGGCGGCGCCGGCTTTATCGGTTCCAACTTCATTTTCCACATGTTGAAGACATATCCCGATTATCGGATTATTTGTTTGGATAAGCTGACCTATGCCGGCAACCTTTCCACGCTGGAATCGGTGATGAACAATCCGCACTTTCGCTTTGTTAAAGCCGACATTTGCGATAAAGCGGCAGTGGAAACACTCTTTGAAGAAGAAAAGCCCGACATTGTGGTTAATTTTGCGGCGGAATCTCATGTAGACCGCTCGATTGAAGACCCGGGCATTTTCTTAAAAACCAACATTTTAGGCACGCAGGTACTTATGGATGCCTGCCGCAAATTCGGCATTACGCGCTATCACCAAGTCTCTACCGATGAAGTCTACGGCGATTTGCCGCTCGACAGACCGGATTTGCTCTTTACCGAAGAAACGCCGATTCATACCTCTTCTCCTTATTCATCTTCCAAGGCGGGCGCGGACCTGTTGGTGCTGGCATACTACCGCACCTACGGCTTGCCGGTGAGCATCAGCCGCTGTTCGAATAACTACGGGCCCTACCATTTTCCGGAGAAATTGATTCCGCTGATGATTGCCAATGCGCTGGCGGACAAGCCGCTGCCGGTATACGGGGAAGGCTTAAATGTGCGCGATTGGCTCTATGTGGAAGACCACTGCAAAGCGATAGATTTGATTATTCACAAGGGCAGAGTCGGTGAGGTTTACAACATCGGCGGGCACAACGAGATGCGCAATATTGACATTGTCAAACTCATTTGCAAAGAGCTCGGCAAGAGTGAAGATTTAATCACCTATGTCACTGACCGCAAAGGGCACGACATGCGCTATGCCATTGACCCGACCAAGATTCACAATGAACTCGGCTGGCTGCCCGAAACCAAGTTTGAGGACGGCATAAAAAAGACCATTCAGTGGTATTTGGACAATAAGCCCTGGTGGGAAAACATCATTTCCGGTGAATACCAAAACTATTACGAGAAAATGTACGGCAATCGCTAAACGGGTTGAAATGAGGAAAGTAAAGTCCGGATTTAACCGATGGTAAAAATAAAGATTTGCATTACTTCCATTCAAGGCTCTTGAATGCGGGTTTTCAAAAAGGAGTATAACTTGAATAACATTATTTTTACATTAAAAGGCATATTATATAAGATAACCTATTATGCCGGAAAAATGTTTTATATGTACTCTTGGGATTATATTACGCTGGCAATTATGATTTTTGTCATATCCCTCGGCTTTTTGCTGATGAAGCACTATATGAAGCGCAAAAAGAAAACATTTCAAATTATTGCCATCACGGCATTCTTCATTTATCTTGCAATGGTGATTTACTCTGCCATACTCAATAGAGATATTGACTCTACTTCGTTCGGGGTAAGTTTAATCCCCTTCCATTCTTACAAAATGATAGCGGAAGGCAACCGGGATAAAATTCGTGAAGTGATTATGAATGTGGCGTTTTTCTACCCGATTGGTTTTTTATACTGCTTAATAGATACCAAAAAAATCAACCAAAAAAAATGGCCGATTATTGCCATGAGCGCAGCATTGAGTTTGTTGATAGAACTCGTACAGTTTATCTTTAAACTGGGCTTTGTGGAAACCGATGATATCATTCATAACACATTGGGATGCATTTTTGGCATATTAGGGTATATACTATTGGATTATATGACATTCAATGAGAGAGATTTTTAACTGAATGCGCAATAACAGAAAAGGCAATGAGGCATGAAAACGCTTTATAATGATGTGCTGTACCTGCTTGCCTGTGCGGCAAACGGGGAAACGGCAAGTAAAAACAGAATAGATGCGATGGATTTGAATGCTCTTTACGCTCTTTGTAAAGAGCATAAAATCACCGCGCTTATTGCTTGCGTTTTGACAGAGCACATCAAGGAAAATGCGCAACTGTTTGCCACATGGCAGCAGGAGCAGATGAAAGCGCTCTATCGCGACATGAACTTTGCTGCCGAGCGCACAAAAATCCTTGCCTTTTTGGAAGAAAACGGCATTTGGTATATGCCACTCAAAGGGATTGTATTAAAAGAGTTTTACCCCAAGCCGGAATTGCGCGAGTTTGCCGATAATGACATTCTCTTTGATGAAGCATTTGAAGAGAAGGTGGAGCAGTTTATGCTTGCCGAAGGCTACATCAGAAAACAAGGCGACTCCGGGCATGTGATGGAATACGAGAAGGAGCCTTGTTTTAATTTTGAAATGCACCGCTCTTTATACTACAGCAATAACCCGGTTTTATATGATTACTATAAAGATGTCAAAAGCAGATTGCTCAAAGATGAGGACAATCGCTACGGCTATCATTTTTCGGATGAAGATTTTTATGTTTTTATGGTTTCTCATATTTACCGCCATTACCACGATAACGGCGTGGGCATTCGCAATTTGCTGGATATCTATATTTACAATAAAGCAAAGACGCAACAGGTAGATGAGGCGTATATAGAGGCGGAACTCAAAAAAATAGATGCGGCAGACTTTGAAAAGCAAATGCGGCAGTTGGCGCAAACGGCATTTGGCGGTGAGAGGGAGCAGTTTACTGCCGAGCAGGAAGCTGTTTTGGAGTTCTATTTTGATTCGGGAGCCTACGGCACACTCGAACAAGCCGCCAAAATCCAAATGAAAAACCTGACCGGTGAAACCGACTTTTCCGCCAAAGGCAGAACAAAGTATTGGTTCAAACGCGTTTTTAACCTCAATAACTGTAAGCGGGAATTTCCTCGGGCATACAAAACAGGGATTGCGATTCCGTTTTTGATGATTTTCAGATGCCTGCGCGGCTTGACGAAAGCAGGCAGGCTCAAAGCGGAAAATGAACGATTGAAACAAATGGAAGAATAAAATGCAAGAATTAAGCGCAACGCAAACAGAGCTGTTGGAATTGCTCTCCAAAGCGCTGTTTCAAAAAGAAGTGAATATTTCCTGTTCCGACTGGAAGGCACTGTATCGGGAAGCCAATGTGCACAAGGCATTCCCCTTGGTGTTTTCGGTTTCCAAAGCGCATGTGGCAGATGAAGTGTTGCTGCAAAAAGCCGAGAAATTGGCGCGCCGCAGTCTGGCAACCACCGTTAGCCTCAATTACGCACACGCCGAACTGCACCGCTTGTTGCAAAAAGAAAAGATTCCCTATGTCACTTTTAAGGGCTTGGCTTCGTCGCTCTATTATCCGCAGCCGGAACTGCGCGTGGCAGGGGATGTGGATGTATATGTGCACCCTGCCGATTTTGCGCGCTGTGAAAGTGTGCTGCAGCAAGCAGGGTTTGAATGCGTAGAGAATGAAGGCAGGCATGCGGGTTATCAAAAAGGCGGTGTTTTGTTGGAATTACACCGGCGCATTGGCGATGTGCCGCGCGATGCCATCGGGCAAAAAATTGCGCAACAGGTGATGGATGATTTGATTGAGACCGCTGAGATAATTGATATCGGGCAGGGAAAAGTGCAGATTCCGGACACATTTCACCACGGCATGATACTGCTCTTGCACACCATTGCTCACATGACAAAAGAGGGCATCGGTTTGCGGCACTTGTGCGACTGGGCGGTGTTTGAATCCTCTTTGACAAATGAAGCATTTTGTGCGCTGTTTGAAGAACCATTAAAAGCCTGCGGTTTATGGCGCTTTGCACAGCAGTTAAGCCTTTGTGCGCACCGCTATTTAGGCGCACCCGAGAAGGCGTGGCAAGGCGGCGCAGAGGATAATTTTTTAGAAAAAATGATGTGTGACATCATGGCATCCGGAAATTTCGGCAAAAAAGACAGTGACCGCAAAGGGCAAATCAAATATATTGCCGACAGGGGGGAAGGCACAGTCAAAAACACCTCTGCCTTGCAGCAAGCGCGCAAAACACTTGCCAAAAAAGCCGCTTCAGAGCAGAAGTCCAAAGCGGGAGTAATAGCCGATTATGTAAAAAATGTGTTGGCGGGCAAGAGGCAGCTTGACACCAAAAAGACAGTGGAAACCGCGGCAGAGCGCAAAGCTCTCTACAGCGAGTTTCATTTATTCGAGGCAGAATAAAGCGCAAAAGGGGAAGAGTATGGAATTGCAGAAGAAGGGTTATTTACAAAGAGAATCCGGCGTAGAGCTGCTCAAAGTGATTGCGATTTTTTTGATTATGCTCAATCATTTAACGCAAACATGGTTTGGCTTCATGGACACGCTCTCGGTGGATTCAATGAATGCACAGCAGTTTATATTGGTGATTTTCAGGTATTGCGGAACCATCGGAAACCTGACTTTTTTTGCGTGTTCTGCGTGGTTTTTGTTGGACAAACGCGTATCCAGAAAACAGAAAATTGTGCAGCTTTTGTTAGATAACTGTGTGATATCCGTGTTATATCTCATCATTCCTTTGGCAACAAAGGCAGACTATCTTACCTCGAAACTGGTGCTGCGCTCGGTATTTCCGACCACCTTTGAAAACAACTGGTACATCACCTGCTACATAGTGTTTTATATGCTGTTTCCGTTTTTAAATAAGTTACTTGGCAGCATGGAGCGCAGAACGCATTTGAGAGCCATCATCGTCTTATGCATTTTGTATATTGTGATTAATAATTTTTCACTCAAAGCGAAATATTATTATTCCGCCTTGATTGTTTGGGTGGCAATTTACTTTATCATTGCATACATGAAACAATACCAAGGGCAGTATTGTGACAATAAAAAGCGCAATGTGCTTGTGCTTTGCGGAGCATTTTTGGCGTTGATTGCCCTTGTGGGAGGCACTTGGTTTGTTGCACGAAAATGGCATTTGGATGATATTTGGCTGCTGCGCTGGTTGCGGGTCAACAACCCGATTGTGATTGTTATGGCAATCGCGGCATTAAATGTGGGAAGAAATCTGCACTTTAAAAGTGCTGTTATTAACTATATTGCAAGCTTATCTTTTTTGATTTATATCATCCACGAAAACATTATTTTCAGAACCTATTATCGCAAATATATGTGGCAGTTTGTTTGTGACAGATTCGGTGCGCATACCATTTGGGCATGGGCGCTGCTGTTGGCGGCAGTTTTGTTTGTCGCATCCGTTGTTGCCGCTACTCTGTATAAATTTACATTACAGCAACTGACACAAAAATTTTCTGTTTGGATTTTGGCGGTGTTGCGAAAGCCGTATCTTAAAATAGAGAACAAGCTTATCAAAACAAAGAAAAGCCAAGCCTTTGAGCCGCTGCAGGAACACAAAGAGCCTGTTGGCAGTGTAAAAGAGGAATAGACACCCCATCGAGGGAAAGGGAACAACCATATGCTGAAAAAAGATTATGCGCTTCGCTCCTCCGGCATTGAGCTGCTAAAAATCATTGCCATTTTCTTGATTATGATTCACCATGTGACACAGGCATGGCTGGATTTTGCACACTTAGAGTTTACTGCCGCAAATATGAGCGGGCAGATGTTTGTGTTATTGGTATTCAAGCATTGCGGCAATGTCGGCAACCTCATCTTTTTTGTCAGCTCCGCGTGGTTTCTGGCAGACAAAACGAACTCGAAAAAGCAGAAAGTTATCCATATGGTAATGGATATTTGGCTTATCTCAGTGCTGTTTGTGTTGGTGCCTCTGCTGACAAAAGCAAATTTTGTTTCCGGAAAGCTTGTGATAAAATCGCTGCTGCCGGTTACCTTCGAAAACTATTGGTACATGACTTGCTACCTGCTGTTTTATCTGTTATTTCCCGGTTTGAATGTGATTATCAATAAAGTAGGGCGCAGCAGACATTTGAGGATTGCTTTCGTGCTTTCTTTTCTTTACATTGTTGTAAACAATGTAATTGAAGACCGGTATTATTATTCCTACCTGATTCTTTGGATAGCCGTCTATTTTATCGTGACATATATCAAAAGGTACCGGGAATCATTTGCCGCCAATCAAAAAAAGAATGCGATTATTTTTATTGTCAGCGCGGTCGCCTTTTTGCTGCAGCTGGCAGTCACCTGGTTTGTGACACTAAAAACTTCTTTGCACGACGGTTGGCTGCTGTACTGGAATGTGATTAAGAACCCGGTCATTATTGTGATGGCAATCTCGCTGGTGTTTTTAGCGAGCAGTTTCAAATTTCACAATAAAATAATCAATTCCGTTTCCGCTCTGTCCCTTCTCATTTACCTGATTCACGGCAACTACATTAATCGCCATTATTATTTGACTTATGTTTGGAAATTTATGTATACCAATTGCAAGCCGCGGCAGGTGTGGGCATGGATATTGCTGTATGCGGCTGTTCTGTTTATTGTTTCGGTGATTGCCGCGATTTTGTATCGACTGAGCTTACAAAAAGTAACCGAAAAAGTCAGTGAACGCGTCTACCGAATCGGTCGGAAGGCGTACTTTAAAATCGAACAAAAGCTGTTTAGAAGATAAAGCTAACAGCTAAAAGGAAAGTGCCTTTCATTATATCAAAACAATTATGTTTTTAGATTATCTAAGGCTGATATAACACTAACCGAATATAAAGTGTAAGAATTTATTATATAGTTTTTTGGTGAAAGGTGAGAAGCGAGCAATCAGTTTATCGGTCAACAATATATATACTTTTTCGATGCTACATTGTCGCAGCAAGTCTATCAGTGAGCAGGTAATATATACAAGGATTGCAACACCGATGGAATAAGGAATCAATAAACAAGTGCGAGCATAGGAGTTGTTTTTAAAAAGGTCGAGCCACAGAAAGTCTCTAACCGACGGATAGTCATGAATCAGATATACACCAAAGCTTGCACGTGCAAGCAAGTTAATGGTTTTGTTATAGGAAAGATTGATTCTTGAAAACATCATAAATAAACTGCAAGCAGCGATCAATAGCGGCAATTTATTCATTTCATAAAAGAAGTATTCCTTGCCTTCAAAAAATGAGAACGTATTACTGAGTAATCTTATTGCGATATTAGATGCATAGATTATCAAACAAGAAAAACAAAAAACAAAGAAGAAATGCTTTGTTTTGAGCGCGGGGCTTAAACCGTATAACCTGATATATCCTGCAATGCAATAAATAGTGATAAATGTTAATAAGCTATTCGATTGATAAGAAGAAAATAAAAATGTGGGAATAATAATCCACATAAAAACAAGTAAGCAAATGAGGGTTTGAAAGGAACGCTTGTTCAGTTGCAGCAATAATTTATTTATAAATGGATGTAGCAGGAATAAAACAAAATATGTGCTTGCAAACCACCAAATCTGAAATGTCAGGGGGAAAAATGATTTGATTAAATTGACAATACTGAATTCGGCAGTCAAAAAAGAATTTAAACAATAAAAGGTAATGGAATAAAAGAAAATCTGCCCCCAAAACCTGGCAATTTTTTTAAAATTAAAAATGGTTGTGTCATGAATTAAGAAAAAACCGGTAATAAAGACAAAAGTTGCAGCGCCGAGTTTTCCTCCCAGTTGAATAACATATGACCAAACAGCCGGAACAGACCATATGTTATTTTCAAAATTAAAATTGCCGTGTGAGAAAAAATGACAAGAAAGAATCATCAGCATAGAAATGATTCTCAATAGTTCAATATTGCTTTGTCGCGACTTCTTAGAAGACATTAGATTCTCCTTTGATGTGCGCATATTTTCTCTCCTTTCGAAAAATCGACATGCGGCAAACTATCATTTGAAAAAAGGTTAAAATTCCACCCCTTCGCGGGCAATGCAGCCCTCCTCAAACGGGTGTTTGATACAGCGCATTTCGGTAATGTAGTCTGCGCGCCTCCTGAGCTTTTGGGAAGGGTTTCTGCCGGTGAGAACGACCTCGGTATCTTCACGGTTATCTAAGTAATAGAAGAGAAGCTGTTCATCTAAAATCCCATAGTCAATTAAGTCCAGCACTTCATCAAGCACCAGCAAATCGCACTCGGTGTCACACGCTCTGGCAAAGAGCTGGGTTTCGATGATTTTGCAGGTCTTTTTTTCTTTTTCACTCATCAGTTGAATGAATTTGAGGGGTTCGCCGTAAAACATCACTTTACAGTTTTTAAAACTTTTCAGGGGCTTGATTTCACTGCTGGCACCGTCTTTTAAAAACTGGCAAAAACACACCTTTTTGCCGGCACCGAGCATGCGGATTGCCAAGCCGATAGCGGCAGTGGTCTTGCCCTTGCCGTTGCCGTGATAAATATGCACTTTTGCATCTTCCATACAGTTCACCTCTCAATGAGTGTAGCATATTCGATGTTAAATTGCAATTATTAATTCTTATGTAATTAATAAAAATAAAATATAGGCGTATTTTCATTGACTTTTTTTGTATTATTGTATACAATTATACAATATAAAACTTGCGCAAGGATGATTGCGATAAAAACCGAGAACCGGTGCACGCCAGGTGCAGTGAAATATATTCGGAGGTGAAAAAATGGTTGAATTATCACCAAAAACAAATCTGTTAGAGCAAACCTCGGGCAAGTATGTGCTCGATGATGTAGCGGAACCGAATTTATACCGCGATGTTTTCAGCTATGATGAGGTGCCGAAAATTGCCTTTAACCACCGCCGTGTGCCGATTAGCATGCCGGAGGAAATTTGGATTACGGACACCTCCTTTCGCGATGGGCAGCAGTCGGTGAACCCGTACACGGCAGAGCAAATTGCCGACATGTACGAGATGATGTCGCGCCTGGGCGGACCCTATGGCAGAATTCGGCAAACCGAGTTTTTTGTCTACAGTGAGAAGGACCGCCGTGCGCTGGAATTGTGCCGCGAAAAGAACCTGCGTTTTCCTGAAATAACCACTTGGATTCGCGCAAGCAAAAAGGATTTTCAGCTGGTCAAGGATTTGGAAATTCGCGAAACCGGCATTTTGGTTTCCTGTTCGGATTATCATATTTTCAAAAAGCTGGGCAAAAACAGAAAGCAGGCGCTGGAGATGTATTTGGCGACTGTCAAAGATGCGTTTGATGCGGGACTGGTGCCGCGCTGCCATTTGGAAGACATTACCAGAGCAGATTTTTACGGCTTCGTGCTGCCGTTTGTCACGGCACTGCAGGAGCTTTCGGAAGACGCCGGCATCCCGGTTAAAATTCGCGCCTGCGACACAATGGGCTACGGTGTCCCGTTTACCGGCACGGCGCTGCCGCGCAGTGTGCCGGGCATTATTTACGGCTTGCAGCACTTCACCGGTGTGCCGAGTGAAATGCTCGAGTGGCACGGGCATAATGATTTTTACAAAGCGGTTTCAAATGCAACTGCGGCGTGGCTGTATGGTGCCTGTGCGGTGAACTGTTCGCTGTTGGGCATCGGAGAGAGAACCGGCAATGTGCCGCTGGAGGCAATGGTGTTTGAATATGCCTCTCTGCGCGGCTCGTTTGACGGCATGAACCCGCAGGTGATTACGGAAATTGCCGAGTATTTCAAACACGAAATCGGCTATCAAATTCCCACCTCCGCGCCGTTTATCGGCAGAGATTTTAATGTCACCAGAGCCGGTATTCACGCGGATGGTTTATTAAAGGACCAGGAAATCTACAACATTTTTAATACCGAAAAGATTTTAGGCAGAGCCGCCACTGTTCTGATTTCCAAAACATCGGGGCTTGCCGGCATTGCCTACTGGATTAACGACCACTTCCACCTGAAAGAGGAAGAACAGGTCGCAAAGAATGATGAACTTGTCATTGCGCTCAAAGAGTGGGTGGATGAAATCTATGAAGCGGGGCGCGTTACCAGCCTTGCCGTAAAGGAAATCACCGACAAAATAGAAGAACTGGCACCCGGCCGCTTTGAGGCAGTCGAGGAGGACAGCTGATAAAAAGTTAAAAGTAATGAGGATAGAATTGACGGGAGGAAAAAATGGATAAAAGCTTTTCCCTTGCCCACCAAGTGTTTAAAATTATGGAGCAGGCGATTATTACCGAGGAAATCCCCGGCGGTACCGAGTTAACCGAGTTGGGGCTTTCCGCCAAATACGGTGTCAGCCGAACCCCGATTCGAGAAGCCGTTGCGATGCTCGAGCAGGAGGATTTGGTCGAAAGCACCGGCAAGAAAATCGTTGTGCTGGGGTTTTCGCAACAGGACATTCTGGACCTGGTCGATATCCGCATCGCGATTGAAGGCAGGGCTATGGCGCTGGCGGCACGGAATATCCGGGAAGAAGGCATCAAGGAATTGGAAGATATTATGAAGATGCAGGATTTTTATATCAAGGAAAACGACAGTGAAAAAATCAGTTCCATGGATTCCGAATTCCATTACACGATTTATAAGCACTGCGGCTCACGCATTTACGGAAAGACTTTAACCGAGCTGCACCGCAAGATGGCGCGCTACCGCGAAATCTCGGTCAAAAGCCGCCCGAGAGCCATTCAAAGCGGCGAAGAACACAAGAAGATATTACAAGCGCTCAAATCACATGATGTGGCGCTTGCAGAACAGCTTGGCACAGAGCACGCCAAGCATGCAAAAAGCAGATTATTGGAGGAGGTACAATAATGGGTTTGACAATTGCACAAAAAATCATTCAAGCACACCTGTTGGAAGGTGAGATGAAGGTCGGCGAAGAAATTGCGCTGCGCATTGACCAAACGCTCACGCAGGATGCAACCGGAACAATGGCATACCTGGAGTTTGAGACCATCGGTATTCCGCGCGTGAAAACCGAGCGCAGTGTAGCGTATATTGACCACAACACACTGCAATGCGGTTTTATGAATGCGGATGACCACCGCTATATCGGCTCGGTCGCCAAAAAGCACGGTGTTTATTTCTCGCGCCCCGGTAACGGTATTTGCCACCAGGTGCATTTAGAGCGCTTCGGCATACCGGGCAAAACACTGATCGGTTCCGACAGCCATACCCCCACCGGCGGCGGTATCGGCATGCTGGCAATGGGTGCCGGCGGTTTGGATGTGGCAGTTGCCATGGGCGGCGGTGCTTACTATATCACCATGCCGAAAATGTATAAAGTGAATTTGAGCGGAAAGCTGCGCCCCTTTGTCAGTGCCAAGGATGTGAGTTTGGAAATCCTGCGCAGGCTCTCTGTAAAGGGCGGCGTGGGCGCCATCATCGAGTGGGGCGGCGAAGGTATCAAAACCCTTTCCGTTCCCGAGAGAGCGACCATTACCAATATGGGTACCGAGCTTGGTGCGACAACCTCTATCTTCCCTTCGGATGAAATCACCAAAAAATTCCTCGAAGCCGAAGGCAGAGGGGGAGATTGGGTGGAATTAAAGAGCGATGAGGATGCCGAATACGACAAAATTATCGACATCAATCTCTCCGAGCTCAAACCTTTAATTGCCTGCCCGCACAGTCCCGACAATGTGGTCACGGTTGACTCTTTAAGCGATGTGAAGTGTGACCAGGTTTGCATCGGCTCCTGCACCAACTCCTCTCTTTTGGATATGCTCAAGGTAGCGGCAATGCTCAAAGGCAAGACCGTGTCTGCCGATGTGAGCCTTTCCATTGCCCCCGGTTCCAAGCAGGTGCTCAGGATGTTATCCGACTGCGGCGCGTTAGGCGACATTTTGGCTTCCGGTGCAAGGTTGCTCGAGTGTGCCTGCGGTCCGTGCATCGGCATGGGCTTCAGCCCGAACAGCGCCGGTGTGTCGCTGCGCACCTTCAACCGCAATTTTGAAGGCAGAAGCGGCACGGCAGACGGACAGGTTTACCTGGTTTCCCCGGAAACAGCCGTTGCAAGCGCCCTGACAGGTTACATTACGGACCCCACCACCTTCGGCAAAAAGCTCAGTGTGAATATGCCGCGCAAGTTCTTTATTGATGATACTGCGGTGATTGAGCCTGCAAGCCCTGAACAGGCAGCGGAAGTGGAGGTACTTAGAGGCCCGAACATTAAGCCTTTCCCGAATGCCAACCCTGTCACGGATACCATGAAAGCGGAATGCGTGCTGAAAGTAGGCGACAACATTACGACCGACCACATTATGCCGGCAGGCGCAAAGATTTTGCCCTACCGCTCCAATATTCCGTACCTCTCACAGTTCTGTTTTGCTGTGTGTGACCCAAAGTTCCCCGAGAGAGCGAAAAAGGCAGGGCAGAGCATTGTAATCGGCGGCAGTAACTACGGCCAGGGTTCTTCCAGAGAGCATGCGGCATTGGTACCGCTGTACTTGGGTGTGAGAGCCGTTATCGCCAAATCCTTTGCCAGAATTCATGCGGCAAACCTGATTAATGCAGGCATTATGCCGCTCGTATTCGCCAATGAAGAGGATTATACCTTTATCGGTCAGGGCGACCGCCTGGTATTGGAAAATGTGTTTGAGGGAATGGACAAGGGCGAAATCACACTTGTCGACAAAACCACCCGCAAGACATATCAGCTCAAGTGCTACTATACCGACAGGCAAAAGGCAATTTTGAAAGCCGGCGGACTGCTGCAATTCACAAAGGGAGAATAACCTTTGTGAATTGAAGAATGCGGAATGCGGAGTTCGGAATGCGGAATGAAAGGTGGTGCCGCAAGCGGCACATTAAAATGCAGCGCGATGCGCTGCCACCACAACTCCACTCTCCACTCTTCACACTCCAAACTATTGAAGGAAGGAAATAAAAATGAGTAATCAATATATTGATAATTGTGTAGAACAATTCAGAACCATTTTAGAAGAACAGACAGCAAGATGTAAACACATGGCGGAGAACCGCGAAATTACCGATTTTGCCCATTTGGACAAAATCATTATCGGCGTGGTCGGCGGCGACGGCATCGGTCCGATTATTTCCGCCGAGGCGGCAAGGGTGCTGGAATTCCTTTTGAAAGAGGAAGTGGCAGCCGGAAAAGTGGAAATTCGCAACATTGAGGGGTTGACCATTGAAAACAGAATGGCGCAACACAAGGCGATTCCCGAGGATGTTCTCGCCGAAATCAAGAAGTGCCATGTCATTTTGAAGGGCCCGACCACCACACCGCACGGCGGCACCTTGGAGAGCGCCAATGTGGCAATGCGCCGCGAACTGGATTTATATGCCAACATCCGTCCGGTCAGTGTGCCCGAGGAAAACATCGATTGGATTTTCTTCAGAGAGAACACGGAGGGCGAATATGTGCTCGGTTCGAGAGGTGTGGAAATTCCCGGCACCCTGGCAGTGGATTTTAAGTGCACGACCGACCTTGGCACCGAGAGAATTGCAAGAGCCGCTTTTGAGTATGCCAAGAACAACGGCAAAAACTATGTGGCAATTGTGACCAAAGCCAATATCATGAAGAAAACAGACGGTAAATTTACCGCCATTTGCCATGAAGTGGCAAAGGATTACCCCGGGATTGAAGCCGAGGACTGGTACATTGATATTATGACCGCAAAGCTGGTCGATAAGGCTTCCAGAAGCAAATTCCAGGTCTTTGTGCTGCCGAATCTTTACGGCGACATTATCACGGACGAAGCTGCACAAATTCAGGGTGGTGTCGGCACGGCTGGCAGCGCCAATGCGGGTGACAAATACGCCATGTTTGAAGCCATTCACGGTTCCGCACCGCGCATGCTCGAAACCGGCAGAGCGAAGTATGCCAACCCTTCTTCCATGATTAAGGCGAGCGAAATGCTCTTGCGCCACATCGGTTATACCGACAAAGCGGACAAACTCAGCAAAGCGCTTTCAATTTGTAACGAAACCGAAAAGAAGGTAGTGATTACCGGCAGAGACGGCGGCGCTACCTGTGCCGAGTTTGCAGAGTATATGATGGAGACATTGGAGAATTTATAATCGAGATACTTCGGGGCTGTGGAATTAACGGTTTCACAGCCCTTATTTTATGTTCAAAGCCGAAAAGCAAGGAAATATTTGAAAAAGCCCTGCAATCGTAGTATAATACTATCATTAATCATAAGAATAGTATTAGAAATCATCATGTGGAGACAGTATGAATCAAAATAACCGGCCACAATTCAATAGCCAAAACAATGCACAAGCGGCTCAGCCGTATGCAGTGCCTGCACAGGCACCGGTGATGCCCGCAGCACAGCCGGCGGCACAACCGACCTATTGGCAGCAGCCGGCACAGCCGCAACCGCAAGCACAGTGGCAGCAGCCCGCGCAGCTGCAACCGCAGGCACAGTGGCAGCAAGCGGCACAACCGCAGCCGCAGACACAGTGGCAGCAGGCACAACAGCCGGTGCAGACACCGGTACAGTACCGGGCACCCTCGAATCAAAGCGCCGCTGCGGTACCGCCCACGCAACCGGCAGTTGCTTACCGCGCTATGCCGGGGCAGGTGCCGGCAGCCAATGCAGCGGGCGGGTTTTACCCCAACGGCTACCCGATTTATCCGAACAATCCCTATTACGGCAACCCCGCCTTGGCGCAGCAGGAGTATGAAAAGCGCCTAAAGGTGGAAAAGGCAAAAAAATCGTTGCGCTACCTGGGCAATATGTCCGGCCTGGCGGTGATTTTGTTTTTGGTGTTTAACACGGTTGTATCGATGGCAATGACCATTCCCGGGTTATATACGCTCTATACGGAAAACCCGGTCTTCAGTGCGGCGTTTTCCATTGTGGCATCGTTTATCTATATGTTTTTCCCGTTTTTGATTGTGTCCTTTTTAATTCGGGCAAGGGATAAGCAGGTAAACTTTTTTCCGTTTAAGAAAATGAATCCGAAGCGCGCCCTTCTGTGCATCCCCATCGGTGCGGCGGTTTGCGTGGCGGCAAATATTATCATTAACCTGATGATTGCCCTGTTTGAAGCCCTGGGCTTAAAGCTTTCGCAGCAGAGTGATGCTTTGGCGCAGCCGAAAACGGTTTTTGCTTTGATTATTACATTGTTCAGCACGGCGGTGATGCCGGCACTGCTGGAAGAATTTGCCATTCGCGGCGTGATTTTGCAGCCCTGCAGAAAGTACGGTATGGCATTTGCCATCATTGCTTCGAGCGTGATTTTCGGCATCATGCACGGCAATTTGGTGCAGGCACCGTTTGCACTGATTGTGGGCGCCTGTTTTGCCTTTTTGGCGATTAAGTGCGACAGCTTATGGATAGGCGTGATTTTGCACTTTTTAAATAACGGCTTTAGTGTATTGATGAGTTATTTGAGCGAAGTGATGTCGGAAACCGCTGTCAATATTTTGTATTACAGCATTGTGGGCGTTGTTTCGCTTGCGGGCATTGCCTGCTTTGTGGTGCTGTTATTAACAGACAAGGCGTTTTTCCGCAAGAGCGAAGGAGATATCGCGGGTGAGGAAGCCGCCCTTCTGAGCAAGGGGCAGAAGTTTGTTGCCTTTTTCATCAATGCCCCTATGATTATCAGCTTTGTGATTATCGGTTTTCTTACGCTGCAATATATCGGTAAACTGTGATGGATGAAAAATATATGAGAGAGGCGCTGCGCCTGGCGCAGGAGGCGGCGCAGGAAGAGGAAGTCCCGATTGGTGCGGTAGTGGTCTGTGACGGAGAAATTGTCGGCACCGGCAGAAACCGCAGAGAGCGCGGCAAAAACGCGCTGTACCACGCCGAAATAGAGGCAATAGATAACGCCTGCAAAACCTTGGGCGGGTGGCGGCTGCACAAGTGCGATTTGTATGTGACATTAGAGCCGTGCCCGATGTGCACGGGGGCGATTATCAACGCGCGCATTAAAACACTCATTTACGGGGCAAGCGACCCGAAAGCGGGCAGCACCGGCAGTGTGACCAATCTGTTTGAAATGCCGTACAACCACAAACCGGAAGTGATTGCGGGCGTGATGGCGGATGAGAGTCGCGCCCTGCTGCAGGAGTTTTTCAAAAAATTAAGAGAGAAAAAATAAAAAACCTTTGGCAACACATTGCCAAAGGTCATTTTTATTATTTGGATTTTTTCGGGCGCCGGAATTTATGGCGCTTTAATTCTTTGATATCGGACAAGTCATACGGCGTTGCCTGATAGACAAAGTAGTTGAGCCAGTTTGAGTAGAACAGATTGGCACAGGAACGCCAGCTCACCACCGGCTTATTGGAGGGGTTGTCCGCCGGGAAGAAGTTTTTGGGGATGGCGGTACCGAGCCCTGCTTTTTTGTCGCGCAGGTATTCGTTTTTCAGCGTATCGGCATCGTATTCCGAGTGACCGGTCACAAAAATCTGCCTGCCGCGCTTGGTGGAAATGCAGAACACCCCGGCTTCCTCGGAGGAAGCTAAAATTTTTAAAGTGGGGATATTCTCCACATCTTCTCTGCGGAAGGTGGTGTAGCGCGAGTGCGGCACATCAAACTCATCATCAAACCCGCGGAACAGGATAGAGCGCTTGTGCTCGACCTTGTGCTTGAAGACACCGAAAAGTTTTTCGGGTAATTCCTGCTTTTCAATACCGTAGTGGTAGTACAGTGCCGCCTGTGCACCCCAGCAGATGTGCAGCGTGCTCGTGACATGGGACTTGGTCCACTCCATGATTTCACACAGTTCATCCCAATACTCGACTTCTTCAAACGCCAGCCGCTCTACCGGCGCACCGGTGATAATCATGCCGTCATACTTATTTTCCCGAATTTGGTCAAAGGTTTTGTAAAAGTCAATCATATGCTGCTCGGACACGTGGGAAGCCGTGTGCGAAGCGGTTTGCAGCAGCTCCATTTCTACCTGCAGGGGGGAGTTGCCCAGCAGCCGCACCAACTGGGTTTCGGTTTCCACCTTAGTGGGCATCAAATTGAGTAGCAGAATTTTCAGCGGGCGAATTTCCTGCGTGGTCGCTCGCTGTGTGGTCATCACAAATATATTCTCTTTTTCCATCTGCTTGACTGCAGGTAAATTATCGGGAATTTTAATCGGCATAGGGTCTCCAATGCGGCATGCTCAGCGCGAAATCTTCGGCGGTGCCGCCCTTCGCGCTGCCGCGGCTATCGTTCTACTGAAAGGCTGGTTATGCTTGTGCACGGTTGAGTGCCTGCTCGATATCGGCAATAATGTCGTCGGCATTTTCAATTCCCACGCTGAAGCGAATCAAATCGGGGCTGACACCGCATTCTTCCAACTGCTTGTCTGTCAGCTGGCGGTGGGTTGTGGAAGCCGGGTGCAGGCAGCAGGTTCTGGCATCTGCCACGTGGGTGACAATCGCGGCAAGTTTGAGAGAGTCCATGAACTTCACGGCTGCCTCTCTGCCGCCTTTGATACCGAAGGAAACCACGCCGCAGGTGCCGTCGGGCATATACTTTTTGGCGAGTGCATACTGCTCATCATCTTCGAGCATCGCACATTTCACCCAAGTGATTTTGTCGTTCTGCTTTAAATATGCAGCCACCTTTTTGGCATTCTCGCAGTGGCGCGGCATGCGCAGGTGAAGCGTTTCGAGCCCTAAGTTGAGCAGGAAAGCATTTTGCGGGGACTGCACCGCACCGAAATCTCTTTGCAGCTGTGCCACCAGCTTGAGCAGGTAGGCACCCTTGCCGGTATCGGTATACACCACACCGTGGTAGCTTTCATCCGGGTGAGTTAACTCGGGGAATTTGTCGTTTTGCGCCCAGTCAAAATTGCCGCTGTCGACAATGACACCGCCGATAGTGCTGGCATGCCCTTCCATGTATTTTGTGGTGGAATGGATGACAATATCGGCACCGAATTCAATCGGGCGGCACATAACAGGTGTGGCAAAGGTGTTGTCAATAATCAGCGGAATACCGTTTTCGTGTGCCACTTCGGCAAAGGCGCTGATATCCAGAACATCTAAGCTCGGGTTGGAAACGGTTTCGCCGAAAATCGCCTTGGTATTCGGGCGGATTGCAGCGCGCAATTCCTCTTTGCTTGCGCGCGGGGAAACAAAAGTAAAATCAAAACCAAGCTTGCGCATGGTCACATTAAACAGGTTAAAGGTGCCGCCGTAAATTGCGGAGGAACTGACAATGTGGTCTCCTGCGTGAGCGATATTGAATATGGAATAGAAGCTGGCGGCTTGTCCGCTTGCGGTGAGCATTGCCCCTACACCGCCTTCAAGCTTTGCAATTTTTGCCGCTGCCAAATCGCAGGTGGGGTTTTGCAATCTCGAGTAAAAATAGCCGCTCTTTTTGAGGTCAAACAGCTCGCCCATTTCATCGCTCGATTCATACTTAAACGTTGTGCTTTGAATAATCGGAATCACGCGCGGCTCGCCGTTTTTCGGCTCATATGCGCCTTGCACGCAATCGGTTTCAATATGGCGTTTCATAATACTGCCCCTTCTCTTTAAAAAATAGATTAAACATAGTATAACACAAAATCAGTGATTATCAAGTTTTTTTTACTTTGAAAGGGCGTCAGCCTTGCGCGCAAAACCTTTAAAGCAAGGCGGCAACGGCAAAGGTTTCTTCAAGCGCCCGGTAAGTGTGCGCTATGGCGGAAGCTTCCAGAGAGGCGGGAGAAATCACAAACGAGGGCAACAGCGCTTTTTGGCTTGCCCAAGCACAAAAGCGGGCACCGACCAAGCGGCTTTTCTCGCCGGCGGGGAGGTTGGAGCAGGCGCAAAGAATTTTTTCCACCGTTTCGCTTTCAAACGGCAGCAGTTCATTGGAGGCGGGGGCATAAATTGCACCGTCGGCACCGTTGAGGCACACGAGCATGCCTGCCGGGTGAAAAGAGAGGTATTTGGCGAGCGGGGAAAGGTCCTCGATGTGCAGCGGTTCCTCTACCGCCATCTTTGGCGGGCAAACGGTGGGGATAATCACCACGGAGCGTTTTTTAAACGCTTTTCTGACCGCAATTCCCGCCATGCTTTTGCCATGGTCGGCATCAAACAGCAGGTGTTCAAAGAATTGCAGCAGCAGTACGCCGGATTGCCACTCCGCCGCGCCGAAACCGCCGGCAAAGACCACAGGCTTGTCCGCGTGACCGAAGCGCAGGGCGGGAATGTGGTTATCAATTAAAAACACCTCGGCATTTTCATAGCGGTCATTGAGCGAAAAAACGGTATCCCAAAGAGCTGACATAAACATGTTACGAACCTCCGAAAAATAATCTATATGAAATGATATGGAAATGCGGCGCAAAGTATGATAGAATAATGGAGATATCCGGTAAAAAAATTGTCAAATGAGGTCACTATGGATTTAAGAGAAGAATTTGTGGAAAATATGGAAACACACCAAGGCAACATTTTGCGCTTTCGCATAGACCGCGTGCGCTGTCCTGACGGGCAGCTTGCCACGCGCGACATCATCGACCACAACGGCGGAGTTTGCGTGGCGCCGCTTACCGAGGAGGGGGAACTGATTTTTATTCGGCAGTTTCGCTATGCCTATGAAGAAGTGATGCTGGAGTTGCCTGCGGGAAAACTGGAAAGCGGCGAACATGCCGATGTGGAAGCCGCCGGCAGGCGCGAGTTGGCAGAAGAGACCGGTGCCACGGCAGAGCAAATGATTGACTTAGGCGTTTTTTACCCCACCTGCGGCTACTGCAATGAAAAAATCTACCTGTTTGCGGCAAAGGGTTTGCGCTTTGGCAAACAGCACTTAGATAAGGATGAATTTATTGAAGTGCTCAAAATCAAATTAGAGGATGCAGTCAATATGGTGATGGACGGCACCCTCAAAGACGGAAAGAGCATTGCCATCATCATGAAATTAAATGAAATGAAAAGAGAAGGAACGCTATGACAAAGAAAGAACGCGCCGCCCTCATTGTGGAAAAAATGAAAGAAATGTACCCGGATGCGCTGTGTTCCCTGCAGTACAGCGACCCGCTGCAGCTGCTCATTGCAGTGGTGCTCTCCGCCCAGTGCACGGATGAACGGGTCAACAAGGTAACTCCTGCTTTATTTGAACGCTATCCGGATTTGGATGCCTTTTGCGAGAGTACCGCCGAAGAAATCGGCACCTATATTCACTCTTGCGGCTTTTACAATTCCAAATCTAAAAATATCCTGGCGCTGTGCCAAATGATTCGCAGTGATTATGGCGGCACCGTGCCCGATTCCATCGAGGAATTGGTGAAACTTCCCGGTGTGGGCAGAAAGACTGCCAACCTCATTTGCGGGGATGTGTACGGTAAGGACGGCTATGTGGTCGACACGCACATGATTCGCATTTCACAGCGCATGGGTCTGTGCTCTGTCAAACAGGGTGAGAGCAACCCGGCGCTGAAAATTGAAATGCAGCTGCGCAAGTTAATTCCCGAGAGTGAGAGCTCCAACTTTTGCCACCGCATTGTGCTCCACGGCAGGGCGCTGTGCTCGGCGCGCAAAGCCAAGTGCGAAGATTGCGCACTCAATGAGGTGTGTATGAAGAAAGTCAAATAAGGATTTGTCGAGCAGAGCAAAACGAGTTTTGCTCTGCAATTCGGAATTCGGAGTTCGGAATTATCGGGCGAGGCACTCGCACTCGTTCCGCTACGCTCTATTTTAAGAGCAATTAGGTATTACACGTGCGTAAAAATCCTTGTAATAGCTAAAGAATTGTCATTTCGAGCTTGCCGAGAAATCTTTACAATGCAAGGCGTAGCCTTGCCACCTTTAATTCCGCATCCCGCATTCCGAATTCCGCATTACAAATAAGGATTCGGGAGCCGCAAGGGCTCCGCAAATTCTTATTTGTCGACTGAAAGGAGATAAACATTGCGACCGTTAGCAGACAGAATCAGACCGACCGATATCAGCCTGGTGTGCGGGCAGGCACACATTTTGGGTGAGAATATGCCGCTGCGCAACATTATTGAAGGCGGCAATATCCCCAACATGATTTTTTACGGTCCCTCCGGTATCGGCAAAACCACGGTTGCCGAAATCATTGCGGCAAAGACCAATAAGCGCCTGCACAAGTTAAACGGCACCATGGCATCGACAAAAGACATTAAAGAAATTGTCGATGAACTGGACACCATGCTCGCGCCCGATGGGGTATTGCTCTATTTGGATGAGATACAATATTTTAATAAGCGGCAGCAGCAGTCACTTCTGCAGTTTATGGAAAACGGTTCCATTACCCTGATTGCTTCGACCACGGAAAATCCGTATTTTTACGTTTATTCCGCTATTTTGTCGAGAGCGACCGTGTTTGAATTCAAGCCGATTGGTGCACAGGACATTGAGCCGATTATCCGCAGAGGCTTAGAAGTGTTGGAAAAAGAAAACGGCATTACCATTCGCTGTGAAGATGCTGTGGTGAAAAAGCTTGCCACCGGCTGCGGCGGCGATGCCAGAAAAGCGCTCAATGCGACGGAAAACTGTTTCCTGGCAAGCGCGAAGGCGGGCGGCAAGTGTGAAATCACGCTGCAAACGGCTGAAGCTCTGGCACAGAAATCCGCTATGCGCTACGATAAAGAGGGCGAGGAGCATTATGACATTGTGTCCGCCTACCAAAAGAGCATGCGCGGCTCCGACCCGCAGGCAGCGCTCCACTACTTGGCGCGCCTGCTCGAAGCGGGAGATTTGCCGAGCGCCTGCCGCCGCTTAGTGGTGTGTGCGAGCGAGGATGTGGGGCTTGCCTATCCGCAGATTATCCCCATTGTCAAAGCTGCGGTCGATACGGCGCTGCAGGTGGGGCTTCCCGAGGCGAGAATCCCTTTGGCGGATGCGGTGATTTTGGTGGCGACCAGCCCGAAAAGCAATGCGGGTGCCGCGGCGATTGATGCCGCGCTTGCCGACATTCGCGCCGGCAAAAGCGGACCGATTCCGCGCCAACTGCAAAACAAGCATTATGACGGGGAGGGCGATGTGCCGAAGGGGCAGAATTATTTGTACCCGCACGCATTCCCCAACCATTGGGTGGAGCAGCAGTACCTGCCGGATGTTCTCAAGGATGCCGTTTACTATACGCCCTGCGAAAACAAGTTGGAACAGGCAGCGGCGGAATATTGGAAAAAAATCAAATCGTAAGAAGGCGCCGATGGCGGGTAGCTATTATATATAAAAAATAATACTTGACAATAATTAGACACTGTGCTACAATAGCACTGTTCATTAGTAAGTTAAACATGGAGAGTAGGTCACAACCTGCTCTCCACTTTTTAAGCCCGAGAGTAAAACCATAGCTCAATGGTCTTTGGAGGAAAAACAACTATGGCGACAAATAAAAAGCCCAACACGGTTGCGCGCGTTTGGGACATCGCCGCACCGCTTGCCGAAACGCTCGGCCTTTGCGTTTGGGATATTCGTTATCTGAAAGAAGGCAGCGATTGGTATTTGCGCGTGTTTATCGATAAGCCAGGCGGTGTGGGAATTGACGATTGCGTGGAGATGAGCCATGCGCTCGACAAACCTTTGGATGAAGGAGACTTTATACCGAATGCCTACATTTTGGAGGTCAGTTCTCCCGGCGTGGAACGAGAGCTTGTCAGGCCGGAGCATTTTGAACAAATGCTGGGGCAGAAAGTCAAACTCAAGCTCATTCGCCCGATTGACGGGCAACGCGAGTTTGCCGGGGTGCTTGCCGGCTATGAGGGCGGCACCGTTACCCTGCAGGCAGAGGAAGAAAAAACAATTTGTATCAATAAAAAAGACACCGCTTATGTGCGGTTGGATGATTTTGGAGGAAACGAGCAATGAACAGCGAATTTTTTGAAGCAGTAAATGCGCTTGCGGCAGAAAAGAATATTTCTACAGAGTATCTTTTCACAAAAATTGAAGCAGCTTTAGCGGCGGCAATGCGCAAGAATTACGGCGGCAACAATAAGGATAGAGAAGTGGTGAAGTGCCATATCGATACCGAGAAGCACACCATTTCCATTTGGGCAGAGCTTGAAGTGGTTGAGGAAATCACCGAGCCCGGTGCACAAATTCTTTTGGAGGATGCCAAGAAAATCGACAAAAAAGCAAAGCTCGGTTCCTTTGTCAATAAAACCATTGAACTTTCCGAGTACGGCAGAATTGCCGCGCAGACCGCAAAGCATGTTATTCGCCAGGGCATCCGCGAAGCGGAGAGAAGCCGCCAGATTGAGGAGTTCCGCTCTAAGAAGCAGGAAATTGTCAGTGCCAAGGTGGCAAGAATTGACCCGATTAAGGGCAATGTTTCCTTGGAAATTGCCGGCGGCGATGCCGTGCTTCCCAAGAAGGAGCAGGTGCCCGGTGAAAGCTTCAGAGAAGGCCAGCACATTCAGGTATACATTGTGGATGTCAGAGACGATGAGCGCGGTTCGAAGGTGATGATTTCCAGAACACACCCCGGGTTTGTCAGAAGGCTCTTTGAAAGAGAAGTGCCCGAAATCTTTGAGGGCGAAGTGGAAATCAAAAGCGTTTCGCGCGAGGCGGGCAGCCGCACCAAGATTGCCGTTTGGGCAGCCAATGAGGATATTGACCCGGTCGGTGCCTGCATCGGTCCGAAGGGCGCAAGAGTCAACACCATTGTGGATGTGCTCGGCGGCGAAAAGATTGACATTATTCAGTATAGTGAGGACCCTGCCGAATACATCAGTGCAGCGCTCGCACCCGCAGAGGTTACCGAGGTTTTGGTGGCACCGAACGGCGCTAGGGAATGCAGAGCCGCCGTGCCGGATAACCAGCTCTCGCTTGCAATCGGCAACAAGGGGCAGAATGCGCGCTTGGCAGCCAAGCTGACCGGTTGGAAAATCGACATCAAACCGGAATCGGTATTCTATGAAGAAATCGAAAACGAAAAGGCCGCTGCATTAGAGGCGGAAATTGCGGCAGCAGAAGCAGCCGAAGCAGAAGCCGAAGCGGCAGCAGAGGCAGAAGCCGCAGTAGAGGAACCCGTAGCAGAGGAACCCGCAGCAGAGCCGGAAGCGGAAGAAAGTGCGGAAGAAACCAACGAAGAATAACAAGGAGCAGGTGAGCAGTTGAAGCAAAAGAAAATACCCGAACGGCTTTGCCTTGGCTGCAATGTCAGCAAGGACAAAAGAGAGCTGATTCGCGTGGTAAAAACCAAGCAGGGCGAGATTTTTCTGGACAAAACAGGAAAAGCCAACGGCAGAGGGGCATATATTTGCAACAACGCGCGTTGCCTGGAAAAAGCGATAAAAACCAAGCGCATAGCAAGGTCTCTTTCTACCGAGATACCGGAGGAGATTTACCAATCATTAAGGCAGGCGATTGATTGTGACGAATAAACTGTTATCCCTTTTGGGGCTTGCCAAAAAAGCCGGGAGACTTTCTCTCGGGCACGATGCGGTTATGGAAGCAATCGGCAAAAGAAAAGCGGTATTGGTGCTGCTTGCCGCCGATGCCTCCGAACGGCTGGAAAGAGAAATGCGCCGCGAGCTTGCTTTTCAAAAAAGCAGCGCAACACTAATTCGAATTAACGAAACGATGGAGGACATAGGTCACGCATTGCCGCACAAGGTTGGGGTTGTGAGCGTAAACGACAGTTCGTTTGCTTCGGCAATGACAAACATCATGGAGGAGGCTGATACGAATGGCTAATGTAAAGCATAAGATTAATGAAATCAGTAAAGATTTTTCGCTCGAGAGCAAAAAAATTATTGCGCTTGTGGGTGAAATTTCCGAGGAGCCGAAAAAGAGCGTTTCTGTTCTCACCGAGCAGGAACTGGACTACATTTTCGACAAACTCACGGCAGAATTTGCAGTAAAGGATTTTAACGAATACTTTAAAACGGCAAAACCTGTCGAGGAAGGAGCGCCCGCCAAAGCGGCAAAGAAAGCCGATAAGGCGAAAGAAGCCGCAAAGAGCGAAGCGAAAGAAGAAAAACAGGAGGCTGCTGCGCCCAAAAAACCGGCGGAGAGCAAATCCAAGAAGAATAAGAAGGGCAAAAAGGTGCAAGACTCCGAAAAGCCCGTTGTTTACAAGCCATCGGATCCCCAGCCGTTCAAGAAAAAGGAAAAGAAAGAAAACCAATTTAAAGCCAAGACCAAGGGCGAACTCAGAACCGTGGACACGCGCACATCCAATGTGGACCTTTCCAAGTATGATGAGAGGTTTGAAGAGTTCGGCTCTTCCCGCCATGTCAATGACCGCACCTCCTCCACCAAGCAGAAATTAAAGAAGAAGGCCGACAAGAGATACAAGGGCAAGCAGGGCATTCACCGCCAGTCCGGTAAGCGAGAGACCGAAGCGCAGAGAATGAGGCGCTTGGAGCTTGAGAGAAAGAAGAAAAAGCTCGAAATCAGCATTCCGGATGAAATCACGGTTGCCGACCTTGCGCTCAAGATGAAGATTACCGCTGTCGAGGTCATTAAAAAGCTGATGTCCCTCGGCGTGATGGCGGCACAAAATGATGTGATTGACTTTGACACCGCATCCATCGTAGCGGAAGAGCTGCATGTGAAGGTGAACAAGGAAGTCGTTGTCACGATTGAAGAGCAGATTATTGATGACACCGAGGATGTGGAAGAAAACCTGCAGCCGCGCGACCCGGTTGTGGTTGTCATGGGTCACGTTGACCACGGTAAAACCTCTATTTTGGATGCCATCCGCCACACGGATGTCACCGCAGGCGAAGCCGGCGGCATCACCCAAAACATCGGTGCTTACCGCACGAAGGTCAACGGCAGGAACATCACCTTCTTAGACACACCCGGTCACGCTGCGTTTACCGCTATGAGAGCCAGAGGCGCAAAGGCAACGGATATTGCCGTTATCGTTGTGGCGGCGGATGACGGTGTGATGCCGCAGACCGTGGAAGCCATTAACCATGCCAAGGCTGCCGAGGTGCAGATTATTGTGGCAATCAACAAAATGGATAAGCCGGGGGCAAACCCCGACAAAGTGCTCAATGAGCTGACAGAGCACGATATCGTTCCCGAACAGTGGGGCGGCGATGTGATTTGTATTCCCGTTTCCGCCAAGACAAAAGAGGGCTTGCCCGAACTGCTGGACACCATCATTTTGGTGGCGGATATGGCAGAGCTGAAAGCCAATCCCGACAGGCAGGCGAAGGGCGTTGTCATTGAAGCGCAGCTCGACAAGGGCAGAGGCCCCGTTGCCACCTTCCTGGTGCAAAAGGGCACCCTGCACACCGGTGACATTGTGGTTGCCGGTACCGCAGTCGGCAGAGTGCGCGTGATGACCAATGAACACGGCAAGCAACTCGAAGAAGCCGGCCCCTCCGTACCGGTTGAGGTCATGGGTTTGGGCGAAGTGCCGAAGTCCGGCGACATCTTTGATGCCGTTACCGATGAAAAGCTGGCAAGAGAGCTGGTTGAGCAGAGAAAGCAGGAAGAAAAACAGGCAATCTTTGATGCACAAAACAAAGTCAGCCTGGATAACCTCTTTGAAACCATTGCAGAGGGCGAAAAGAAAGAACTCAAAATCATTGTCAAGGCAGATGTGCAGGGTTCGGTGGAAGCCGTTACCCAAAATCTCCTGAAGCTGACCAATGAAGAAGTGAAGGTCAATGTCATTCACGGCGCTGTCGGCGGGATTACCGAGAGCGATGTGATGCTCGCCAATGCTTCCAACGCCATTATTGTCGGCTTTAATGTGCGCCCGGATGCCGTCGCGGCTGCCAGCGCGCAGAGAGACAATGTGGATATCAGAACCTATCGCATCATTTATGATTGCATTGATGAAATCAAGCAGGCAATGAAGGGAATGCTTGCGCCCAAGTACAGGGATGTGGATATCGGCAGAGCCGAGGTCAGGCAGACCATTTCCATTTCCGCAATCGGTACCATTGCCGGTTGCTATGTGCAGGACGGCAAGGTCACCAGAGATGCCAAAATCCGCTTAGTGCGCGATGGTATCATTATCACGGAAACGAGCATTTCTTCCTTGCGCAGGTTTAAAGACGATGTCAAAGAGGTCGTCAAGGGCTATGAGTGCGGTATCGGTCTTGAAAATTACAACGACATTAAAGAAGGCGACATTTTCGAGGCATATATCACAGAGGAGTATAGAGATTAATGGCCGGATATAAGCAGGATAGAGTGGCAGAGGATATCAAGAGAGCGATTATCAGTGTGATTTGCGAGCTCAAAGACCCGCGCGTTGCCGGCAAAATGCTTACGGTTGTGCGCGTGGATGTTTCGGGCGACCTTTCCTATGCAAAGGTCTATGTCAGCGCATTGGAGGGGCTGGATACCGCCAAGCAGGCGGTGAAGGCGCTCAAAAATGCCGAGGGCTATGTCAAAAACCATGTATCCAAAGCACTGCATTTAAGAAAAACGCCCGAGTTACACTTTGTGGCGGACAACAGCATAGAAATCGGCATGAAAATTGACCAAATCTTAAAAGACAATCAGCCGACAGATTGATGCGGACTGAAGGGCGGCAACACAGCGGATTGCATCACCAAGCAGGGCAAAGACTTGCCGCCGCAACTTCAACCTCCGCACTCCAAACTTCACACATAACTGAACGAGGAAAACATGAACTTAAATCCAAAACAGGTCGCCGAATTATTGGCACAAAAGGATAACATTACCATATTAACGCATTTCCACCCCGATGGCGACACGCTCGGTTCGGCGGTGGCTTTGCAGCGCGCGTTGCGCTCCCTTGGTAAAAAGGTCAACTTCTTAAACAATGACCCGGTGCACCCGAAGTATGCTTACTTGTGGGAAGGCTTGCAAAAGCAGGCGTTTGAAGAGCAGTTTGTGATGGCGGTGGATATCGCTACCGAGGAATTGCTCGGCGATGATTTGCGCGAGAAGTACAGCGGTAACATTGCTCTGGCAATTGACCACCACCCCTCCCACACTTTTTTTGCAAAGGATACCTGCTTGGAAGAGGACAGTGCCGCAGCTGCCGAGATTGTGTACTATATCATTAAACACTTAGGGGCGGAAATTGATGAAAAAATAGCCTCTTGCATTTATACCGGCATTTCCACCGATACCGGCTGCTTTAAGTTCAGAAACACCACGGCGCGCACATTTTACATTGCAGGCGTGATGAAGGATTTCGGTGCCGACACGGAAAACATTAACGAAGTGATGTTTGAAATGAAAACCAGAGGAGAGCTTGAATTGGAGCGCCGCCTGCTGGAAAAAATGGAATATCACCTGGAGGACCGCCTGGCGATTGCGGTCATCACCCAGGAAATGTACCGGCAAACCGGCACCAGTGAGGATGAGTGCGAATACATTGCCGCCTTGCCGCGCCAAGTGGCGGGTGTGATGGCGGGCATTACCATCCGAGAGCGCACCAACGGAACCTGGAAGGCATCGGTGCGCACAAGACCGCCGATGGATGCTTCCGCGATTTGCCAAGCATTTGGCGGCGGCGGGCATACCAATGCAGCGGGCTGCCGCTTTGAGGGCACCTTGGAACAGTTTAAAGAAAAGTTTATTGCAGTGGTCGCAGAGGAATTGGAATGACAGGCATACTTCCCATCGACAAGCCCGCAGGCATCACTTCCTTCGGTGCCGTGGCAAGAATGAGAAAAATATTAAACATGAAAAAAATCGGGCACGCCGGCACGCTGGACCCGATGGCAACCGGGGTGCTGCCGATACTGATTGGCTCCGCGACCCGTTTTTTAGACTATTTGCCCTGCAAGGATAAGCGCTATACTGCCATTATCCAGCTGGGCTTTACAACCGATACATTAGACACAACGGGCGAGATTCTCACGCGTTGTGCACAAACAGTCACCCGCCCCGAGTTAGACGAGGCGGTCAACTGTTTTTTAGGAAAAATTCGACAACTGCCGCCGATGTATTCCGCCGTACAAAAGGACGGCGTGCGCCTGTATGAGCTTGCGCGCAAAGGCGAAACCGTGGAGCGGGAAGAGCGCGAGGTGGAAATCTATGCGCTGCACATCGACTCTTTTGACGAGAGCGCACAGGAGTTCTGTTTAGATGTTGCCTGCTCGGCAGGCACCTACATCCGCACCCTTGCCGATGATATCGGCAAAAAGCTCGGCTGCGGCGCGTGCTTGGCGGGGTTGCGCAGAACCGAAGGCAGCGGCTTTAAGCTTGCTGCCTGCTACAGTATGGAGGAAGTGGCGGAGTATGCTGCCCAAGGGCATTTGGAAAAGCGCATTATCCCGATTGAGGATGCTCTTTCCTTTTACCCGGCAGTCTATGTCAGCCAAAAACAGGCAGTGCGCTTCTCCAACGGCGGAGAGCTGGCACTGGACAGGCTCAAGGGCAATTACACCGCGGGCTTGTACCGCATTTTTGACCCGGAGGATTGCTTCTTGGGGCTGGGGGAAGCAGACATGCAAGCCGGTGTGATGAAAGCAAAGAAAGTGTTGAGCAATTAATGCGAAATGCGGCATAAAAGGCGGCAACACAGTGCGCGGCGACCGTTCATTGAGCGAAGGTGAACTGCATTGTGCGCGCCGGTGAAGCGTGCTTCAACGAATAGAAAGAGAATCTTCATGAAAGCGATTGCATTAGGGAATTTTGACGGCGTACATATTGCTCACAAGGCTGTGCTGCAAAATGCGGCACGGTTTGAGGAGTCTGTCTGCCTGTTGTTTCGGCAGCACCCTGCCGAAGCGCTGGAGGGAAAACCCTTTAGCAGAATTCTCACGCCCGCGCAAACACAAAAGAAGATTTTGCAAAGCGGCATCGGGTGCTGTGAGTATCTGGACTTTGAAGCCCATAAAGATGACCCGCCGGAACAGTTTTTTGAAGAAACCCTGTGCCGGCGCTATCGGGCAGAGGTGCTGTGCTGCGGCTACAACTACAGCTTTGGTCAGCGGCGGCAGGGCAATGTGGCATTGCTGCGGCAGCTGTGTGAAAGCAGCGGCATAGAACTGATTGTGGCGGAACCGATTCGCTACGGCGGCGCACCCATCAGCTCCACCCGCATTAAGCAGTGCCTCGGCAGCGGCGCCGTGGAGCAGGCAAACGCCATGCTCGGCTACCCCTTCTTTTATGAAGGAGAAATTGTCAAAGGCAAAAGGCTTGGCAGGAAATTGGGCTTTCCTACCCTTAACCAGTGGTTCGGGGAGGGGCAGGTCAAACCGCGGGCGGGTGTGTATGCCGTGCGGGTCACCATCGGCGCTCAGGTCTACAGAGGGGTGAGCAACATCGGCGCAAACCCCACCATCGGCAGCGACAGCTTTCGCAGTGAAACCCATGTGTTTGATTTTGATAAAGAGGTTTACGGGCAGAGCGCGCGCATTGAATTGCTGCGCTTTATCCGCCCGGAAAAAACATTTGAAAGTATCGATGCTTTGCAGCAGCAGGTTTTAGAGGATATTGAAAGGGCAAAGGAAAATGTGGGAACAAGTTAAAGCGGTATTTTTTGATTTTGATGATACGCTCCAATCCAGAGCAGGCGCTTACCGCCTGTACTGTGATGATTTTCTTTCGCGCTATTTCCCCGCAATTCAGGGAGAAGAAAAGGAAAAGCGCATGGATGAAATGGAAGAGCATGTTGACGGCGGGTATAAATCGCGCGAGGCATATTGGCCGGAAATGATAGAGCTGTGGGGCTGGAAGGATGCCCCCGCACTGGAGGTTTTGGTGGAGGATTTCAACACCAATTTCGGCAAGCGCGTGGTGATGCTTGAGGGCAGTGTGGAAACACTTAAAGAGCTCAAGCGGCGCGGCTATTTGCTCGGCATGGTCACCAACGGCAACTCTCTTTTGCAAAACACGAAGCTTGACAGCGCCGGCATCCGAGACCTGTTTGATATGGCGGTGGTGTCCGATGATATCGGCATTTGGAAGCCGGACAAAGGCATCTTCGAGTATGCAATGAAGCAGCTCGGTGTCACGGCGGAACAGTCGCTGTTTGTGGGCGACCACCCCCTCAACGACATTCAGGGCGCACTCGGCGCGGGGATGCACGCGGTTTGGGTGGACTACGGTTCCTTTGCGGGGCAGGCAACACCCGGGGTGCCCGCAGTCAAAAATGTGAAAGAAATTCTTGCAAATTTGAATGAAAAAAAGTGATAACATTCAACAAACGCATAAAAACTTGCAAAAAACTACTTTTTTTGCAAGTTTTTTGTTTTTGTCTTGCAAAAAACCTTGCATTATGCTTGGAATTGTAGTATTATTTTTTTGTTATTTTATTCTTCTTCATTGTATGGGGGATAGAAAAAGCAATAAAAAAACAAAAAGAGGTGTTATGTAAATGGAACTGACAAATGAATATTTGCTCGGCATTCAAAAAAAGGTTGAAGAAAAGAATCCTTCCGAAGTGGAATTTCACCAGGCAGCCAAAGAGGTCCTGATGTCATTGCAACCGGTTGTGGAGAAAGACTCCAAGTATATTGAAAGCGGTGTCATTGAGAGAATTGTGGAGCCGGAAAGGCAAATTATGTTCCGTGTTCCGTGGGTAGATGATAACGGCAAAATCCAAGTCAACAGAGGTTTCAGAGTGCAGTTTAACTCTGCAATCGGTCCGTACAAGGGCGGTTTGCGTTTCCACCCGACCGTTAACCTCGGCGTGATTAAATTCCTCGGTTTTGAACAAATCTTTAAAAACTCTCTTACCACTTTGCCCATGGGCGGCGGTAAGGGCGGTTCCGACTTTGACCCCAAGGGCAAGAGCGAAGGCGAAATTATGCGCTTCTGCCAGTCCTTTATGACAGAGCTCTACAGACATATCGGTCCCGATACCGATGTTCCCGCAGGCGACATCAATGTCGGCGGCAGAGAAATCGGCTATATGTTCGGTCAGTATAAGAGAATCACCAACACCTTTGCAGGTGTGTTGACCGGTAAAGGCTTAACCTTCGGCGGTTCCCTGGCAAGAACAGAGGCGACCGGCTACGGGCTTTGCTATTTCACCGAAAACATGCTCAATGCCAACGGTAAATCCTTCAAGGGGCAGACCGTGGTGATTTCCGGTAGCGGTAATGTGGCAATTTATGCGCACCAAAAAGCAACCGAATTGGGCGCTAAGGTCGTTGCCATGTGCGATTCCAACGGCTATATTTACGACAAGAACGGCATTGACCTTGATGCAATCAAGCAAATCAAGGAAGTGGAGAGAAAGAGAATTAAGGAATACTTAAATTACCATGCAGATGCCGAGTATCACGAAGGCTGCAAGGGCATTTGGACCGTTCCTTGCGATATCGCACTTCCCAGCGCAACTCAAAATGAAATTGATGAAGAGAGCGCAAAGATTTTGGCAGCAAACGGTTGCTACTGTGTCAGCGAAGGTTCGAACATGTCCTCTACTCCGGGTGCAATTGAGGTTTATTTTGCCAACAATATGCTTTACGGTCCCGCAAAGGCTGCAAATGCAGGCGGCGTTGCCGTATCCGGTTTGGAAATGAGCCAGAACAGCGAAAGACTTTCCTGGAGCTTTGAGGAAGTCGACAATAAGCTCAAAGACATCATGAAGAATATCTTTGATAACTGTGATGAAAAGAGCAAGATGTACGGCATGCCCGGCAACTACATGGCAGGCGCCAACATTGCAGGCTTCTTAAAAGTGGCAGATGCAATGATTGCTCAGGCAAACTAAGGCTTGATGTTAAAAACCACCGACGGTTGGGGCGGTTGATATATAGAATGTTTGGTTTTTGCGGCGCGCTTCTATCCGCCTAAGCGAGAAAAATTCCATTGAATACACAAAGTATGCAAGAAAATTTTTCTCACTTATTCGAATAAAATCCCTTAGCAAAAACTGCAAAGCACTGAAAATCGGCAGATTTTTTGTTAGAACAAAGAAAAAATTAGCGTTAAGGCTGACGCCTAATGATG
>JAFRLX010000152.1 GCA_017430965.1 Clostridia bacterium | reverse complement strand
TTCAGCGTGTAGAAAAACTTGTTTTTCTACACGCTGACAGATGTTGAAAGAGTGAGATGAAATTTGCCAATCTCTGCGCTGAGTCGTATGTGATACGACAAGCAGAGATTGGCAAAAACGCAAAATCGCCGTATCTACGGCGATTTTGTAATATTATGCTTTAAATTACTTATCTATAAAAAATGATTTAATACAATTTAAAAATAAAATGATGTTATAAAAATAATAAATAAGTCGCGTGGTTTCAGCCACTTTTTCGACAGTCTGAAGAGCGAAGCAACATGCTTCGCTCTTATTGTTTGTTCTCAGTCGGGTACTTTTCGTTTGTACGATGTGTGTCCATCGAAACAGTTCCCCTTTTGCTCCGGCTATGATGTGAATGCTCCTGTAAAGTGTTTCCATTCTCTTCTTTATATAATAGACTATTGACATATTTTTTTAGTTATATTAAAATATTATTTAGAGTTATTTGCAGGAGGCAAAAAGCATGAAAACATATGGAAAAAAAGTATTGTGTGTTCTTTTAGCGGTACTGATGCTCATCAGCATTCCGCTGAGCGCTACGGCAAAAGGCGTCAATAAAACACCGATTATCTTCATTGCCGGTATCAACAGCTCTTCGCTGTATTTAAACAAAGGTACCGAAAATGAAAAAAAAGCCTGGATGCCGAGTGTCGACAACTATGAAGAAGTCATTAACTTTTTTAAAGGCTTAACGAAATTAGAGGATAGAGGCTACGATTACGACAGCTATATGAAGGATGTCTTTGTCCCCTTCCTGCAAACCCATATGGAAGATTTGCGCTGCGACGGCAACGGCAATTCCATCCAAAACATTTCTATTGATTACACCGACCAACCGTATTCACAAAATGAGATTGCCCGCGCAAAAGGCGGTATCCAGAGCGATGTGCTGAAAATTGCAGCCGACACCATCGGCGGTGACCGCGTGTTCCGCTACAGCTATGATTTTCGTATCAGCGTGATGGACCATCTCGATAAATTGCGCGCGATGGTTGAACATGTCAAAGAAGTGACAAACAGTAAAAAAGTCAGAATTATCGCCGTAAGTATGGGCGGTGCGGTTCTCAATGCGTACCTGAATACTTATGAGCATGACGATTTGGAATCTGTCACCTTCCTTTCTTCCGCGGCAGAAGGCACCAACTTCCCCGCCGAGATGTTCTCCGGCACGGTTCAATTAGACCGCGATACCATTGCTCCCTGCTTAAACCGCTTAATCGGTTTGGTTCCCTCTGCTTTAATTGCCTCCCTGGAAACCGCGATTAATGAAATCAACGAACTATGGAGCGGTGAGCGCATCACTTATTTCTATAACACATGGATTAAAGATTACTTAGGCAAATGGTGCGGCCTCTGGAACCTGGTTCCGAGCGCAAGAGTTGACAGCTGCATTGATTTTATGCTCGATAAAGAAGCCGATGCCGGCTTAATCAGCAAAATCAAAAAATACCAGGCCTGCCAGGATAATCTGCAAAATGTGCTTAATAAATGTAAAAAAGACGGTGTGAAAGTCTATGTGCTCTCCTCCTACAATGTCAACGGTATGCCCTTCAAAGGCAATGACCACCAAAACGACATTTTGATTGATACCGAATACTGCACACTCGGCGCCAGAGCCGCTACCTTCCCCCAAAAGACTTTGGGCGATGATTATAAGCAAGAGGTAGACGACGGCAAGGAAAGAGTCTCCTGCGATAATATTGTGGATGCTTCTACCTGCTGGTTCCCCGACCAAACTTGGATTATCAAAAACATGGTGCACTGCATGTTTGTGGAAAAAACCGAAGACGGCGAGCCGGATCAAACCGGTCAATTCTTCAAATGGTTTATTTCCGCTATTGATGAAATCTCTATTGAAAGTAACGAAAAGTATCCCCAATTCATGGATTATACCAAGAGCAAGGGTACTTTGGTAAAATTAGAGCCGGTTGTCATTGAAAATCCGGAAGAAGAAAAAGGCGGTGCCAACGGCGAATACATCTCGAGTGCCGTGACCGTTTACTCCTACTACCAAATCACTGCATTGGGTTGGGCGTTGATTATTGCGGTTGTCGTTCTTCTCATTGTGCTCATTGCC
>JAFRLX010000151.1 GCA_017430965.1 Clostridia bacterium | reverse complement strand
TCATTCAAGGAAAAATCAAGAAGCCGGAAATGTGGCAAGAAGAAAAAGAAATAAAAGAAAAAACAGCATAGTCAAAGACTATACTGCTTAAACTTGAGGCGCGCCTTGGGTTACACCCTCTTTATTGAGGGTGCCCCAAGGGGCATAGCTTTTTACTTCGTCGTTTCCGAAGTTGTACCGTTATCGTTCATATTTTCGCTGATATCGGAAGCCGCTTCGGAGGCTTTTTCGCTCGCATCCGTTACTTCTTCGGATACTTTTTCGCTTATATCTGTCATTTCTTCACTGACCTTTTGGCTCATATCAGTGGTCGGGGTCAGTGTTTGGTCGCTGGTGGTCGAGGTGTCCTTATTCCCCGCAGAGCAGCCGGTAAAGGCGGCGAAGATAACCGCAACCGCGCACAGCATAACCAATAGCTTTTTCATCTTATCACTCCTTTACTCTTAGTATACCCGCAAAGGCGGCAATTATTTTGTCAAAACACCATTTTCGTTGATTTGTAAAATCAGCAGGTCGGCTTGGGAGCCGTCATCGGCGTTGATAAACACCAGCAGCTCATTGCCTTCCTCGCTCACACAGCGAAATTCATAGCACAGCACCTCTTTTTCGCTTTGCGAGGGAATCAGCGCTTTTTGCACGGATTGCACGCTTAGATATTCGCTGACACCGCGCTGTGCCTGCGCAGCACTGAGTTTGCAGTCTAAAGTGCGCCTTGTGTGGTTGGTCAGGTAGCTTGTGGCATCGAAGCCGCAAACCTTGCCGCTGTCGGCGCTGACCTTCACTTTAATTAAATCGGTATAGCAGTTAATTTCGCCGTCAAGGTAATGGAAGTTCATCACAAAAATGTGATTGGTGTTTTCATAGTAATCACACTTCATGTTGAGATAGCCCATTTGCTGCAAATAGCTCTGCGCGGCTTTCAAGCACTCTTTTTGAGAGACATTGTTTTTGCTCGCCGTGACATTGGTGTTGAAGGAAACCACTTTGCCGCCAAGGGCGGAAACCTCCAGGTAGGCATTGCCTTTTGTGAAGCAGAACGCCGGAATATTGCCGCTTTTGGTGTCTGCAAGGCGCAGGGTTCCCGCCGTGTCCTTGAAAAAGTTTTCGGCAATTTCGGTGGCGGCATTTTTGTCGATTTTGCTTTCGTTTTCCAGCATTTTGGGGCTTTTTTTGTTCACGGCATCCGAATAAGGACCGTCATAAATCAGTTTCGGCGCATCGGAAAGGTTTTTGTTCATGGCGTTGAGCCCTTCACCGGTTGCCGAGGCAGTGGCAATGGTTTTGGGTTCGGCAAAAGAAAAATCAATGCCGCCGCTGATTTTTTCACCCGTGTCGAGGTAGATTTTTTGCAGTTTCTCAAAATCCTGTGCCAGGGAGAGCGTTTTTTTCTTAATCTCCAAAAAAGTTTGGTGCGCGCCGGCACCAATGGTGCCTCCTGCGGAAAGTTTCTTTTGCTCGGCGCGGGAAAACTCAGCCGTTTTGGAAAGGAAAGTGTAGCATTTCTCCATATCAATATCGGCAATCGGCAGGGAACTGATAGCGTTTTTTGCCGCATAGGCATTCATCCACACATCGGCGCACATGCTGCTTTGGTCGGCAGTGCTTTGGGAGTAAATTCCCTTTAAGATAACATCATTCATATCGCTCAGGGATTCATTTGCCTGCGCGAGATTTTTTTGGTACATTGCTTCCGCCGTGCGCTCATATCGCTTTGCTTTGAAAACAGTTCCGCCCGTAAACAGTGCGAGAGCGACCACCGCTGCCGAAAGGAATGTGACAATGCGCGCGAGCGCTCGTTTTGACATTTTTTTCATCCAATCACCTCTTTGTTTTTTCAAGCTTATCTTTTCCGAAAATGCAGCAATTATGAATATGAATTTCTTTTTTTGCATACATTAGCATAAAGGGATGCGGGCCATTCAGTCCGTGTTCCTGTAACAAAAGGAAGGTGAAAAAGATGTTTATTTATTCATTCAAAGCCAACAAAAGAACCATTATCGGCGCATTGCTTGTGCTGCTGGCACTGGTGGTGCTCAGTTTTGTTGTTCCGGGACGAGCCAGGCAAACCAATGCGGTGCTGGATGTTTCCCTAAAAGCACAAAGTAATGACCAACGTATTGCATTTATTCGCAATTTCGGGTATGATGTACTCAGTGAACCTGTCGAGGTGAAGGATATCACCATTCCCGAACAGTTTAACGATACATATATTTCGTATAACGAAATTCAAGTTTCGCAGGGCTTTGATTTAAGCCGGTACAAGGGCAAGCAGGCAAAGAGCTACTCCTATGCCGTGACCAATTACCCTGAAATCAAGGACAGCGAAAAAACGGTTCGCGCCAATTTAATTGTTTACAATTCAAAGATTATTGCAGGAGATGTGTGCTCCGTGAAGTTAGACGGGTTTATGCATGCCTTTAATTATGGAAAGACTGGATAAAATCATTTCCCATGCCTTCGGCATGAGCCGCACGGATGCCAAAAAAGCCATTCAAAGCGGTGAAGTGAGCGTGGCAGGTGCAGTGTGCAAAAACGCCGCGCAAAAAGCGGAGCCCTCGGAGGTGACTCTGGGCGGTCAGGCGGCGCTGTACAAAGAGCATATTTACATCATGCTCAACAAACCGCAGGGAGTGATTAGCGCAAGCGAAAGCGGCACGGAAAAAACGGTTATCGACCTGGTGCCGGAAAGCCTGCAGCGCAAAGGGCTGTTTCCCGCCGGCAGGCTTGATAAGGACACGGTGGGTTTTGTGCTCATTACCGATGACGGCGCGTTTGCTCATGACATTTTGAGCCCGAAAAAGCACATCGAAAAAACCTATTTTGTGAGAACGGACAAGCCCATCCCTGCCGACTTGCCGCGCAAATTTCAAGAGGGTGTGGTGCTCTATGACGGCACGCAGTGCCTGAGCGCCTGCTTAGAACCGGTCGCGCCGCAGGAGGCGGTTGTCAAAATTAAAGAGGGAAAGTACCACCAGATTAAGCGGATGTTTCGCGCAAACGGGCTTGCGGTGGAGTACCTAAAGCGCACTGCCATGGGCGGGCTGAGCCTGGATGACAGCCTCGCCGAGGGAGCGTGCCGCGAAATCAGTGAAGAAGAAAGAAAATGTATTTTGAAATAGAAAGGAAGTCACATGGAAGGAACAAGAGAAGGGGTATTTACCGCCTTTGGGAAAATCAAAGAAGTCTTTAGTAAAGATTATGTGGAGGTGTATCCGCAAAAGAAGGGCAAAAAAATTGCCGTCAGCCTGATTGCAACTTTAATCATCACGGCAATCCGGTACTATATCAGCCACCCGCCTATCAATATTAAAAGTCGGGATTTTTGGTTTTTTGTGATTACCACGGCTGTGATTTATGCCGTGATTTTAACCGTGCTGTGTGTGTTCGGCAAGCGCCGGGAGAATATGAAGTTTGCTGTCAAGCATTCGGTCAAAACCTCCGGTATCATTGTGGCGGCGGCGCTGCTGGTGCTGCTTGTCGGCGCTATCATCTCAAGCACCTTTTTTAATGCCAAGCGCTATTCGGAGCTTATCAACATTAATGAAGGAAATTTCACGCAGGACATTGAGGATATCGGCTTTGATGAAATCCCCATGCTCGATTATGACAGTGCGGTCAAGCTCGGCAATGCCAAGCTCGGTGAGCTTTCCGACATGGTCAGCCAATTCGAGGTGGATGATACCTATTATACCCAGATTAACTACAAAGGCACGCCGTACCGCGTTACCGTTTTGCGTTATGGCGATGTGTTTAAGTGGTTCAAGCATACCAAAGAGGGTTTGCCCGCTTATGTTTTAATCAACATGGTGACACAGGAAGCGAAGGTAGTCAGAACCGAAAGCGGAATCAAGTATTCCGAGAGCGAGCTGTTCAACCACAAGCTTTCCCGCTATGTGCAGTTCCACTACCCGACCAAGATGATTTATTCTTACAACATTGAGATTGATGATAAAGGTGTGCCGTATTGGATTGCCTCTTGCTATGATAACACCATCGGGCTGTTTGGCGGGCAGGATATTAAAGAAGTGATTATGCTCAATGCCCTCACCGGCGAAAGCGAGCTGCTGTCGCTGGACAAGGTGCCGAATTGGGTGGACAGAGCCATTCCCGCAGAGCTGATTGTGGACCAATACAACTATCACGGCACCTATGCCTACGGCTTCTGGAACTCCATTATCGGGCAGAAGGATGTCAAAAACACGACCGACGGCTACAATTACATTGCCCAAAATGATGATGTGTATATGTACACGGGTGTCACCAGTGTCAACGGCGACACCGGTAACATCGGTTTCCTGCTCTCCAACCAAAGAACCAAAGAAACGAAGTTCTATGCCCTTTCGGGCGCGATTGAATCGGTAGCGATGGGTTCCGCAGAAGGTGAGGCACAAAACTACAAGTATACCGCGACCTTCCCGCTGCTGCTCAATGTCGACGGTCAGCCGACCTACTTTATGGCGATGAAGGATACCTCGGCACTGGTTAAGGGCTATGCGATGGTTAATGTCAAGCAGTACCAAATCGTTTCCTTTGCCAACAATACCGACCCCGAGGTCTGTAAAGCAAAGTATGTGGCGCTGCTCGGTAACAAAAAGCTGGTCGACAACAAGCCCAAACAATCGACCGAGCTCAAAGGTGTGATTGAGGATATTCGCTCGGCGGTTATGGAAGGCAATACCGTTTACTTCATTAAACTAAAGGAAAGCAGCAATTATTTTGAAATTTCCGCTACCGAAAACAATGTGGCGGTGATTATGAAGCCGGGCGATGCGGTGCGCATTAAGTTTGATGCGACTGCCGATTTGAAAGAACAAATTGTGCCGGCGACAGTCATTGAGTATCAAAAGTAAGCGAAAAAATGATGAAGATATTGGAATTGGAATATCGCTTCGCCCGCTCGGCAACCACCAACCCGCCTGTGCATGAGGTAAAGCACATGGTGGTGCAAACCGCTGCGGCGGGTGGAGTGCAGCTGCACCATACCCTGCAGGGCACTTGGGGGAACAGAGAGCAAACCGTTACCCTCACCGCGGAGCAGTATGAAACACTGTGCGCTTTCTTTGAGAGCGGGGAAATCCGCGCCCAAGCGGCACAGCCCGTGCCGCCGATAAACAGCATGTGTGTGGGCGGCAGCACGGTGGAGTGTTTTTGCTTTTGCGATGAGAGCGGGCGCGCGGAAACTTCGCTGCTGAGTGCACAAATGCGCGCGGTGGTGCAATTTCTCGACAGCCTGGTACCTGCCGCCGGCGGCGCGATTCCGGCAGGTATGGCGCCGGCACCGACAGGTGCTTTTGTGAGCCCGACAGCGCTCACCCCTCTGCAAGAAGGGCAGTGGCGTTGCCCGCTTTGCGGCACGGCAAACAGCGGTCGTTTTTGCACAGAGTGCGGAAAGCAGCGGTCACAGACTACTGAATGAATAGTGAATAGTTGAGGGCGACACATTCGCACTTAATTTGAAAAGCGCGTTCGGTTTGCCCGACGGGAATCGAACCCAAATAGCCTCTCGCTTGCTCTTTTTGGCTAATTCTACCGCATTTTCGTTGCGGGCAATAATGCTACCGCACAAACACGCTTGCAATGCTTTATTAAAGCGCATTTCGGCGTT
>JAFRLX010000150.1 GCA_017430965.1 Clostridia bacterium | reverse complement strand
TGCCGTCTTTCAAAACTAATTCGCATGCTTTAACCTTAAACTCTTTGTTGTACCTTCTTGCCATTTTTAACACCTCTTTCTTTAATTATATCATTCACTGTTCGAGGTGTCCAATTTTATGGTACAACTTTCAATTATTCACTATTCATCATTCATTATTCATTAAATAGGGATTTGGGAGCCCGTAAGGGCTCGACAAATTCCTGTTTATTTGCTATCAGCTAAAAAACAGCGGGGTCGCCCCCGCTGTTTCCTGTATCCTGTTTGCCTGTCAGCTGTAATTTGCACAGCAAATTACTTTGTTTTCACCTTCACGGCTTTGCTCCAGGTGGAGAAATAATTCTTACCGCCAATGGTTTTATAGGTGCGAATGCGCACATTATAGTTTGTTTTGGCTTTCAGGTTCTTCACCGTGTATTTGTAGGTCTTTGCATTCTTGACGGTGAGCGTTTTTGCGCCGGAGAAGTTCGCCTTCACACCGTACTGAATTTGGTAGCCGGTGACAGCCTTTCTCCTCCACTGCGCAGTGAACGCCTTCTTTGCCGCCGTTGCCTTCACGCTTGTGGTTGCCGGCAGAGTGGGAGAAGCCAGAGCCTTCCACCCTGCGAAGCAGTAGCTGCCGTCAAACGCCTTTGCATAAAGCCTCACGCGGAATTTGTAATTGCCGCCCGGCGTGAGATTTTTGAAAACATAGCTCGTTGCGGTTTTGGCGTTGTAGGTTTTTTCCCATTTATTGCCTGCCGCATTGGAAATTTGAATTTGGTAACCCTGGGCACCCTTGATTGCCGACCAGGTAATGATCTCGGCAGTTGCGGTTCTCGCCTTGCAAGAAATGGTTTTCACCACACCGGTGGGTGCCGGCAGAGTCGGGGAAGCAATTGCCACCCAGGGTCCAAAATAATTTTTACCGTCGGCAGCTGTAATGAAGGTGCGAATGCGGAACTTGTAGTTCCCGCCGGCAGTTAAGCCCTTAAACACATAGTAAGTATTCGCCGTGGGGTATGCCTTTTCCCACTTGTTGCCCGCCGCATTGGAAATTTGAATTTGGAAGCCGGTGACATCCTCCATATCGTTCCACACAAGCTTTTCTGCCGCCACGGTTCTTGCGGCGCACTTGAAGACTTTCACCTTGCCGGTGGGACCGGTGTAGGCATCAATAAACCAGTAGTGGCATTTGAGACAATCGTGGTGAGTAAAGCCGAGCATATTTTCCTCCGGCTCCACCACAGTGACATTAAAGTCATGCACTTTGTTCCAGGTGCGATTGGTGCCCTCTAAAATCGGCTCGATTTTTGTCTGCAGGCAGCTTGCCGTAACGGTGAAATCCTCGCTCGCACCGTTAAAAGCGTTTTCATTGAGTACCGTCACGCTTGACGGAATGGTTACATTCTTCAAGCCGGTGCAGAACTTAAAGGCGTGTTTCATAATGGTTTTGACGCCCTCGGGAATGACTATATTTTCTAAACCCGTGCAAGCATTAAATGCGCTGTCGCGAATGATGGTGACCGTTGAGGGAATGGTGACATTCTTTAATTTCGGGCAATTATGGAAGCAGCTGTCGGGTATCTCGGTGAGCCCTTCTTGAAATTCGATGGTTTCCAAGCTGGTGCAGTCCGAAAAAGCGGACATACCCATGGTGGTGAGAGACCAAGACATATCGACATCTGTCAAAGAAGTGCATAGTCTGAATGCCGCTCCACCTAGGTCTGTTACTTCATCCGAAACGCAGGCATAGGTCACATTCGGCAAATCATAAAAAAGGCCTTCGCCGACTCTTGTGACACCTTGGTCGGAATAGACTTCTGTAATCTGCTCTCTGAATTTTGTGTAAAATTCCGGGCAAACGTCAAAATCCGCATAGTCGTCCGTAGAGCCGTGACCTCGGACATCCAACATACCGTTGGTTTCAAAGAAAAGGAAATAGACTTCATCGCCGCAATAACCGGTTTGGCACTGCGTTTGAAGCGTTACTTTCGACAATTGCGCGTTATTGTAGCCAAAGGTGATGCCCTGCCAATCGCTTGCCGTGCCGCCGTAATAGACGGTCCTCAAATCTTCACAGGAGCCGAAAGCGGAAGCCCCGATGTTTTTTACGGTTTTCGGAATGCCGGCACACATCAAAGAGGTGCAGTTCATAAAAGCAGCTTGCACAATGGAAGTTACACCATCCGGAATCATGACATATTCCAACGAGGAGCAATTCATAAATGCACCCGTGCCAATGCTCTGAACACTCGCGGGGATTCTCACGCTTCTGACATTGGAGCAGCCGTAAAACAAATAATTACCGATGCTTCTCACACCCGGTTCAATCACAATGTACTTAATATTCGTGTTGCTGTCAAAGGGTGACGGGTCGTTATAATCATTTGTATCGCCCGTGCCGCTGATGGTTAATTTGCCCTCGGCGTCTAATGTGTAGCTCACCGTGGGGCCGCAGGAGCCGCTGCTGTCGGCATTTGCCATCACAGGCAGTGCGGTAAAGATGCTTACCAGCATTACTGCCGCAAGCAAAACGGATAAAACTTTTTTCATGTTTTGTTTCTCCTTTCATTTATAAAAAGATATAATTTCACAGCATTATTATACTAAACAAAATGTAGCCGCACATCAGCCAAAAGAATGATTTTTGCAGGTTCAAACAGGAATTTAGCTTGCAAAATTCCTGTTTGAAAGAATGATTTCTTGCAAAAAATGCAAAAATCATTCTTTTGGCTGATGTAAATCGTGAAGATATTTGGTATTATAAAAATGGATAATTTTAATTTATTTGTAAATTTTTAAAATAAAATAAAAATATAAATAGGTATATTACTGTAAAGCAAAGGAGCTGACATTATGAAAAAGGCTTTATCTCTTATATTAACCGCCGTGATGCTTTTGAGCATCTTTTCGAGCGTGCCCGTGGTGGCGCATGCCGCCGGTAGCGGCAAGTGCGGCGCCAATGTTAATTTCTCTTACAATTCCTCTACCAAAAAGCTGACCATCAGCGGTACCGGGGCGATGTGGAATTTTATCGAGGACGACCCGGGTTGGTATGATTATCGCGCCGAGATTCGCTCCGTTGAGGTTGGCACGGGCGTTACCAAAATCGGCGACTATGCCTTTGCTTACTGTGAGAATGTAACTGCCGTTTCTTTCGCCGGGAGTGTCACAAATATCGGCGAGTATGCCTTCTCCTACTGCAGCTCTTTGCAAAATATTACCCTTCCCGCCGCTTTGACTACGATTGGTCAATATGCCTTTGAGAATTGTTCAGCGTTAAAAAGCATCACCATTCCCGAAGGCATGAGAACAATTACGACTTATGCTTTTTACAACTGCACTTCATTAGAGAGCGTGACATTTCCGTATACCATCAGAACAATTGAAGACTACGCCTTTACGGATTGTAATCAAATCACCGATGTCTATTATCAGGGTGCAGAAGGCGACTGGAAGCAAATCGTTATCGGTGAAGATAACTTTTACCTGAAAATCGCCACCAAGCATTTCGAACCCACGGGAAGAGGCGCTTGCGGCACCAATGTCGATTACAGCTTTGACAGCGCTACGGGTATCCTCACCATTTCCGGCAGCGGAGAGATGTATAATTACGATACAAACG
>JAFRLX010000149.1 GCA_017430965.1 Clostridia bacterium | reverse complement strand
TTTTTTTATACGGTTTTGGGGGTGTTTTGTTTTTAGTAGGTCAGTTTCGAATTAATCGTTATTTTTCATATGCTGCGAAACTGCCAGGATATACCCGGTGGGTGAAACCACAATTGTATATTTGGAAGAGCGGGTCGAAACGACTTTCGCGCCTCTTTCGTGGTGCGGCTTTCTGAAGCCGTGCGCCATAAAGAAGTCAATCGCTTCATCAAAATCATCCACATTCACGCGAATCATCGAATACTCTCCGTCTCCCTGCGCAACATCCACATAAAAGCCGTTTTCATTCTTCAAGCGGACATCTGTGGTCTTGATTTCGCTGATATTGTCCTTGACATGGTGCTGCTTGAAGCCCATCGCCTCAAAAAGTTCGATAGTAGCATCGGGGTCTTTTGTGATAATGAGCGGGTTAAAAGTTGTGATTTTCATTGTTGTTTTTCCTTTCATTTTTGCTGTGTTTGAATGCTTTACTTAATATGATAGACGACGTTAATGGCGTAGCCTGCCGGGGAAATCATAACAGCGGTTTTGGAAGAGCCGGTGTCAATGACATTGCCTTCGCCTCTCATATTTTTAAACCCGCGCGAAGAGAGCAGTTCCATCGCTTCATCAAAATCGGAAACGTTCATTTGAATCGCGGTCATGTCGCGCTGCAGGCGGTCCACCTGCCCAATAGAGACATTGTGGCCTGCGGCATCTTTCATCCGAAAGCCGCCGGCATGATTTGTCTCGGGAACATCCTTTTTCTCGTGCTGCTTGACAAAGCCCATGTCCTCAAAAACTTTGGCGATGCTATCGGCATCATTTGACATAATCAGTGGGCTGAAACTTGTAATTTCCATACTAATATCTCCTTTAATATTGTGTTCTATTATAGCGGTTCGATTTGGCTAGCCCGTCAGGAGTCTCTTCCGCCATGAGCACCGCAGGTGCGACTTCATCAGGCAGCTTGCTGCCGACTTCATGAACAAAGTGTCTTCATTAACCCGCAGAGCGACTTCATTCAGCGGCTCTGCCGCTGCCCTGTCTTACTTTTCCTGCGGACCGAAGTATTGCAAGCCGAGCATGGTCAAATCATCAAACTGAGGCGCATCCTTGACAAACGCATCCACCGAAGCGCGCACACTCTCCAGCACTTCTTTCTGCGAAGCGCCCGCGGGAATCGCGTTGAGCGCATCCAAAGTGCGGTCGATACCGAACAGCTCATTTTGCGCATTTGTCGCCTCGGCAACGCCATCGGTATACACAAATATGCTGTCGCCCTTTTTAATCTGTATCTCGGTGTTTTTGTATTTTGCCATGTCCATGGCGCCGATTGCAAGGCCGTGCTTGTCTTTAAGCATTTCATATTTGCCGTTGACATTAATCATCGGATACTCATGACCGGCGCTCGCCGAAATGAGTTTGCCGGTGCTGATTTCGAGAATGCCCAGCCACACGGTCACGAACATATCCGCATCGTTATTGGTGCAGACGAGCTTGTTCACGCGCTCAAGTATCTCTGCCGGCGTGCCGCCCAGCGATGACTGACCGCTGATGTAGATTTTCGAGAACATCATAAACAATGCCGCCGGAATACCCTTGCCCGAGACATCTGCTATGACCAGCGCAAGGTGGTCCTCATCCATCATAAAGAAGTCGTAAAAATCGCCGCCGACCTCCTTAGCGGGGTCCATGGAAGCGAAAATGTCAAACTCCTCCCGCTCCGGGAAAGCGGGGAAGGTCGAGGGCAGCATGCTGGTCTGTATCTGTGTGCCGACGCGCAGTTCCGCCTGGGTAGCCTCAACTTTTGCGCGGGTCTGCAAGAGGGTATGGGTGCTGACATTGGTGGTCAGGTACACCATCGCGATTGACACAGCCAGGTTGAGCGCCAGATATTTGCTGTCAATATCCAAAAGGAAGATTTCCAACACATACACGGCGGGAATGAGCACGCCGAAGGCAATCATATTATAGGCGATGCGCATAGTGGTGCGGTCGCCCCCGCGGCGCCCTTTGATGGCGTAGTGCACGGCACTGAACACCGCAGTAAAGACATAGATGAGGAGCATCGGTGTAAACAGCGCATCAAACAGGATTTCCTCCTGCACTGCGCCCGCTTCATCAATACTCACAAACCAGTGGGTCCACGGTGTGGTGACACACAGCGCTGCAAACACTGCCGGCGGCACAACATAAAACAAGATGTTTGCCCACTTGCTTTTCGGCAGCCGGTCGAAGCGGCTGAGGATGTATTGGTTTAACATCACGGTAAAAACGACAAACAGTATCATATACCCGCAAGCACTGATATAGGTGAGCACTTTGAGGTCGGGGTTGCCGTCAAAGAGGGTCCAGAGAATTTCAAAGACACTGAATGCCACTGCGGTGAGCAGCATCACCGAAATGCGGTCTTTGAGTTTTTGCTTATATAAAACGATATTGTTAATCAGAAGAATGCTCAGCAGAATGACCGCTACAAACATTAATTCCAAATACAATCCGTTGATGGTTTCTTGTGCTGTCATGTGTGTTTCCTTTCTGTGAAAAAGTGTTCTGAAATCAATTATATCACAACTCCAAATAAAGTCCACAGAACTTTCAGCCGATTACCATATTGGTACAACTTTCAGCCGATTACCATATTGGTAAATAAGTGTTCAGTGTTCTCGTCTGTTCATTTGCCTTTTGCATTATCTTCATACAATTTGAGAATCAGGTTGTCAATTTCGGCACTGCGCTTTTTGCTTTTTCAAGCTCTCACTTTTTTGCCGCTAATTCTCTACGCCAATCTTGTGCAAGACCTAACCTGTTTATAGAAAATAAAAATGAAAAGAATCAGCACATAAAACAGGTGGGAGCATCCCTCAAAAAAGGTGCAGGTTACACTGCTGTTTTGATGGATGACTCTCACCTAAAAAAGCATTATACCGAGCAAATGTTCGGTATAATTTTACCACATTAATATTGATTGTCAAGAACCTTTTATCGGATAAAGCAAGCGAGCTGCCTGACATTCACCAGACAGCCCGTTGTTTTGTTTTTATATAGCGATTCCTTCGCCGCCGTTGACGGCAGCGCCTGTTCGGTTTTGATGGAGGCCGCCGCATACGCCTGCAGGGCAGTAAACGGAAAAATACCGCTAATGAGCAACAACGAGAGCATTAGCGGTACAAATTTTTGACATAGCTTTTTCATAGTGTTATCTCCTGTAAAGATAAAAAATGCACACAACGGAGTAAATGCCTTGCGTTGTATGCGCCAAAATGTGAAGGGCTTATGCTACGCTTTTAAAAGTGTGAAGAATTCACTTTATTTAAAAGCTTTTAAAAAGAAAATCTATTTACAATATAGCATATAACTTAGTACTATATCAAGGGATGTTGAGAAGTCTCACATAAGGCAGTAAACAAAACAAAAAGAGTACATCTGATGTTTTCATCTTTACCGCTTCTTGCCCCCCTTGAAAGGGGAGATGTCACGCAGTGACAGAGAGGTAAACCCGCTATTTTTTAAATAGCCGATTTTATCACAAATTGTTATTTACAATCACACAAATCCATTATATAATTAACTATATATGTCTACCAAAACCAAATAAAACCATAGGAGATGAATGACGTGAAAAGGTTAAAAAACAGTACGGCAGGGTTTATCACTGTTTGCAGCCTGGTAATCGTGGTGGTACTGGGGCTCTCCACGCTGTGGGTCGGTATCAGCACAAGGAAAGACACGGACAGAGCGGTGCGCACGGTCAGCATTCTTTACTTAGATGAGCTTGCCGGGCGCCGCGAGCAGGTGGTTGAAAACAACCTGCAAAACAGCATTCGCACCATTCAGGTAGCGATTGACCTTTTGAGCGAGGAAGATTTGAGCGACAAGGCGCACCTCGAAGCCTACCAGTCGCGCATGAAAAAGCTGTATGAGCTCGAAAAGTTCGCCTTTGTCGACACAGAGGGGCTGATTTACACCTCGCGCGGCACGCAGACCAACATTGACGATTACGGCTTTGATTACAAAACCATCTCCAAATCCGAAATCTCCGTTTTAAACTTAGAGAGCAACGACAAAAAGGTGATTATTGCCGTGCCGGTGAACCTCGACTTTGCGGGCAAAAAGCTGACAGTCTGCTTTGAGGAAATCGACATGGATGTCATGCTTTCCGGTGTTTCGATGGACTCGGGCAACGGCGCCACCTTCTGCAACATCTACACCACCGGCGGCATTGCACTTTCCAACACGGTGCTCGGCGGGCTTTCGAGTGAAGACAACCTGCTCGAAGCGATGAAGAAAGCGGAGTATGAATCCGGCTATTCCTACGACTCGTTTATCGGAGCATTTCAAGCCGGCAAAAAGGGCGAAGTGTCCTTTACTTACAAAAACATTCAGGAAACGCTCAGTTTCGCGCCCGTCAAAGGCACCAACTGGCAGCTGACTTACCTTGTCAGAGAGAGTGTTATCAGCGACAAAATCAGTTACATTTCCGGCGATATTGTGCGCAGAAGCATTATCCAATCCGTGATTGTCATTGTTGCCGTGCTCGGGCTGTTTGCATTTGTGCTCTATGAAAACAAAAAGAATCTGAAGCTCGACCTGGAGCGCAAGACAGCGGAGGCGGAAGTCAAGGGCAAGCAGGAAGAATTGGAGCAGCGCATCAAACTGCAGGAGCAGTTAGAGGAGCAAAGTGAACTGCTCAGCGAAGCGCTGACCGCCGCAGAGGCCGCCAACAAGGCAAAAACGGCGTTCCTCTCCAACATGAGCCACGAAATCCGCACGCCGATGAACGCCATCATCGGTCTCGACAGCCTTGCGCTGCGCGATGAAACGCTAAGCGACAACACGCGCGAGTACCTCGAAAAAATCAACGGCAGCGCCAAACACCTCCTGGGGTTGATTAACGACATTCTCGATATGAGCCGCATTGAATCGGGCAGGCTCGTTCTGCGCAAGGAGGAGTTCTCCTTTAGCGAAATTCTCGAGCAGATTAACACAATGGTCATGTCGCTGTGCAGCGAAAAGGGGCTTACCTATGAGTGCCGCATTACCGGCAAGGTCGACGATTACTATATCGGCGACGATATGAAGCTCAAGCAGGTGCTTGTCAACATTCTGAGCAATGCTGTTAAGTTTACCGATGCGCCCGGCAGTGTGACCCTCTCGATAGAAAAAACCAATGATTATGAAGGGCAGTCTACCCTGCGCTTCTCGATTAAAGACACCGGCATCGGCATGAGCGAAGAGTTCCTGCCGCACGTGTTTGACTCTTTCGCGCAGGAGGACAGCTCGCGCAAGAGCAAATACGGCAGCACGGGTCTTGGCATGGCAATTACCAAAAACATTGTCGAAACGATGAACGGCAGCATTACCGTGGAATCCGAAAAGGGCAAAGGCACCGAGTTTGTCGTTGTTGTCTCCCTCAAAAACTGCGAAAACCCGCACACCGAAATTGACACCTTCCGCGCAAAGGATATGCACGTTTTGGTGGTCGATGATGACCCCATTGCCTGCGAACACGCGCGCCTGGTGCTCGATGAATCGGGTGTCAACACCGATATCTGCACCGATGGAAAACAGGCGCTTGAAATGCTCGAAATTTGCCACGCAAAGCAGGAGCCGTATAACCTGGTGCTGCTTGACTGGAAAATGCCGGAGATGGACGGCATCGATGTCGCAAAAGAAATCCGCAAGCGCTACAGCAATGAAACGACTGTCATTATCCTGACTGCCTACAACTGGGATGAAATAATGGATGAAGCGCTGCACATCGGTGTAGACAGCTTCCTGGCGAAGCCCTTGTTTGCTTCGAGTGTGATTGATGAATTCCTGCGCATTGCGCGGCGCAACAGCATGAACACCGGCAATGAAAAGCGGCGCGCAAGCCTTGAGGGCAGAACCATCCTGTTGGCAGAGGACTTTCTCATCAACGCCGAAATTGTCAAAGAAATCATGGACATTCGCGGCGCCAAGGTGGAGCACGCCGAAAACGGCAAACTCGCCGTGGAAATGTTTGAAAACAGCAAGCAAAATCACTACGATGCCATTTTGATGGATGTGCGCATGCCGGAAATGGACGGCCTCGAAGCGACCAAAGCCATCCGCGCGCTCGAGAGAGCCGATGCAAAAGTGATTCCGATTATTGCCATGACGGCAAACGCTTTTGATGAAGATGTACAGCGTTCGCTGCAGGCGGGCATGAACGCACACCTTTCAAAGCCGGTTGAATCCGAGCATTTATACAAAACTCTGGAAGAATTGATTTGGGAAAAAGACCAACAGCAAAAAAGCGAGTGAGGAGATGACACTGCTTCTCGGCAAATGAACACGCAACAACAAAATTGACAAAAAGTGTCAAAACCATTTTTAAAAAAGCAGATACATTGATGTATGAAGAAAAGAAGCTGCTCAAAAGCTTGGGCGCGAAAACAAGACTGTAACTAACCAAGGAGAAAACATGGCAAACAAAAGAACCACATTCCGCATCACCGAAAAAAAGCGGCGCATACTGGTTGTCGAGGATGAAATCATCAACCGGGAGATGCTCAGGGAAAGCCTTGAGTCCACCTACGACATCCTGATTGCCCAATCGGGTGAAGAGGCGCTGGAATTTGTGCACAATCAGCATGAAACCATCAGTGTTGTCCTCCTCGACCTTTACTTGCCGGGCATCGGCGGCATTGAGGTGCTCAAAAAAATCAAGGATGACCCGGTGTATGCCCACCTGCCGGTGATTGTGATGACTTCCGACTATGAGGCAGAGGTGGAGTGCCTGGGCTACGGCGCGATTGATTTCATCTCGAAGCCCTATCCCCCCTCAAAGGTCATTCTTGCGCGCATCCTGCGCACGGTGGAGCTTTCCGAGGACAGAGACACCATTCACTGGGCGGAGCGCGACCACCTGACAGGCTTATATAACAAAGAGTTTTTCTACCACTATGCGATGCAGCTTGACCTCTACCACAAGGGGATGGAAACCGATGCGCTTGTCATTGATGTCAACCACTTCCACACCATCAACGACCGCTACGGAAAAGCCAAAGGCGATAAAGTGCTCAAACACATTGCCGGCTCACTGCACGACATTGTTGCCGCAGAAGGCGGTATCGTTTGCCGCAGCGAGGCAGATACCTTTATGCTCTACTGCCCGCACCGCAACGATTATGAGGCACTCCTGAGCGCGCTCACCTTCACCATTGAGGATGAAGAAGCGGGCGACAGCCACGTGTGGGTGCGCATGGGCGTTTATGCGCAGGTTGACAAATCCCTGGACATCGAGTTTCGCTTTGACCGCGCCAAAATGGCGGCAGACACTGTCAAGGGCAACTTAACCAACCCCATCGGCTTTTATGATGACTCTATGCACGATGCGGAGGTGCTTGCCGAGCAGCTCATTGCCGACTTTCACGCGGCAATCCGCGAAAAGCAGTTTGTGGTTTACTACCAGCCGAAGTACAACGTGCTCGGTGATGAACCTGTTTTAAGCAGCGCCGAAGCCCTTGTGCGCTGGAAGCACCCGAAGCTCGGTATGGTCGATCCCGGTGTGTTCATTCCCCTGTTTGAAGAAAACGGGCTCATTCAGGAGCTTGACCACTATGTTTGGTCGCAGGCGGCAGCGCAGATATACGATTGGAAAGAGCGCCTGGGACTCACTATTCCGGTTTCGGTCAACATCTCCCGCGTGGACCTCTATGACCCCGAGCTTGTGGATAACCTCTTAAAGCTCATCCGGGTCAACCGCCTGGACATTGAGGAGCTGATTTTGGAAATCACCGAATCCGCTTACACCGAAAACTCGAAAATGATTATCAAGAAGGTAGAGCACCTGCACCGGCTCGGCTTCAGGATTGAGATGGATGATTTCGGCTCAGGCTACTCCTCGCTCTCCATGCTCTCGACCATGCCGATTGATGCTTTAAAGCTCGATATGCAGTTTATTCGCAACGCGTTTAAGGACAGAAAAGATACCAGGCTGCTTGAAATCATGATTCGGCTTGCGGATGCCTTCGAGCTGCTCACCATCGCAGAAGGTGTTGAAACGGCAGAGCAGGTATTCACGCTCAAACAGCTGGGCTGCGACATTATCCAGGGCTTCTATTTTTCGCGCCCCCAGCCCGCCGAGGAATTTGAAAAGTTTGTGATGGCAAAAAAGAGTATTCACTCCATTAATTGGGCAGTTGATGCAAGAAGCGCCCCGCGCGATGACTACTCCTACAACGCACTGCACGATGCCTTGACCGGGCTGTACAACTACAGCGCATTTGATGTGCTGTTTCGGGATGCGGACAAAGACCATATCGCGATTTTGATTGCCGATGTGGACAATTACGACATCATCAAGCAGAGAAAAGGCAAAGAATATGCTGACAAGCTCATTTGCCACGTTGCGAATGTAATCAAAGAAAACTTCCGGTCGGTGGACTATGTTTGCCGCTTGACAGAGAACGAATTTGTGGTGATTGTCACGCGCGTCACCAAAGCCAACAAAGCGCCTGTTGTTTCAAAGGTGGAAAAAATCAACAAAACCCTGAAAATGAAATGTGATGACATTGAGCCTGTCGAGCTGACAGTCGGCATTGCGTTTTCGGACAGCACAAAGCCCGACTCGGATGTGTTCAAGGATGCCGACACGGCATTGAAGCGCATGAAGGAAATCAAACACTCAGGTTATTCGGTATTTTAAAAGGAGAGACTTATGTTGACAATAGAAACACTCAAACAATTCGGAGCGGATGTGGACACAGGGCTTGCGCGCTGCGCAGGCAACGAAGGGCTGTACCTGCGCTTAGTCAATATCTGCGTGCAGGAGCTCTCCGAAAACGAGCTCGAAGCCGCGCTTGGCGCCGGCGAATTGGAAAAAGCCTTTGAAATCGCGCACAGGTTAAAAGGCGGCGTAAGCAACCTGGCATTGACACCGATTGAAACACCGGTGTGCGAACTGACCGAGCTGCTGCGCCACGAAACCCCGGGCGATTACGACGCGCTCTGCGCCCAAATCGTGCAGAAAACAAAAGAGCTGGCAGCGCTGGTTTAATGCGCAATGCGCAGCAGCGACAGGTGCCGCTGAATGATGGTTGCGCATAGCGCAAGTGATGCTGCGACTCAGTGAAGTTTTGACTACACCAAAGAAAAGGTGGCGCAAGCGCTGCGAGATATATTTGCTAAAGCGAATGTGAAAGGCGGGGGCTGTCTCACGTGAGTGAGGCAGCCCCTTTTTTTGTAGTGTAAAATCATGTGTTCAACGTCCCCTGTGTTCGAACAAAATGTGTCGATTTTTACCGTTTTTGACAAATATTGTGCTATTTTTTACATTTTTCACATAGAAATCGAAAAGTGTGGTAAGGTTTAGCTGTGCTTAGCCGAGGGAATATTCGGCGAATAAAAAAACTCGTTTTGGAGGAAAAAGAAATGAAAAAAGTCATTAGTATTATTTTAGCCGCCGTTATGGTGGTGAGTATGTTTGCAGGGTTGCAAATATCATCATCGGCACAAGAACCTTCCGGTCAGTGCGGTGAGAATGTGTATTACACATTTGATTCCATAACAAGTACGCTGACCATCGGAGGCAGTGGGAAAATGACGGATTATGCTTTTAGGACCAGCACGTTTTATGGCAAAACCGGCATCAAAGCTATAGTTATTAAAAACGGTGTTACAAGCATTGGCGATTATGCATTTTCCTATTGCAGCGGGTTAACAAGTGTTACCATTCCGGATTCCGTCACAAACATTGGCTGGGAAGCATTTTCCGGTTGCAGCGGGTTAACAAAAGTGAATATCAGCAGTATTGAAGCTTGGTGTAAAATAAATTTTGAATGTACGTCTTCAAATCCGCTTTATTATGCACACAATTTGTATTTAAATGGTGAATTGGTGATAGATTTAGTGATTCCCGATTCCATTACAAGTATTGGCTGGGGTGCATTTTATGGTTGCAGCGGGTTAACAAGCGTTACTATCGGTAATTCCGTCACAAGCATTGGCCGTTCTGCCTTTCGCGATTGCAGCGGGTTAACAAGTGTTACGATTCCGGATTCCGTCACAAGTATTGTCGATTTTGCTTTTTACAAGTGCAGCGGATTAACAAGCATTACGATACCGGATTCTGTTACAAGCATTGGCGGTCATGCATTTTCCGATTGCAGCGGGTTAAAAGAATTAACCATGCCTTGCTCTGCAAAGATAGATAATGATTTCAGCTTTTATAATTGCACCAATATTGAAAAAGTAACCTTGACCAAGGGCACCGGCACCATGCAAAACTATGGAGAGTATTCACGTTATCAAGTTACGCCTTGGTATATCAGCAGGAGTAATATGAAAGAATTAGTCATTGAAGACGGCGTGAAGAATATTAGCAATTCTGCATTTCGCGATTGCAGCGGGTTAAAAAGCATTACCATTCCGGATTCCGTTACAAGCATTGGCAGTTTTGCATTTTCCGGTTGCAGTGGGTTAACAAGCGTTACCATTCCGGATTCCGTTACAAGTATTGACGATTATGCATTTTCCGGTTGCAGCAGCTTAACAAGCATTACGATTCCGGATTCCGTCACAAGCATTCGCATGTATGTTTTTTACGGTTGCAGTGGGTTGACAAGCGTTACCATTCCGGATTCCGTTACAAGTATTGTCGTTCATGCATTTTCCGGTTGCAGCAGCTTAACAAGCATTACGATTCCGAATTCCGTTACAAGTATTGGCGATTATGCATTTTCCGATTGCAGCAGTTTAACAAGCATTCAAGTTGATAAAGATAACGAAGTATATGATAGCCGTGATAATTGTAATGCCATTATTTACACAAAAACCAACACATTAATATGCGGGTGCAAAAATACAGTCATTCCGAATTCCGTTAAAAGCATTGGCGATGATGCATTTTACGGTTGCAGCGGATTGACAAGCGTTACGATTCCGGATTCCGTCACAAGCATTCGCAATTATGTTTTTTACGGTTGCAGTGGGTTGACAAGCGTTACCATTCCGGATTCCGTTACAAGTATTGGCGTTCATGCATTTTCCGGTTGCAGCAGCTTAACAAGCATTACCATTCCGGATTCCGTTACAAGTATTGGCGATGATATATTTTTCGGTTGCAGCGGGTTGACAAGTGTAACTATTGGCAATTCCGTCACAAGAATTGGCTATGAGGCATTTCGCGATTGCAGCAGTTTAACAAGCATTACCATTCCGGATTCCGTTACAAGTATTGGCGGTTATGCATTTCGCGGTTGCAGTGGGTTGACAAGCATTATCATTCCGGATTCCTTTACAAGCATTGGCGGTTATGCATTTCGCGATTGCAGCGGGTTAACAAGTGTTACAATACCGGATTCCGTCACAAGCATTCGCGAGTATGCATTTTCCGATTGCGATAATTTGAAAGATGTATTCTATGCAGGCACCGAAAGTCAGTGGAATGCGATAGATATTTATTCATATAATGATTCCTTAACAGATGCAAACATCATTTTTAATTATGTTCCGCCGCACACGCATGAGTATACATTTGCCATCACCACACAACCCACCTGTACACTGGCAGGGGTAAAAACATTTACCTGTGCATGCGGTGATACTTACACCGAACCGGTGGCAGCCCTCGGTCACAAATTTGCGGCAGACGAGCCGTATTGCCAAAACGGCTGCGGCACCGTGAACCCCGATTATGTTCCGCCGCACACGCATGAGTATACATTTGCCATCACCACACAACCCACCTGTACACTGGCAGGGGTAAAAACATTTACCTGTGCATGCGGTGATACTTACACCGAACCGGTGGCAGCCCTCGGTCACAAGTTTGCGGCAGACGAGCCGTATTGCCAAAACGGTTGCGGCACCGTGAATCCCGATTATGTTCCGCCGCATGTTCATGCCTACAAAGCGGTTGTGGTTGCGCCCAAAGCCACTGCGCTCGGTTATACGCAGTACAAATGCGCTTGCGGTGTGTGGAAGAAAAATGCGGCGGGCAAGGTGATGAAAGATACATTCACCGCACCCACCGGCAAATTAACGCTTAAGCACAGCGCAAGAACCGCGAATACCATCAAAGTGCAGTGGAACAAGGTGAAAACTGCAACCGGCTATGAAGTGCAGGTTTCCAAAGATGGCAAGAAGTGGTCAACCTCCGGCAAGCTGAAAGCGGGTGTGACAAATTACACTTTCAAAAAGCTGGCGGCAGGCAATAACTACAAATTCCGTGTGCGTTTCTACATTACCGCGCCGGATAAGAAGAATTACTTCAGCCCGTGGAGCGCTACGCTCAATTCCCCGACCTTGCCGGCAGGTACAGCCTTTACCAAACTCACCCTTGCCAAAAGAGCGTTTGTGGCGCAATGGAAAAAAGCGGCAGTGAACGGTTACCAGGTACAGTACAGTTTAAACGCAAACTTTGCCGGAGCCAAGACAATCACGGTAAAGAACCCGAAATTACTCAAAGCCGCCGCTTCTAAACTCTATGCCGGCAAATATTACTTTGTGCGCATCAGAACTTACAAAACCATTGCGGGAGCAAATTACTGCTCTGCTTGGAGTAACACTTTAAAAGTCAAAACCAAATAAAAACACACAGCGCGCAGCACAAACGCTGCGCGCTGAATACTGTTTGCGCAAGGCAAAGCCTTGCAATGAAACCTGCCTGTCGGCAGATAAAATCGCTTCGCGATGAAAGCTTTCCGAAGCAAGATGTCATCCAACCTCAGGTTGGATAAAGGGCGGAACACCCGCACCCGATTACAGGTAACTGAAAATGCGGTTCGGTAAACCGAACCGGCTATTATACTGCGAGGCAAAGCCTCGCCACCTTAATGAAAGTTGTCAAGTTTTTTGGACACATAGAAGAGTGAAAAATTCATTTGGAATCATATATCCGATGCCTGAATGAAGTCTGTCAGAATTGTAGTAAAGCTCTATATAGCTTGATATCGTTCTTGATGCTTCTTCAAATGTGAGATGTCGGATATCCGACATCTCACATTTGAGCGTTTTCCAAAAACTCTCAATCGGTTGATTGTCGCTCGGTGTTCCCGGTCGTGACATGCTCTTTCTAAAACCGGCTTCCTCTACTAATTCTTTTGTTTTCTTTGCAGTAAACTGACAACCTCTATCGCTGTGGTATACGGCTCCTTCCGGTCGGTTTGGATTTCTGCCAATCGCCATTTTAAACGCGTCTTGAACAAGCTGTTGCCGTTGGCTTTTCGATATGCTCCAGCCGACTATTCTTCTTGTTGCTACATCAATAACAGCACAAACATATACCTTTGCTCTATAACAGATAAACTCACTAATATCCGAACACCAAAGATAATTCGGTAAGGTGATTTCAAACTTGTTCTTAATCAGATTTTCTTCTATGTATTGTTGCTCTGTTGGCTTTGTTCCGCTCTTTTTGCGCGGTCTTCCTGATTTTGCAACAAGTCCGTTTTTCTTTAGTATTCTTGATATTTTATGTTGGCTGATGGAATATCTGTCTTTTAAAGTATGATATATTCGGATTCTTCCGTAATTACCTTTGTTTTCTTCAAAACAGTTAATCACGGCTCTTTCTATCTCTTTTTTTTCACTTTCAAGTGTCACTCGTTTGTAGTAATAATCACTTCTGGATACACCTAAAAAAGCACACACCTTGCCAACAGAATATGACTTTGCCATTGTTTTGGCAAATTCTACTTTTCTGCCGGGTGTTTCGCAAAGTATGCCGCTGCTTTTTTTAAGATGTCATTTTCCATTTTCAGCTGCTCATTCTCTTTGCGAAGCTTTCTTAGTTCGGCATCCTCTTTATGAAGATGTCCTTTTCCCACAAACGCATCTTTTCCATAGGTTTCATATTCGTCTATCCACCTATACAGCATGATGACATTTATCCCCAACTTTTCGGCAACCGTCTTTTTGGCTATACCTTCTTTTAGCACTAATTCACATGCTTTAACCTTAAATTCTTTGTTGTACCTTCTTGCCATTTTTAACACCTCTTTCTTTCATTATATCATTCACTGTTCGAGGTGTCCAATTTTATGGTACAACTTTCAATTATTCATTTTTCACTATTCATTAAAAAAACGGGGCATCAAGGGGCACCCTCAATAAGGAGGAATAGCTCAAAATCGCCTCTTTTTCGCTATAATTGCAGTAAAAACTGCCAACTGGCGTCAGCCAAGTTGGCAGTTTTTGACTTTATTCTAACAAAAAATAGGCTGATTTTGAGTGCTACGC
>JAFRLX010000148.1 GCA_017430965.1 Clostridia bacterium | reverse complement strand
GCAAGTATGCAAAGAATTTTTTCTCACTTATCCGAATAAAATAACTTAGCAAAAGCTGCAAAGCACTCAAAATCAGCCTATTTTTTGTTAGAATAAAGTCAAAAACTGCCAACTTGGCTGACGCCAGTTGGCAGTTTTTGCTGCACTTATAGCGAAAAAGAGGCGATTTTGAGCTATTCCTCTTTATTTAGGGTGCCCCTTTGCTGATTTTTTATTTACGCCTCGGTAAACAGCGGTGTCGAATAATACCTGTCGCCGCTGTCGGGCAGAAGCGCCACAATGGTTTTGCCTTTGTTTTCGGCTTTCTTGGCAAGGGTGATTGCCGCCGAAAGCGCTGCGCCGGAAGAAATGCCTACCGAAATGCCCTCTTGCTTGGCAAGGAGTTTCGCGGTGGCAAAAGCATCTTCATTGGCAACGGGCATCACCGCATCATAGACTGCGGTATTGAGCACATCCGGCACAAAACCGGCACCGATGCCCTGAATTTTATGCGCACCCGGGGTGCCCTTGGAGAGCACGGGAGAGGTCTCCGGCTCTACGGCAATGACCTGAATTTCGGGGCACTGCTCTTTTAAATATTCGCCCACACCGGTGACGGTACCGCCGGTGCCGACACCTGCCACAAAGATATCCACTTCCCCTTCGGTATCCTTCCAGATTTCCGGTCCGGTGGTCGCCTTGTGAACGGCGGGGTTCGCGGGGTTGACAAACTGCCCGGGAATAAACGCATTCTCCATGCTGTCGGCAAGCTCTTCTGCCTTGGCAATCGCGCCTTTCATTCCTTTAGCGCCCTCGGTGAGCACCAATTCGGCGCCATAGGCTTTTAAGATATTGCGCCGCTCCACGCTCATGGTTTCGGGCATGGTGAGAATGATTTTGTAGCCCTTGGCAGCAGCGATTGCCGCCAAGCCGATACCGGTGTTGCCGGAGGTCGGCTCAATGATGGTCGCGCCGGGCTTTAAGAGCCCTTTTTGCTCGGCATCTTCAATCATCGCTTTGGCAATTCTGTCTTTAACACTGCCGGCGGGATTGAAATACTCCAATTTTAAAAGCAGCTTTGCCTCTAAGCCTAAGGCTTTTTCGAGATTGACCGCTTCGACTAACGGTGTGTTGCCAATCAGTTCCAATGTTCCTTTATAAATCATAGAAATTACCCCCTATTTTATGGATGCGAAACCTTTTTCCAGGTCTGCAATAATGTCATCAATATGCTCTGTGCCGATGGAAAGGCGAATGGTGTTCGGGAAAATGCCCTGGTCTGCCAACTCCGCCTCGGTCAGCTGCGAATGTGTGGTGGAAGCCGGGTGAATAACCAGGCTCTTCACATCTGCCACATTGGCAAGCAGAGAGAAAATCTGCAAGCCGTCAATAAACTGCCAAGCCTGCTTCTGCCCGCCTTTGATTTCAAAGGTGAAAATCGATGCGCCGCCGTTTGGGAAATACTGCTCATACAGCGCGTGGTCCGGGTGGTCGGGCAATGCCGGGTGATTGACCTTTTCCACCAGCGGGTGTGCTGCCAAATACGCAACCACCTTTTTTGTGTTTTCGGCGTGGCGCTCCAAGCGCAAAGAAAGTGTTTCCACTCCCTGTAAGAGCAGGAAGGCATTAAAGGGCGAAATCGCCGCGCCGGTGTCTCTGAGCAAAATGGCTCTGATGTAGGTCACAAACGCTGCCGCGCCGACCGCTTCATAGAAGGAAACACCGTGGTAACTCGGGTTTGCTTCGGCAATCTGCGGGTATTTGCCGCCTGCCGACCAATCAAAATTGCCGCTCTCTACAATGATGCCGCCCAAGGTAGTGCCGTGACCGCCCAAAAACTTGGTTGCGGAGTGCACCACGATGTCAGCACCGTGCTCAATGGGTCTGAAGAAATACGGCGTACCGAAGGTGTTATCAACCACCAGCGCGATGCCCGCTTCGTGGGCGATTTGAGCAATCGCATCCACATTGGGAATATCGCTGTTGGGGTTGCCGAGTGTTTCCAAATAAACGGCTTTGGTGTTGTCCTGAATCGCAGCTTTAACCTGCGCCAAATCGTGCGCATCCACAAAAGTGGTTTCGATGCCGTATTGCGGCAAGGTGTGCGAAAGCAGGTTGTAGCTGCCGCCGTAAATGGTCTTTTGTGCCACGATGTGCCCGCCGTTTGCCGCGAGCGCCTGCACGGTGTAACTAATCGCTGCCGCGCCGGAAGCAACCGCCAACGCCGCGCTGCCGCCTTCAAGCGCCGCAACACGCTTTTCGAGCACCTCTTGGGTAGAGTTGGTCAGCCTGCCGTAAATATTACCGGCATCTGCCAAGCCGAAGCGCGCCGCCGCGTGGGCGCAATCGTGAAATACATAAGATGTGGTTTGATAAATCGGAACGGCTCTGGCATCGCTTGCCGGGTCCGCCTGCTCCTGCCCCACATGCAGTTGCAATGTTTCAAATTTATATTGACTCATTTTGTCCCCCTTGTCAAGAGTAAACGACTATAATTACTCATTCTGTTTTATTTTTCTTACTTTCGTAGTCTTCCAATGCACTTTTAATCGCTTCCTCGGCTAACACCGAGCAGTGCAGTTTATAGTCCGGCAAACCATCCAGCGCTTCGGCAACAGCTTGGTTGGTCAGTTCCATTGCCTTGCTCACCGGCTGCCCTTTAATAAGCTCCGTTGCCATTGAACTCGATGCGATGGCGCTCGCGCAGCCGAATGTTTCAAATTTTACATCCTGAATGGTGTCGTCTTCTATTTTCAAATACATTTTCATAATATCGCCGCACTTGGCGTTACCGACTTCGCCGACACCGTCGGCATCCTCAATCACGCCCAAGTTGCGCGGGTTGCGAAAATGGTCCATCACTTTTTCACTGTATAATGCCATAACTGCTCCTCCTATAAAAGGTGTTTCGCCTTCCCGGTGCACAAGTCGCGCCACACCGGTGAGAAACTTCTCAAGCGCTCTACCACTTCTTTAACTGCCTGCACAATGTAATCGACCTCTTCTTTTGTGATGTCTTCACCCAAAGTCAGGCGCAAAGAGCCGTGCGCCACATCGTGCACTCTGCCGATTGCCATGAGCACATGGCTCGGGTCGAGCGAACCGGAAGTACAGGCGCTGCCCGAGGAAGCGCAAATGCCTTTGTCATCTAAAAGCAAGAGCAGCGATTCGCCTTCAATCCCCTCAAAGCAAAAGCTGACATTGGAGGGCAAGCGCTGTTCCCTGTCGCCGTTAAGCGCACAGTGCTCGATGGTTTCGAGCCCCGCAATGAGCGCATCTCTGCAGGCGGCGATATGCTTGTTTTGCTCACACATTCGCGCGTTTGACTCGGTGAGTGCTGCCGCCATGCCGACAATGCCTGCCACATTTTCCGTTCCGGCGCGTTTGCTTTTCTCTTGCGCGCCGCCGGCAATGAGCGGGCGCAGGCGAATGCCTTTGCGCGCATACAAAAAGCCGCTGCCCTTGGGGCCGTGGAACTTGTGCGCCGAGGCGCTGAGCATATCAATACACATGCGCTCCACATCAATCTCTAAATGCCCTACTGCCTGCACGGCATCGGTGTGAAAGAGTACACCGTGTTTGCGGCAAACAGCGCCAATTTCGGCAATCGGCTGAATAGTGCCGATTTCGTTATTGGCAAACATCACACTCACAAGGCAGGTGTCTTCCCCTATCGCTTCTTCGAGCTCGGCGACATCGACAATGCCGTTTTCATGCACATCGAGCAGTGTCACACGAAAGCCTTCTTTTTCAAGAGCCTTCAGCGGGTGCAGAATGGCGTGGTGTTCAAAAGCGGTGGAGATGATGTGCATCTGGCCTTGGCTTCTGCCAAGCGCTGCCGCTGTGATGTGCGCCTGGTTATCTGCCTCGCTACCTCCCGAAGTAAATGTAATCTGCTTGTAATCGGCGCCGATACAAGAGGCAATCTTAATGCGCGCTTCTTCCATCGCGCTCTTTGCAAGCTGCCCCTCGCGGTAAAAGGAAGAAGGGTTGCCGAATTGCTCGCGAAAATACGGCAGCATGGCTTCCAAAGCTGTCGGGCTTAACGGTGTGGTTGCCGCATTGTCTGCATATATTCTTTTCATTCCCTTTCCTTTCCGGCAAATGAAAACTTTCACTGCACCAATCATACAAATTCATTGGTTTCATTATAACTATATTTACCTACTATGTCAATAGGTAATAAAACCGCAACTTAAATTTTGTTACTTTTGCTATTGATTTGCCTATTTACCCTGTGGTATAATAGGCAAAACGACTAAAGATTCGTATTCTATTACAATTCTAATGAGGGAGAAACTTATGATTTCAACTAAAGGGCGCTATGCCCTGCGCGTGATGCTGGACTTGGCGGAGCATGCCGACGGGCGCGCCATGCCGCTTAAAGAGATAGCCGAGCGGCAAGGCATTTCCAAAAAGTATTTAGAGATAATTGTCAAGGAACTTGTTAAGGGCGGGTTAATTCAAGGCTCCAGCGGGAAAGGCGGCGGCTACCGCCTGTGCCGCGATGCTACCGATTACACGGTCGGCGAAATTCTGGAATTGACCGAAGGCTCGCTGGCGCTTGTCGCCTGCCTTGCCACCGATGCCGCCCCCTGCGAGCGCGCCCCGCAGTGCCAAACCTTGCCGATGTGGGCGGAGTTAGACGGCATGATTCACGATTATTTTTATAAAAAAAAGTTAAGTGATTTAGTGAAATAATATCTATTATAATAAGAATAAAACGGAGCAAACCGAAAACCGGTTTGCTCCCTTTATTGTATCACAAAAGTTAACGGGCGGTTTTTGCCGCCCGTTAGTTAAGCATTATTTCGTTTTTAATTTATATGTTTTGCTCCAAGCCGAGAAGTAATTTGATTTGGCAATGGTTTTGTAGGTTCTGATACGCACAAAGTAATATTTACCGGCGTACAGTTTAGAGGCAGTTGCTTTGAGCAATTTCGGGTTTTTCACCGTAATTGTTTTGGCACCCGCAAAGTTTGCTTTTAAGCTGTACTGCACTTGGTAGCCGCTCACCGCCGCTTTTTTCCATTGCGCCACAAACGCTCTTTTGGCAGGGGTGAGTTTTGTGAAAACAGTGCCTGCCGGCAAGGTCGGCGAATTGAGGGTTGCCGACCACGGGCTGAAGTAGTTCTTCCCGTCCGCCGCTTTGATGTAGAACCGCATGCGGAATTTGTAGGCGCTGCCTGCCGCAAGGCTCTTGAAAGTGTAGGCAGTCACATCCGCTTTGCAATTGACAGTGGTTTCCCACTTGTTTCCTGCAGCATTGGAAATCTGCACCTGGTAACCGGTAGCGGTTTTCACATTATTCCAAGTAACAGTTTGTGCAGTGACGTTTCTTGCCTTACACTTGAGCACCTGTTTACCGGTGGGGGCGGAGAAAGTATCTCTTACCGCCTTGCCTGCCGCATCCTTCTTCCAGGCGCCGCATGAGCATTGATATTGTGTGTAGCCGAGGGCAGTTTCGGAAGGCTTGACTGCTTTTGCTATGTAGGCATGCACATGCACCGGTTTATAGTCCGAGTTCTTTGCACCGCAGCCGTTTTGGCAATACTGCTCACCCGCTGCAAATTTGTGCCCGCGTGCATCAACATAAGTATCCACTTTAACTTCGCCGCATGAGCAAGTGTGAGTTGTGAAGCCTTTCTCAGTGCAAGTGGGCGGGGTTACAACGGCGGTGTAAGCGTGAGTATGCTCTTCAAATTCAGCTTTTATTAATACTTCCAACAATTCTTCATAGTAAGAATTGCAAGCGAGAATATATGTTTTGCCCGCCTTGAGCTTATAGTTGATTTTGAAATTAAGGTTGTTGTTTTCAGCGCCGGATTTATAAAATATATCATCATTTTCGGCAAGTAAATTCATATCACCGTCGTAAATGTATCCCGCGGGATCCACATCGCCTTGCGAATAGAAAGTAATTGTGCCATCCTTTTGCGGAGTGTATTTTGCATAATACATATTGTTGCGTCCATACACCTTCACACTTTCGTTTAGCGGAAGGGTGACAACCGGCATTTTGTATGCTATGTCCTTTTTTTGGCAGTAGATACAGGTTCCGCCAATATAAGTGTGGCTCGTAGTCGCCGAATACTCTTCATAAGTATACTGACAAACTTTGCAAGTGTATCTCGTTTTACCCGCGCTTGCGCAAGTCGGCTCAACGATACAGTCCGTTTTAAAATCATGCGCATGTGCACTTTTTTCATATTCAAGAGTCAAACACATCTCGCCCGTTGCATTTTCTCCGTAGATCGAGGCGCTGATAATGTATTCTTTTCCTTTTTCTACATAGTGTTTGAGTGAAAAATCGCTACTGTTATCATTCCAATATACCTTGTTCAAGCAATTCATATCGCTATCATAAATACCGGCTGTGGGGTAAAAACTTTCTGTAGAGTAGAAATGAATGACGCCTGTTTTGCTTGCAACAAATTTTGCATAATAAGCTCTGCCGTTATACATATTGACTGTTTCTTTAAAGGTATCGGAAACAGTCGGCACTTTGTACTGCGCGTCCTGATAATCGCAATGCTTGCAATAGCCGTTTACAAACGTATGTGTGCCGGTCGCGGCAACAGCCTGTGTTTTGGTGGCACCGCAAACGGTGCAACTAAAGGTTTTTGTACCTTTTTTTGTGCAGGTTGGTTGTGTAGTGATAACACCGTTGTTATAAGAGTGAGTGTTGCAAGGTTTATAAGTAATCTGTGCACTTGTAAGAGGTCCGTTGTTTTCGCCCACCTTCACTTTTTCCCAGTTCGCTTGGGTACCCAAATATGTGAGGCTTTCAAGATCACTGTAAGCAAAGGCATAGCTTTCGATTTCGGTAACAGTGCTCGGAATCACTACGCTTTTAATAGGACAACCGTAAAATGAAGCCCACTCGATTGTTTCAATGTTAATAGGTATTGTGGTTGCGCTGCAACCGCTACGGAGGATGTTATACGCTGTATAAATGATAGCATTGCAACCATTTCTGCTGTCATACATTTGGTTTTGCGCGCTAACTGTCATGCTCACCAAAGATTTGCAAGATGCAAACACATAGTTGTCTAACCGGGTTACACCGCTACCGATAAAGACTTTTTTCAGATTGTCACAGTTATAAAACGCTCCGAAAGCGACTGTTTTTACACTATCGGGTATTAGCGCTTCACGTAATGCGGTATATGAAAACGCATACTCGCCAATCATCGTGAGCTTTTTGGGAAAGCTAATCTCTTCCAAAGCGTGACAGAACTCAAACGCCCATCTCTGAATGGTAACAACACTATCCGGCAAATGCACTTCTCGAATGATATTGTTGTCTTTAAACGCACTTTCGCCGATTTGAGTGACAGGATAACCGCCAAGCTTGTTGGGAATTGACAGCGTGCTGTTACTGCCGTTATAGGCAACGATTACTGCACCGCCGTTTTCAATTTCGTACTCATACTCCTTTCCCGCACACCGAGAGCAGGTATTATTCACAAAATCGTGACCGAGTGCAGGCAGCAGTTCTAACTGCTGATCGCCGCATACGGAACAATGGTAATTCTTTTTGCCGCCTTGCAAACAGCTTGCCGACTGTATAACGGTTTGCGTATAGCTGTGCCTGTGGTCAGCCGGTGCAAAGTGTGATTTTATTAAATAATCTTCCTTGTTGCCTTCGCGGAAAAAAGCGCTGTAATACAGGTAGCAATACAAATTATCATCTTCATATTTAAAACCGAAAATGGAGTAATAGTCCTCCACATTGGCATTTTTTGACTTGTCGGGAATAAAGGGAATGGTTACCTTATTGGTGTTCAAGTCATACTGATACACCCAATCCGACCCGGAAAACAGCAAAAGATGATTGCGGCTGCTTAGCCTGGAACAGTTAGACCAAGAATACGGATGCTCCACATTGGAGGCTTCGCTTCTCTCCTCCTGCACCGCTACGACCTCTTGCACACCCGTTTGCTCTGCAGGCGTGTCGGCTTGTGTTTGCGCTTGGCTCTCGCCATTTTCCTCCAAAAGCTCTGCATCCTTTTCTCGTTCTTCCTTTTCAAGCGCAGCACACACCACAGTTGTTTCCTCTTGCGCAGTTTCAACAGCGCTGCTACCGGCAGTACTCGCGCTCTCTTTTTCAGTCGAGGACCAGCTGTCCGGAATGGTGAAAAGCACTGTGTGGTTTTCATCCGCCACATTGAGGGTTCCTTTATTATTATCGATATAATAGAGTGTATCATCTACAAGTTGAAATTCCGCATAAGAATCCTGCCAATAATACTTATCATACTTCGTGTTATTTATTGCTTGAGAGTTCACGCTAATGGGATAATCTATCGTATTGGTATCCGAGATATGACCGGTTTCTATCATGCCGGCTTTGGAACGAAGGAAATTATTATGCCCGACATACCCGTCTAAAGCAAAGGTAGGATTGTCCCAAGTAACATCAACATAATAAGGAACACCATCAATATAGGTTACATTCCAAGCATGGTTGAGAGCGACAGAGCGCACATAATAGGTTTTAACACCCGCTTGGTTCATTAAATAGGCATATGCCAGCGCAAAGCCTTGGCAAACGGATACGCGCTTAATAAAAGGACCGTAAAGTGTGTAAGAGTCCGGATCATTGCCGCAACCGAAATACTTACCTTGGTCATATTTTGCATAGGAAGCTAAGCGGTCGTGAATAAGCAATGCCTTCTCGGCATCCGAAAGATTGGAATTATTCAAAACCCCGCGCAGCAATTTTGCAGACACTTCTTGAAACTGCGCTAATGTGGAATTGACTTCATATCCGCTATTATAGGAAATAGCGATTTCGGTAATGTAACCGTTTCTGTAATAATAAGAAAACCCTGCAAGTGCGCTCACATCCGGCATATAGTAAAAAATGTAATCAAAAAGTGCCGTCGTGATTTCGGTAGTGTTTTTTAATTTGTAGGCAGTTAAACTAACTCTTGTTTTTTGCTGGCTGACTGCTGTTCTGACGATGTTTTCTAAAGAACTGACAGGAAGTCCCGCATTTTCCATTGTTTTTGCATAATCATTTACCGAAAGAGAGTTGCCCGATGCATCCGTTTGCTCTATGGCGGGCAAAACAGTCTCATCAACAGCATGGATATAATTGATAATAGAAGCAAAATTCTGCTCAGCGGGAATGTATTTTACAAGTTTTCCCGCGCTGTCCAAATACAGAATTAGCGGAGAACCGTATTTTCCCGTATATTGAATGACACTGTTACGGGCATTTTCCGTAAGATCATAGCAAAACTTTATTGCACTGCAGTTGATTTGGTCGGCAAATTCGGCAACGCTCTCGCGCGAATTCATTGCCACATCAACAAAAGCAAATGCAACATCCTGATTGTCCGCAACACCGCTTTTTGCGATGGCATTCAATGTATTTCTTGCATAACAGCAGTTCGGCCAACCGGTGACCAAAACCGTCACTTTTTTTGTACCTACTGTAAATGCAGACCCATCCACACAGGTGTAGGCTCTTGCGGCACTTGCCGCTGATTGTCCGAAATACACGGCAAACGAGAACAAAATACTGACTGCTAATAGCAAACTGATAACTCTTTTCATATTTTCCTCCAAAATCTTTTTTGGCACATCGCATCAGCAATGCACCTGCGATACTGTTATTATAGCAAGCTCAAAAAAAATGTGTGGAAAATGTAAAAAAAAGACAGTTTTATGTCATTTTTGGTGAAAATCGCGCCGTTTGGATTCTCTTTTCGAGGAATTACCGATAGAATAAACACATGAAATTTCGGCAAAGGTGAGTCCCCGTAACGAAGGTTAGCCCTCAAATCGCATCTTTTTCGCCATAATTGCATTAAAATAGTCGCTTAGGCGTCAGCCTTAAGCGACTATTTTGCTTTATTCTGACAAAAAATCTGCCGATTTTAGGGT
>JAFRLX010000147.1 GCA_017430965.1 Clostridia bacterium | reverse complement strand
GCTACCCGCACATCGGCGGATAGCCATAAAGTCATTTGACTAAATTAGTCCTCATCCTTCTTGATGATTTCCTCACCGTTGTAGTAGCCGCAATTGGCGCAAACCTTGTGAGGAGCCATAAAGCCGTGGCAATTCGGGCACTCTACAAGTGTAGGAGCCTTTGCTTTCCAAACGCTCGAACGCCTTTTGTCTCTGCGAGCCTTTGAAGTTTTTCTCTTTGGTACTGCCATACGGGCACCTCCTTATCTAAAATAACAATACTGAACAAATTATTGGTCCATCAGCTCCAGCAGCGCCGAAAGCCGCGGGTCCACCTCTTTGGCACACTCACAAGTGCCGAGGTTTAAATTCGCACCGCATTTGGAACACAAGCCTTTGCAATCTTCCCTGCAAAGGAATTTGGTCGGCAAACTCAATAAGACATCGCTGCGAATGAGCTCGTCCACATCGAGCTTCATGTTTTCTACCACAAGAAAATCATCGTTATCTTCATTATTGAGCTCTGCCACCAAGCCGTGCGCCACCGGGAGAGTAAATGCTCTTTCCACCGGTTCGGCACACCTGTCGCACGGTGCGCGGTAGGTAAACCGAGCCTCTGCCTGCAAAGTCACAATCCCCAGCCGGTTGCGGATTTCTCCCTCTACGCTGACGGGCGTAACAAACAGCGGTTCTCCTCTTTGCTGCACATCGGATAAGTCAACCTGCAGGCAAAGCGGAAGTGATGTTCCTTCATTTTCAAACAGTTTTTTTAGCTCAATTAACATAATACCACCGAAATATTATATATTTAATAGGCTGATTTGTCAATAATTATTTTCTAAAGAAGAAGCGGGTGCCGATTCACACCCGCTCTCTAAACAGTTTTTAGTCTACCAATTTGCAGATTTCAAAAATCTCTGCGGGCAGATTTTCTTTATCCTCGCTGATGGTGAAGATAAAATCAGCGTTGCTTTCTTTTGAAAGTCCGTCTACTCTCTTCAAGAACATCACCAAGTCATTAAAATCACGACCGATGATGCGAAGGGTTGCATCGACAAAAATATGAGTAACATCATAGTTGCCTGCACAAACGCCTGCCAAAAAGCCATAGAAACCGTTGACGGATTTAATGTCATATTCATCCGTGTTCACCAGTCTCGCTTTGGTGGTAATGTTTGTACCGAGGTTCGGCTTCTTCTCAATCACAACAATGTTGCCCAGGGAAGTTTTGACCGCTTCGTCAACCATGGTGATTAATTTTTTGGTTTTACCGTTTCCTTTTGAACCGACAATAATAGAAATCATAATATTGTCTCCTTCCTTTATTTTGAATCCTGTACAGGAAATTTATTACTTTTTGAACGGGAAAAGCCGCTCTATTGAATTCTTGCTTCCAGCGACTGCTTCATTTCTTCATAGCCCGGTTTGCCCAAAAGTGCAAACATATTCTTTTTGTAGCTCTCCACGCCCGGCTGGTTGAAGGGATTGACCCCTAAGGTATAGCCGGAGACCGCGCAGGTTTTTTCGAAGAAATAAATCAGGTAACCGAGCTCTTCTTCATTGAGCTGCGGCAGCTCTAAAACAAGGTTTGCCACACCGCCGTCACAATGGGCGAGAATGGTGCCCTCAAACGCCTTTTCATTGACAAAGGACATCGGCTTGCCGGCGAGGAAATTGAGCCCGTCAATATTCCCTTCCACTTCTTCAATAACATATTCTTTTTGCGGTTTCTTCACATTGACAACCGTTTCAAACATCAGCTCTGCGCCGCTTTCCTGGATATACTGCCCGAGCGAATGCAAATCGGTCGAGAAAATTACGGATGCCGGGAAAATACCCTTGCCGTCTTTCCCCTCGCTCTCGCCGAAGAGCTGCTTATACCACTGGCACATTAAATCGAACCGCGGCTCGTAGGAAGCGAGCAGTTCCACTTTTCTGCCTTTGTTATACAAAATGTTGCGGATTGCCGCATATTTATAGCAATCGTTTTTCTCCAAATCCTCTTCGCAGAGCGCTTCTCTTGCTGTCGCCGCACCGCGCATTAAGGCATCAATATCAATGCCCGCAGCGGCAATCGGCAGCAAACCGACTGCGGTGAGCACGCTGAATCTGCCGCCCACATCATCAGGAACAACAAAGGTTTCATAGCCCTCGGCATCCGCTAAGCCTTTGAGGGTGCCTCTGGCTTTATCGGTGGTCACGAAAATGCGGTTTTTGGCTTCTTCCTTGCCGTATTTCTTCTCCACCAAATCTCTAAACACTCTAAACGCGAGAGCCGGCTCTGTGGTGGTACCGGATTTGGAAATGACATTCACGCAAAAATCCTTGCCCTCACAGATGGTAATTAAGTCGTTTAATTCATCGGCGCTGATAGACTTGCCGGCAAAATAGATGTCGGGTGTCTCTTTGGGCAGAGCATTGTAATTGTGGGACTTTAACGCCTCAATAACGGCTCTGGCACCGAGATAAGAGCCGCCGATACCAATCACGATGAGAACATCGCTCTTTTGAATGGTTTGAGCAGCTTTTTTAATTCTTGCAAATTCTTCTTTATCGTACTCCACAGGGAGGTCGAGCCAACCCAAAAAGTCGTTGCCTAAGCCATCCTTTGCATGGAGGGTACGGGCAGCGGCAATCACCTGCGGGGCAATCGCTTCGATTTCTTCTTCGCTTACGAAGCCTTCTAAAAATTTTGTATTGAGTTTTGTTGCCATTGAATAATTACCTTTCAACTGTATGTTATTAACTATTATACAGAAAAAGGGCTGATATTGCAACCGCTATTTTATATTTGTCACACCGCTTTGCAATAATTTTATCAACGCGCTCCAAAAGTCGAGCTTGTCGATGCGGCGCGCACTGAGAATATCCACACTGCCCAAGCATTCTTTCCCTAAGTAGAAGGCGGCTTTCCCGACTGCCTCCCCTTTTTCCACCGGTGCGCGCACGCTCTCCGGCAGGGACAGCTTGGTCACTACAGCCTTTCCCTCCCCCTTCGGCACGCTCACAAGCGGGTGGGAGGCGGCAAGTGTAAGCGGCAGCGTTTCCTCCGTTCCGCCGACCACGCCGACCTGTGCCGCACTCAGCTCTATTTCCGGAGAAACGCTTTCAAAATTGGCAAAGCCGTAATCGAGCAGCCGTGCGGCGCTGTTAAAGCGCTCATCGGAGTTTTCGGCGCCCAAAATTACGGCGCAGAGCGTGGTCCCGCCGCGCTTGGCAACGGCGCTCACACAAAAGCCCGCTTTGGTCGTGGTGCCGGTTTTCAGCCCGATGCAGCCGTTGTAAAAGCGCACCAGCCTGTTGGTATTCACCAATTCCGTTTTGCCGCCTCTGAGTGAATCCATCCAGGTGGATGAATAGGTTTGAATGCGCTCATAGCGCATCAACGCCCGGCTCATGAGTGCAATATCCAATGCCGAGGAATAGTGGTTTTTTTCGTTTTCATCCAAACCGGTGCAGTTTTCAAAATGGGTGTTTTTTAAGCCTAATTGGTCTGCCCTTTCATTCATCGCCGCCACAAAAGCTTCGCTCGAACCGCTGACCGCCTCACCGAGTGCCGTGCAGGCATCGTTGGCGCTGGCAATCGTCACCGCTTTGAGCATATCATCCACACTCATTTTTTCGCCGACTTCCAGCCAAATCTGAGAGCCGCCGAAGCTGACTGCGGTTTCACTCGCCGCAATCTTGTCCTCGAGCTTGAGCTTGCCGCTTTCAAGCGCTTCCATCACCAGCAGCAGAGACATCACCTTGGTAACGGACGCGGGATAGCGCCGGTCATTTTCCCGCAGGGCGTAGAGCACCTTGCCGCTGCCGAGGTCCATCAGCACCGCTGCCTTGGCATCCAAATCAAGCTTTTGCTGCGCGGCAAATGCCGGCACGCAAGCCGCCAACAACATAATAACACACAACATGCATACAAAGATTTTTTTCATACTTCATCCTCCTATCAATAATGGATATGATTGAAAGTTGAAAAACTTAACCTTTTCCTATATAATATTGATTTAGAAACCGAAATTTAAGGAGGCAGCATGAAAGCGGCATTTTACACATTGGGGTGCAAAGTCAATCAATATGAAACGCAACTGATGGCTGAGGCTTTAGAGCAAGCCGGCTATGAGGTGGTCGATTGTGCCGAAAATGCCGATGTGTATATTGTTAACTCCTGCACGGTCACTGCGGCAAGTAACCAAAAAACGCGGCAAAGCCTGCGCGCCTTTAAGCGCAAGCACCCCGCAAGCATTATGGTGCTCGCGGGCTGTATGAGCCAGGCGTATCCCGAAGAAGCCGCACAGCTTGAAGAAGCCGACATCATCATCGGCAACACCGAACACAAGCAATTAGCAGCCCTCATAGAGGCCTTTTGTAAAAAAAACCGGCGCTCGGTCACGGTAGAAGCACATGCGCGGGATGAAGCCTTTGAGAGCGGCATTATTCACAGTTTCGGCACCAAAACGCGCGCCGAAGTAAAAATTGAGGACGGTTGCAACCGCTACTGCGCATACTGCGCCATTCCCTATGCCAGAGGCTTTGTGCGCTCGAAACCCCTTGCCGATATTCGGCAGGAAATCACTGCTTTAGCCGCTGCGGGGTACAAAGAGGCGGTGCTGGTGGGCATCAACCTTTCCGCCTATGATGCCGGCGGCAAGGATATTGCCGATGCCGTGCAGATTGCGGCAGCCGTGCCGGGAATTGAGCGCGTGCGTTTAGGCTCCCTCGAACCCGACCACATTACGGAAGACATCATCGCGCGCCTTGCCGCTGAAGAAGCTTTCTGCCCGCAGTTTCACATTTCGCTGCAAAGCGGCTGTGACAAAACGCTCAAAGCCATGAACCGCCACTATACCGCGGCGGAATACCGCGCACTGTGTGAAAAATTAAGAGCGGCTTTCCCCGACTGCAGCATCACCACCGACATCATGGTCGGTTTCCCCGGTGAGAGCGAAGCGGATTTTGAAGAATCTTACCGCTTTGCCGAGAGCATCGGCTTTGAAAAAATGCATGTGTTCCCCTACTCGGTGCGCGCAGGCACAAAGGCGGCAACCATGCCGGAGCAGGTGCCGAAAGCGCTCAAAACCGCGCGCGCAAAAAAAATGCTCGCACTCGAAAAAGAAATGCGCTTAGCGCATTTTCGCCGACAAATCGGCACAACGCAGCAAGTACTCTTTGAAACCAAAAAAGCAGAGTATTACTGCGGGCACAGCAAAAACTACCTTCCCGTGAGGGTCAAAAGTCAAAAAGACTTAACGGCAAGCATTTTGCCGGTGCGCATCACCGACTGCACCGAGGAAGAGTGTATCGGAGAATTGTAAACAAAGTGAAAGGGCTGCCGAGGCAGCCCTTTCACTTTGTTTGAATTTACAACCATTGCATGATAAGCTCCGTAACCAACACGGCGGCTGAGGCGCTCGCCGCGACCAGCAGCAGGCTGCGCTTAAAGCACGCCAGCACCAGTGCGACCGCCACACCGACAGCGGCGCTAATCACATTGCCGGTTGCGGAAAAGACAGCCGGCACGGTCATCACACTGAGCACCGCATACGGCATATAGTGCAAAAAGGAAAGAATAAAGGTGTTTTCAATTTTGTTTTTTACCAGCAACAGCGGCAGCACCCTGACCGCATAGGTCACCAGTGCCATCACTAATAAATAGGGCAAAAAGGAAGCATAACTCATGGCGCACCCTCCTTTTTACTCTGAATCGGAAAAAGCAGTGCCGCAACAGTGCTCGCAAGCACCGCGCAGATAATCACCACAAAGCCGCTCGGCACCTTAGAAAGCAGCGGAATAAAATGAAACGCAAGGCTCAGTCCCACTGCCAGCACAACACAAAAAAGCGTTTTGGTATTCTCTCTGGCTGCGGGAATGACAATGGCAATAAACATCGCATAAATCGCGATACCCAGCGCGGAAATAACCACCGCCGGCAGCAGGTTTCCGGCAACCGCGCCGAGAATGGTGCCGACACTCCAGCCGAGATACGGTGTAAGGATAAGACCGAACATATAATGCGCATCGACCTCCCCTTCCCGCGAGGAAGCCACGGCAAACACTTCATCTGTCACCACAAAGGCGCACAGCAGCTTTTGAGGCAACCGAAACGAGCGGTCAAACTTTTGCGAAAGGGAAACCGACATCAGTGAATAGCGCAGGTTAATCACAAACTGCGAAGCTGCCAGTTCGAGCAAGGTGCCGCCCGAAACCATAATCGGTACAGCGGCAAGCTGCCCCGCAGAGGTGACATTGCTCATGGAAATGAGCAGCGCCTGCAAGCTGTTCAGCCCCGAGGAAAGCGCAAAAATACCAAAGGCAAACGCCACCGATAAGTAGCCGAAGCATATCGGTAAGCCATCTTTAAACCCCTGCCAAAAGCTGCTTTGCCTGTTCACTGTTTCCTCCCGCAACATAGATTTGGATTTTATTATAATACAAATTGAAAGCATACGCAAGCAAATAAGGTGTTTAGCGAGCAGATTGCAAAACCCTGAAAACTGTAAACTGCCAATAATCCGTGAACATTTCTGTTCGGCTTTGGTTATTTTTAATAAAAATTTATACCTTATTATATTTTCGTTGACTTTAGCGCACTAAAGTGATAAAATGTGAAAGTATCATAAATGCGCCTGCAGACCATTCTGCTGTTTTGGTCTGCCGGCGGAAAGGTTGACAGTATGAATACCCTCCACTCTCAGGCAACGGACAATTTAATCCAAACCATCCTTTCCATGGATAGCGAAGAGCAGCTTTACGCCTTCTTTGAGGATGTTTGCACGATTAACGAATTTAAGGATATGGCACAGCGCTTTGAAGTGGCGCTGATGCTTGACCAAGGCATGAATTACCAGCAGATTGCCGCCAAAACCAATGTGAGCACCGCCACCATCAGCAGGGTGAGCCGCTGCTTGAATTACGGCAACGGCGGCTACAAGTGCGCCATTGAAAAGTTTAAAAAAGGAGAAGCGGTTGAGTAAATACCGCCGCACATACGGATGATGGAAACCTACCTCAAAAACGAAGAAAAAGTCGTCTTTTCCCTGCGCTCTATCTATGAGCAATTCGGTTACAGAAAATACAAAATGAACCAATTTGAGGAATACGAGCTCTATGTCAGGAACAAGGATTTCCTGCTTTCCGATGCCGTTATCACCTTCACGGATACCAACGGAAAGCTCATGGCGATGAAGCCCGATGTCACCCTCTCAATCATTAAAAACAGCGAGAATAAGCCGAACAGCATCCAAAAACTCTATTACAACGAGAATGTGTACCGCGTTTCCAGGCACAGCGACTCGTTTAAAGAGATTATGCAGGTGGGCTTGGAGTGTATCGGCGATATTGACAGCTACTGCATTTATGAAGTTGTCATGCTCGCCGCCAAAAGCCTGCGGGCAGTCAGTGAAAATGCTATCCTGGATATTTCCCACATGGGTATTCTCTCGGATATTATTGATGCGCTTTCGCTCAGCGGCGCTCAGTGCAAGCAAATTCTCAAATGCATTGAGGAAAAAAACCTGCACGAGCTGACCAATCTGTGTGAAGCCTTCGGTGTGGAAGCACAGTCCTCCCTGCTGCTGCAGGATTTAATCAAACTCTACGGCAAAGCTGCTACCGTGCTCCCGCAGCTGGAAAAAATCCTCAAAAACACCTGCGCCTGGGAGTCCTTCTTAGAGCTTAAAGAAATCGTAGAGCTTGCCGCAGGCAGTGATATTGAAGATTCGCTGCGCATTGATTTTTCGGTCATTAACGATTTAAAGTATTATAACGGTATTATTTTCAGAGGCTTTATCGAGGGCATTCCCGCCGCGGTCCTTTCCGGCGGGCAGTACGATAAACTCATGCGCAAAATGAAGCGAGAGTTCGGCGCAGTCGGGTTTGCCGTGTACTTGGATTTATTCGAGCAGTTTTTCAAAACCGAGGCGCCCTACGATACCGATTACCTGCTGCTGTATGAAAAAAGCGAGAGCCCGCAAAACATTCGCAAAGCGGTAGAGGCTTTGAGCAAAAAAGGCAGCGTTTTGGCTCTGCGCAAGATGCCGGAGCAGCTCAAATACAAAACACTTGTAACTTTAAAAAACGGTGAGGTTATAACGACGGATGAATTATCTTAACATTGCCCTGCCAAAAGGCAGGCTCGGTGAAAAAGCATACGGCATGCTCAAACAGGCGGGCTACGCCTGCCCGGCAATCGAGCAGGACAGCCGCAAGCTGATTTTTGAAAACGAAGCCCTCGGAGTGCGTTACTTTTGGGCAAAGCCCTCCGATGTGGCGACCTATGTCGAGCGCGGTGCGGCAGACATCGGCGTTACCGGCAAGGATATCCTTTTGGAATACACCCCCGATGTTTACGAGCTGTTGGATTTAAACATCGGCAAATGCCGCATGTGCGTTGCCGCCAAAGCCGACTTTCGGGATGACAAAACCCGCACCCTTACGGTAGCCACCAAGTTTTCCAACATTGCCAAAGAATACTACAGTGCGCTTGGTCGAGATATTGATATCATTCCCCTGCACGGTTCCATTGAAATTGCGCCGGTCATTCAACTCTCCGATGTGATTGTGGACATTGTGGAAACCGGCACAACCTTAAAGGAAAACAATCTGGCAGTCACGGACACCGTGGTGAATATTTCGGCAAGGCTGATTGCCAACAAATCGAGCTTCAAGTTTAAGAGCGAAGAAATCGAAAACATTTGTAAAAAGCTCAGCGCGGAGGAAGAAAAGCAATGATTAGCATTTTAAAATACGGTGAAGTGGACAACCGGAAAATATTTGCCCGCGCGGCAGGCGCGGCAAATGTGGAAAGCATTGTGGCGGATATCATTGCCGCCGTGCGCGCACGCGGTGATGCTGCCCTTTTTGAATACACCGAGCGTTTTGACGGCGCGGTGTTAACCGACTTACTTGTCAGCGAAGCGGAAATGGCTGCCGCCATGAAAGCAGTCGAGCCGCAGTTTATCGACATTTTAGAAAAAGCCGCTGCCAACATCCGCAAATTCCACGCAGCGCAAAAGCGCAATTCTTTTATCCTTAACGATACCGACGGGGTGGTAACCGGGCAAAAAATCATTCCGATTGACCGCGCCGGTTTGTATGTACCCGGCGGCACCGCCGCCTACCCCTCCACGGTTTTGATGGACAGCATTCCCGCCAAAATCGCAGGCTGCAAAGAGGTCGTAATGGTCACTCCGCCCGGCAAGGACGGCACGGTCAACCCCGCTATCCTCGCCGCTGCCAAGGTAGCAGGTGTCGATAAAATTTTCAAAGTCGGCGGTGCACAGGCCATTGCCGCGCTCGCTTACGGCACCGAAAGCATCCCGAAGGCGGATAAAATCGTCGGCCCCGGCAATGCGTTTGTGGCAGAGGCCAAAAAGCAGGTGTACGGCACGGTTTCCATTGACATGATTGCCGGTCCGAGTGAAATCCTGATTGTTGCCGATGCCGGCAGCAACCCGCGCCACTTGGCGGCAGACCTGCTCTCGCAAGCCGAGCACGACAAGCTCGCAAGCGCCGTGTTGGTCACCGACAGCCAAGCGCTTGCCGCACAGGTAAGCGAGGAACTTGAAAAGCAGCTGCCGCAGCTCGAGCGCGAAGAAATAGCCCGCGCTTCGATTGACAACAACGGCAAAATTATTGTGTGCCCCTCTTTGGAGACCGCCATCGAAATTTCCAACGAGATTGCACCCGAACACTTAGAGCTGTGCATGGATAACCCCTTTGATTATTTAGACAAGATTCGCCACGCCGGTTCTGTCTTTATGGGGCGCAACTGCCCCGAGGCGTTAGGCGATTACTATGCCGGCCCGAACCACACCCTGCCCACAAGCGGCACCGCTAAATTCTCCAGCCCTCTTTCGGTGGATGACTTTGTCAAAAAGATGCAGTATACCTACTACACGAAAGAAGCGCTGGCGCGAGTGGCAGAAGATGTTGCCTACTTTGCCGGAAAGGAAGGCCTGACGGCGCACGCAAAAAGCGCTGTAGTCAGAACGCAAGAGAATGAGTAAGTTTTTAAGCAAACGCTTGCAGGCGTTAGAGCCCTATGTACCGGGCGAACAGCCGAAAAACAAGCAATACATCAAACTCAATACCAATGAAAACGCCTACCCGCTTTCCGCAAAGGCGGCAGGCTATGTGCAGCAGGCGCTTCAAAATGCGCAGCTGTACCCCGACCCTGAGTGCACCCTGCTGCGCGAAAAAATGGCGGCGGTTTTAGACCTTCTCCCCACCCAACTTGTCTTTACCAACGGGTCGGATGAAATCCTCAATTTTGCCTTCATGGCTTTTTGCGAGAAAGAAATCGGCGCGGCATTTGCCGACATTACCTACGGCTTCTATCCGGTCTTTGCCGACTGCAACGGCATTCCTTATAAAGAGGTGCCGCTGCGGGAGGATTTGAGCCTTGCGGTAGAGGACTACCGGGCACTCCCGCAAACACTCTTTATTGCCAACCCGAACGCTCCGACCGGGCTTGCGCTGAGCAATGCGCAGATAGAAGCGCTCCTGCAGCAAAACCCCGCGCGCTTAGTCGTTGTGGATGAAGCCTATGCCGACTTTGCCGAGCAGAGCGCCCTCGCGCTTGTGGAGCAATACGACAACCTGTTGGTGACAGGCACCTTCTCCAAATCCCGCTCCGGCGCAGGGCTTCGCCTGGGCTTCGGTGCAGGAAACGAGAAGCTCATTGAAGATATCAACCGCCTGCGCTATGCGACCAACCCCTATAACATCAATGCGCTGAGCATGGCAGCGGCGCTCGGTGTGCTGGAGGATGAAGCGGCAACCAAAGAAAACTGCGCGCGCATCAAAGCCACACGCGCATGGACCTGCCGCCGGCTGCGCAGCCTCGGTTTTGCATGCACCGATTCACAAACCAATTTCCTGTTTGCCAAACACCCGGCAGTCCCCGGCGAGCGCCTGTACCTGCTTTTGAAAGAAAAAGGCATTTTGGTGCGCCACTTCTCAAAAGAGCGCATTCGAGAGTACATCCGCATTACCATCGGCACAGAGAAAGATATGGAAACATTTATCAATACAGTAAAGGAAATCATCGAAAATGAGAACAGCAACCATTAACCGCAAAACAGCGGAAACCGACATTTCATTAACCTTAGCGCATGACGGTACGGGCAAAGCTTCCCTTACCCTTCCCTGCGGCTTTTTAGAGCACATGCTCACGCTCTTTGCCAAGCACGGCAGGTTCGATATCACGCTCCAATGCAGCGGTGATACGCAGGTGGATTACCACCACACCGTGGAAGATATCGGCATCTGCCTGGGCAAAGCTTTCTGTGAAGCACTGGGCGACAAAAAAGGCATCACCCGCTACGGCTCCTTTATTTTGCCGATGGATGAAAGCCTCATTTTGAGCGCGGTGGATTTGTCCGGCAGAAGCTATTTGAACTTTGATGTGGTTCTCCCCTCCTGCCAAGTGGGTGATTTTGATACCGAGCTGGTAGAGGAATTTTGGCTGGCGTTTGTGCGCGAGTGCAAGGCGAACCTCCACATCAAGCAGCTTGCCGGCAAAAACACCCACCACATTATTGAAGGCATCTTCAAGAGCACGGCAAGGAGCCTCAAACAGGCAGTGGCAATCGATGCTGCCTTTGCCGAAGAAATCCCCTCCACTAAAGGGCTGCTCTAATCCTCATTTTGCTCAAAGAAAGGGTTTCAGAAAAATGATTGTCATTGTTGACTACGGTGTGGGCAATCTGTTTTCGCTGCAAAGCTCCTTTGCCGCTATCGGGCAAGAAGCCTTGGTCAGCGCCGATAAAGCACAGATTGCCAAAGCCGATAAGATTATTCTCCCCGGTGTCGGCGCCTTTGCCGATGCCGCGCGCAAGCTGCGCGAAAGCGGCTTAGACACCCTGCTGTGTGATTTAGCCGCACAGGGAAAGCAAATTTTAGGCATTTGTTTAGGCATGCAGCTGCTCTTTGAGGAAAGCCGCGAATTCGGCGTGCACAAAGGTTTAGGGCTCATTCCCGGCACCGTGCAGCCCATTCGCCCGCTGGTCGACAGCAGCTATAAAATCCCGCACATCGGCTGGAATGCCCTGCACATCCGGCAGCAAAGCCCGCTCTTTTCTTACATCGAAGACGGCGACTATGTTTACTTTGTGCACTCCTACTATGCCGCGGCTGCAACGCAGGCGGTGATTGCCACGACAGAATACGGTGCGGAGCTGACCGCAGCGGTGCAAAACGGCAATGTTTTCGGTTGCCAATTTCACCCCGAAAAAAGCGGTGAGGTCGGCTTAAAGATTTTGCGCGCATTTTGCGCAATATAATCTCAGTCTATTAGCAGTTAACCTATTGGACTATTGGCGAAAGCAGGCAAGGCTCTGCCTTGCATTTGCAGAGCCGTGAAATAAGAGCGCGGGCTCCCATAGGCAACACAACCATATACAAACCCGCTTAAAATCCGCTAATTAAGCGAATTTCAGCGTTTTCAAACTTGATTGGCGCCAGCCAAACGGCGTTTTCAAACACTAAAATTCATCTTAACTATCAGGATTTTAAGTGCTATGCAGTTTCTATTCAGCTGATTTGTTCTCAAATAAGGCAAAAAACGCAGTCAATACTTTGTGTATTGCGAGCATTTTTAACGAAATTTGAGGGCAAAGCAGCGAATAAAAACCGAGTTTGTTTATGATTGCGTTGCCTAAACAAAGATTGAGAAAGGAAAGCGCATGATTATTTTTCCTGCCATTGATTTAATAGAAGGCAAAGCCGTGCGGCTTTTTAAAGGCGATTACCGGCAAATGACCGTCTACAACCCCGACCCCGTTGCCGTGGCACTGGATTTCAAAACCCAAGGTGCAACGGCGATACACTTGGTAGATTTAGAGGGCGCCAAAAGCGGGCTGACACCCAATCTCGACACCATCATTGCCATCAAGCAGGCAAGCGGACTGTTTTGCGAGGTCGGCGGCGGCATTCGCAGCATGGAGGTTATCCGCCGCTATATCGAAGCGGGAATTGACCGCGTGATTTTAGGCACGGCGGCAGTCAGTGATGAAGCCTTTTTGCGGGAAGCCGTGGCGCTTTACGGCGAAAAAATTGCAGTCGGCGTGGATATCAAAAACGGCTGTGTTGCCATTAAGGGCTGGACAGAAACTTCCTCGCTGGAAGCGCTTGCTTTTTGCCAAAAAATGCAGGCAATCGGGGTAAAAACGCTCATCTGCACCGACATTTCCAAAGACGGTGCAATGAAAGGAACCAATGTGGCGCTTTATGAAGCGCTCGGCAGCAAACTGCAGCTGCACATTACCGCATCGGGCGGAATTTCGGATATCAGCGACATTGAGCGCCTGAGAAAGCTGAAGCTCTACGGCGCCATTATCGGAAAAGCCTACTACACGGGCGCAATAGATTTAAAAGAAGCAATTGAGGTAGCAAAGTGATAACAAAACGCATTATTCCCTGCCTGGATGTCAGAGATGCCAGAGTGGTCAAGGGAGTCAACTTTGAGGGATTGGGCGATGTCGCCTCCCCTGTGGAATTGGCGCGCTATTACAGCGCCAACGGCGCCGATGAATTGGTGTTTTACGACATTACCGCTTCGAGCGACGGCAGAAAGATTTTTACTGACATTTTAAAAGAAACCGCCAAAACCGTCTTTATTCCCCTATGTGTGGGCGGCGGCATTTACTCCACGGAGGATTTTGAAAGAGTGCTCGGTTGCGGTGCGGATAAAGTCAGTGTCAATTCCGGCGCGATTCATAACCCGCAGCTCATTGAGGATGCCGCAAAGCTCTACGGCAGCCAGTGCGTGGTGCTTTCAGTGGACATTAAGCGGGTCGATAACACCTTCCGCGTCTTTGCCAAAGGCGGCAGAGAAAACACCGGCATTGAAGCCATCGAATGGATTCGCCAAGGTGTGGAGCGCGGTGCAGGTGAAATTGTTGTCAACTCCATTGATACGGACGGTGTCAAGCAGGGCTTTGATTTGGAGATGCTGCAGGCAGTCTGTGAAGTAGCGGATGTGCCGGTCATTGCTTCCGGCGGTGCCGGCTGCAAGGAAGATTTTATTAAGCTTTTCAAAACCCTTCCCAAAGTAGATGCGGGCTTAGCCGCTTCTATCTTCCACTTCGGCGAAGTGGAAATCAACGATTTAAAGCAAATGATGCGCGATAATGATATTGCGGTAAGAATATAAAGAGGTAGTTATGATTAAGATTGAAGAATTACGCTTCGGCGAAAACGGGTTAATCCCCGCCATTGTTACGGATTACGCAACACACAAGGTGCTTATGCTTGCCTACATGAACGAGGAAAGCCTGCGCCTTTCCATAGAAAAGGAGTTAACCTGCTTTTGGAGCCGCTCGCGGCAGGAGCTGTGGGTTAAGGGCGAAACCAGCGGCAATTACCAGCACATTGTCTCCATCGCCACGGACTGCGACAGAGATACGCTGCTCATCAGCGTTGTGCCGGATGGTCCCGCCTGCCACCTCGGTACCGAAAGTTGCTTTGATTACCCGCTGTACCAATCGGAAAATCGCAGTGATTTTTCTTTAGAGGCGCTTATGGACCTGATAGCGGGCAGAAAAGCCGAAAAAAAAGAAGGCTCCTATACCACCTACCTGTTTGAAAAGGGGCTCGACAAAATCCTCAAAAAAGTCGGTGAGGAGAGCACCGAGGTCATTATTGCCGCCAAAGCGCAGGACAAAAAGGAAACCATTTACGAGATTGCCGACTTGGCTTACCATGTCATGGTGCTGATGATTGAAAGCGGCATCTCGCTCGATGACATTCAAAAGGAGCTTGCCTCCCGCCATGTGATTGACACAAAAATCAAACAGGAGAAAATGACCTGATGACACTCACGGATTTTCACACCCACACGCGCTTTTCCGATGGTGCCGACACTGCTGAAGCGATGGTGCGCCAAGCGCTGGAAAAGGGCTTGCGCAAAATCGGCATTTCCGACCACTGCTACACCTTTTTTGATGAAAGCTACTGCATTCCGAAGGATACGGTTGACAGCTATAAAAAAGAAATCGCGGCACTCAAAGAGAAGTACCGCGGCAAAATTGATGTGCTGTGCGGCATAGAGCAGGATATGTTCAGCGGTGCCGACACTGCCGGTTTTGACTATGTGCTCGGCTCTGCACACTACCTGCAGTGCGGTGAAACATACCTGCCGGTGGATGAGAGCCCCGCGATTTTTGAAAGCATTGCTACAGAGCATTTCGGCGGCGATTATCTGGCGCTTACCGAAGCCTACTACCAAACGGTGGCGCAGGTGGTTGCACGCACCGATTGCAACATCATTGCCCACTTTGATTTGGTGACACGCTTTAATGCCGGCGAGCGCTATTTCAGCGAGCGCGCGCCGCGCTATGTAGCGGCTTACCGCCAAGCGCTTCATGTGCTGCTTGACTGCAACAAACCCTTTGAAATCAACACAAAGCTGCTGGCAAGAGGGCTCAAGGAAGAGCCCTATCCGCGCTATGATATTTGCGACTACATTGCCGCAAACGGCGGCAGCTTTATTCTCGGCAGTGATGCGCACAATGCAAGCGAAATTGCATTCGGCTTTGAAGCGCTCAAAAGCATCGCTGAAAAAAGAGGTTGGAAGATACACGATGAATTTATGGATTAAAAATGCCAACGCCTATATCGACCACCGGTTTGTCAAAACCGATGTGTATGTTTTAAACGGCAAAATTGCCGATTTTCGGCGCGATTGCTGCGCTTTTGAAGATGTGCCGGTGCTGGATTTGAAAGGCGCTTACTTAGTGCCCGGTTTTATTGACATCCACACCCACGGTGCCGCAGGCATTGATGTCAATGCTGCCGATGGCGAAGGCTTTGCCAAAATGGCGGCTTTCTTTGCTTCTAAAGGCACAACCGCCTTTCTTGCCTCGGTGTTGACAGATTCTCCCGAGCACACCACACAGATATTGGAGCAAATTGCGCTTTTTAAGAGCACACAGCCGGGTGGCGGAGCTTCCCTGTTGGGTGCACACCTGGAAGGTCCTTTTTTGGCTGCGGCAAAAAAAGGCGCCATGCCCGAAGCCTACTTGAAAAGCGGCGATACGAAACTGCTTGGGCGCTACCTTGAAAGCGGCGTGGTAAAATACATTACCATTGCACCCGAAATTGAAGGTGCGCAGCCGCTCATTGCCTATGCGGCGCAGCATATTCCGGTGGCACTCGGGCACTCGGCTGCGGACTACGCTACCGCACAGAAGGCAATTTCCGCCGGTGCCAAGGCTGCCACGCACTGCTTTAATGCCATGCGGGGGCTTGACAGAACCGAACCCGCCATCCTGGGCGCGGTGTTGGAAAATGAAGACATCGCCAATGAACTGATTGCCGACGGCAAGCATGTTCACCCTGCCAATATCCGCTTGCTCTACCGCTTAAAGGGCAACAAAAAAGTGATGCTCATTACCGATTCCATCCAAGCCGCCGGTATGCCTGACGGGCAGTACCGCTTAGGCATGAACGATGTAACGCTCAGCGGCGGAGAAGTCTTTTTAAGCGACACAAACACAAGAGCCGGCAGTGTGCTGACGATGGACCGGGCACTGCGCAATATCCTCGACTTTTTAGACATTTCGCTTGAAGAAGCACTGCCGATGCTCTGCGAAAACCAGGCGGAACTATTCGGGCTGAATAAAGGCTATATTCGCCTCGGCTATGATGCCGATTTCACCGTGCTCGGCAATGACCTCACGCCACTCAAAACCATTGTGGGCGGAAATGTGGTGTTTGAACAAAAGTAATTGAGAATAGCAGTAAAAAAGCACACAGCAGCGCTGTGTGCTTCTTATTATGATTTGAACAGATGATTATTCCACCTTCGGCAGTTTAGCCGCATACTCAGCCAATTCCTCATCGGTCGGGATGTAGTCGTTCATCTCACCGTCATGGAATTTTTCATAGGCAACCATATCGAAGTAACCGGTACCGGTCAAGCCGAAGACAATGGTCTTTTCCTCACCGGTCTCTTTGCACTTCATTGCTTCATCGATTGCCACTTTAATGGCGTGAGAGCTTTCCGGAGCAGGTAAGATACCTTCTACTCTTGCAAAGGTTTCCGCTGCTTCAAAAACATCGGTCTGAATCGCAGTGGTTGCTTCCATGTAACCATCGGCATACAGCTGCGAGAGCACCGGGCTCATGCCGTGGTAGCGCAAGCCGCCTGCGTGGTTGGCGGAAGGAATGAAGTCCGCACCCAAAGTGTACATCTTCGCAAGCGGGCAAACCATGCCGGTATCGGCAAAGTCATAGGCAAACTTGCCTCTTGTAAAGCTCGGGCAGGAAGCCGGCTCTACAGCGATAATGCGGTAGTCCTTTTCGCCTCTGAGTTTTTCGCCCATAAACGGTGCAATCAAACCGCCGAGGTTGGAGCCGCCGCCGGCACAGCCGATGATGATATCGGGTGTAATGTTGTATTTGTCAAGCGCTGCTTTGGTTTCCAAACCAATCACGGACTGGTGCAGCAGCACCTGATTGAGCACGGAACCGAGCACATAACGGTAACCGGGGTTGGAAACAGCCACTTCGACCGCCTCACTGATTGCGCAGCCGAGAGAACCGGTGGTACCGGGGTGCTCTGCCAAAATCTTTCTGCCGATTTGTGTGGTATCGGAGGGAGAAGGTGTCACGCTCGCGCCGTAAACGCGCATCACTTCGCGGCGGAAGGGCTTCTGCTCATAAGAAACCTTCACCATGTACACTTTACAGTCAAGCTCCAGGTAAGAGCACGCCATCGAAAGTGCAGTGCCCCATTGACCGGCACCTGTTTCGGTTGTCACGCCCTTTAAGCCCTGCTTCTTTGCGTAGTAGGCCTGCGCAATCGCGGAATTGAGCTTGTGAGAGCCGCTGGTGTTGTTGCCTTCAAACTTGTAGTAAATCTTCGCGGGTGTGCCTAGTTTTTCCTCTAAACAGTATGCACGCACCAGCGGAGACGGTCTGTACATTTTGTAGAAATCTCTGATTTCCTGCGGGATGTCGATATAAGCGTTGTCATTATCGAGTTCCTGCTGTACCAACTCTTCGCAGAATACGCCGCCCAATTCCTCGGCGGTCATCGGCTGCAGAGTGCCCGGGTTGAGCAGCGGTGCCGGCTTATTTTTCATATCGGCACGCAGGTTGTACCATTGCTTGGGCATTTCGCTTTCTTCTAAATAGATTTTGTACGGAATCTTGTTTTCTTTACTCATGATGTTTCCCCTTTCCATTTGTCGGTTCATTTTTACGATTGGTTGTTCGGTTTATGTGCTTCGCCATCGCTTGGTTAAATTGATTTTCATTGTTTCCCCTTTCGCGTCACTACGCTTAAAAAATAAAAAACCCTGTCCCACATGTTGGGACAAGATTGAAAATCCTGCGGTACCACCCGACTTCGCCTTGCGGCGCACTCACTCTATGTACAAACAATACATACTTCCTTGGTAACGGGTGAAGTTCCCGGCGCCCCTAACACGCTGTGCTCGGTTTGCCCTCACGAGTCCATTCGCTGTTTTTCCGGTTACCGGCTCGCACCAAACGCCGGCTCTCTGAAACCTTTTAAAAGCAGTTACTACTCTCGCTCATCGGTTTATCGTTATTTCTACTATACTCCTGCAAAACGCGTTTGTCAAGCGAAAAAATCAAAAATTGCGATTTGTGAAAAATTATCAATCACCGCGCCGAAAAAGAGAATTCCACGTTTATCACCGGCTCGGGGCTCTCGCCCAAAGCCGCAACAATGCGCGCTTTCACCATCTCGCCGATTTTATCGCTGTCTTTTTTAATATCGCTGTCAATGACCAAATCAAAATAGAGTTTGCTCTTATCTTCACTCAGGCGAAAATCATGAGCAGTGTAATGCTCATCCACACTTTTGACCACCGTAAGCACGCGCTGCCGCAGCGCTTCCAACTGCTGATTGTCAGCTTCAACAGGGTCAATGTGGAGCACCAAATCCAAACCGAAGCGCTCCTTTGCCGCTTGCTCGAGGCTGTCGATGATGTGGTGAATGCTAACCAAATTGCTCTCAGCCGGCACCTCCGCATGCGCCACGGCAAAGACACTGCCCATACCGTAATCATGCAGCACCAAATCATGTACCCCTAAAATTGCCGGGTCAAAGTCGCAAATAAACGCCTCTATCTGTTGGACTTTATCTTTATCGGCAGGTTTGCCGAGCAGCGGCTGAATACTCTCTCGGAAAATGCCGATGCCGCTCCAAAGCACAAACAGTGAAACTGCCGCTCCGCAGTAGGCATCCGCTTGGATACCGAAGCATTTACCCAAAAACAGCGAAACCAAAACCGCCGCCGTGCTCAGACAATCACTCAGCGAATCGCGGCTGACTGCTTTGAGCGCAGTCATACTTGCCTGCTTTGCAAGCTTTGCATTGAATATCGCCATCCACAGTTTGAGCAAAATGGAAGCAATCAGCACCGCCAAAAAGAAAGCGGAATAGCTGACCGGTTCGGGGTGAAGGATTTTTTGCACCGAGGTTTTGAGCAATTCCGCACCCATCAGCAGCACAAAGAAGGAGATAATGAGCGATAAGATGTATTCATACCTGCCATGCCCGAAGGGGTGCTCTTCATCGGCAGGCTTGCCCGCCAGCTTAAAGCCGACCAAGCCGATAACACAGGTGCAGACATCGGAAAGGTTGTTGGCACCATCTGCCGCCAATGCCGCCGAGCCGGAAATGTATGCCACCGTAAGCTTGAAGGAGCACAGCAGAATATTGAGAACAATGCCGACAGCGGAAGAAAGCGAGCCGTAAGCCGTTCTCACTTTAGCATTGGTCGTGTTATGATAGTCTTTGACAAAGAGTTTTAAGAGTAATTTCGTCATCATTTCGCCCTCTTGCAACATTGTAGCACACCCAAGACATTTAAGCAAGAGCAGGGAGTATTCACCCCAGCGATACATCTAATATCATCATCACTAAAAATCCAGCAACAAAACCGAGCACTCCGCTGTGTGCTCTCCCCTCGCCCCGCGCTTCGGGAATGAGTTCATTCACACAAACATAGACCATAGCGCCTGCCGCGAATGATAGCAGCAGCGGCAGTGCCTTTGCCACCGCTGCCGTCATCCAAAAGCTCAGCACCGCAGCGACCGGTTCCACCGCACCCGAAAGCGCACCGCAGCAAAAGGCTTTGACTTTGGAATTCCCTGCCCCGCAAAGCGGCAGCGCAATAATCGCCCCTTCGGGAATATTTTGTATTGCGATACCGGCGGCTAATATGAGTGCCGCCGCCATCGCCTGCCGCGTGCCGCTTTGGCAGGCGCCTGCAAGCGCAACCCCCACCGCCAAGCCCTCGGGGATATTGTGGAGTGTCACCGCCAAAATGAGCATGGTGTTTTTGGAAAATGTGTCCTCTTGCAGGCGGCTGCCGCGGCGCAAGCGCTCTACTGCATATTCGCTCACAAGTAAAAAGCCGATACCGAGCAAAAAACCGACTGTCGGCAACAGCCACGCGGGCGGTGCGGCGCTTTCAAGCGCCGGCATTAACAGCGACCAAACGCTCGCCGCCACCATCACCCCCGCGGCAAAGCCGAGCAATCCCTTTTCGCTTGCGGCGCCGATTCCCTTTTTCATAAAAAACACTACCGCTGCGCCTGCGGCAGTGCCGATAAAACCAATGAGTATTCCTGCAACAATCAAAACAATCACCTGCTGTATTGTATGATAAACAGACACAGCGGGTGATTCATTTAGATTGCGGCATTCGTGTTGCAAATAAAAAAACACCATTTGTGATACAAACGGTGTTTTTTCTTGGAGCGGACAACGGGAGTCGAACCCGCCTAATCAGCTTGGGAAGCTGAGATTCTACCGATGAACTATGTCCGCAGATATTTGTCAGCCTACTTATTATATGCAAAAACAGCGGAAAAGTCAAGAAAAAACAGGGGTTAAAAGCCCCTGTTGGGGCACCCTCAATAAAGAGGGACAGGTTTTTGCGTTGTTCTTTCATCCGTCTAAGCAATAAAAAATCCCTTGAATACGGCAAGTATGCAAAGAATTTTTTCTCACTTATCCGAATAAAATATCTTAGCAAAAGCTGCAAAGCACTCAAAATCAGCCTATTTTTTGTTAAAATAAAGTCAAAAACTGCCAACTTGGCTGACGCCAGTTGGCAGTTTTTGCTGCAATTATAGCGAAAAAGAGGCGATTTTGAGCTATTC
>JAFRLX010000146.1 GCA_017430965.1 Clostridia bacterium | reverse complement strand
TTCCATTGCGTTGGTTTCCTTCCATGGCATAATGATCACCTCTTTGGCTTCCATTATACCTTGAAAGACTTACCTATGCGCTGAACCTGCACTTACCGATGCCCTGACACTTTCAACTTACCGATGCGCTGAACCCGCACACATTTTATGAAACCGCCCTATCAAGGGCGGTGCGCGCATAGCGCGCGGTGGGTGAAACTGAAAACTGAAAGCTGAAAACTGAAAACTGACAAATAAGGGTTTGGCGAGCAAACAGCTCGACAAACCCTTATTTGTCAAGCACTGCCCCCTCATAATAATGCTTCAGGATTTCCTGATATGTAAAGCCGAGGCTTGCCATATACTTGGCGCCCTCCTGTGACATGCCGACCCCGTGACCGTAGCCGGAAACGGTGAAGAGGAACTGCTTGCCGTTGTATTCCACGGTAAAAAAGGAGGATTTCAGCCCCAGGGCTTCGCGCAGTTCTCTGCCGCTGAGCGACACACCCGCTATGTCGACGGTTTCGACAGTTTGTGAGGGCGTGGTGCGGCAGGCGCCAATCCAATCCGAAGGGCTCTTGGGAAATGAAAAATCCTTTTTTTTGAGTGTCAGCAGCGCTTTTTTGAGCTTGGCGGGCGTGAAGCTGACTTTGGTTTTATAGTAGCGGCTCAGGCTGTCGCCGATGCTTTCTTTTGCCTGCAAATAGGGGTAATCTTCTCCCCAGTAGTTGGCGGCGCTCTCCGTCATTCCCGCATTTGAGGAATGGTAGGCGGCGAGAATCGGCTTTCCCTCGCAGCTGAGGTATTCTCCGCTGACACTGTCGACAATCTTCTGCAGCTTGCGGTAGTTTTTCTCATACGCCTCTCCCCAAAAGGTTTTGAGCGCTTTCTCGCTCAAAAAGCTTTGGTGGTGCGCCGGGTCATCCGTGATGTCGTAGTTGGCGCTTTGCGCCTGCTGCATGCTGTGCAGCAAAAAGGTATAAATGCACACCGCTTGCGCTTTGAGCGCTTCCTCAGGCGAGTCAATATCAATTTCCTTTGCCATCACGCAAAGAATGTAAGAGGCGGTTTTGACCGTAACTACCCGATTGTCTTTGTGCAGGAGCACGCGCACCTTGTCCGCTTTTGCGGCAGCAGGGGAGGCGGTCTCTTTTGCGGCTGCGCTTGTCTGCCGGCGGCTGTCGGATTGCTCTTTGCCGCTTTGCACCGCAGTGCCTGCCGCTTGCACCGTGCTGCTCTGTGCCTGCGTGCCGGCGGCAGCGGCATATTGGTCGCGTTTGCGTATCATTTCATCCTTATAAAAAAGCGAAATCACCGGCACACTTGCCATGATAATAAAAAATGCCAGCACCAGGCTTAAAAAATTTCTCATTTTATCCTCCTGTTTGAATTGACTTTAAGGTAGTTTTATTATATACTTATTTATAAGTATGCATTTCAATATTCTGTTTGCGGCACCTGCACGGTGAGTGCAAATAAATACATAGGATTTTATGCGCGGTAATGCCTGTTCATTACCGGAAAGGGAATTATGAAAACAGTCAAAACAAATTTCGCTTCTCAAATCATTATTTTATGTGTGGCATTGCTGATTGCTTTGCCGGTCAGGGTGTACCAATACCTGCATGTGATTGACCCGACAACGGGCTTTTATATCAGCTGGCTCCAGCCCACCGTTTTCGGGCTCTACGGTTTGTGCCTGTTGGTGATTGTGCTGCTCATTGCGCTTTCCTTTAAGGGCAGGAAGAAAACCCTCTACGCCATGCCCTCCGGCAAAAAGCCCGGGCTCGGCGCGGCATCGCTTGTGTTTTCTTTGAGCCTGTTTGCCGAGAGTGCCGTCAGTGTGTATCGTGCTTTCGCCATCAGCTCCGGCAGCCTTCCTGTGCAGCAACTGGTGATTGGCGACAATGTCGGAAAAGCCACCTTGATTTTTACCGTTTTGCAGGTTGTGTTCGGCTTGTTAAGCGCTGTGTTTATGATGCTTTTTGCCATCAGCTTCTTCACCGGAAACCCGCTGTACAAAAAGGCGATTCTGCTGTCGGCTGCGCCGGCGCTGTGGGGCGTTTCAAGAATGATGATTGGTTTTTCGCAAACCATCAGCTACCGCTATGTTTCCGAGCTCATTTTTGATTTACTGATGATTGTGTTCTTCACCATGTTTTCCGTGGCGTTTGCCAAGATGTGCGCCGGTGTGCTCGAGCACCGCATCCAAATGCGCCTGTTTGCCTACGGTGCTTTGGCGAGCTTCTTTGCCATGCTGTGCGCCGTACCGCGCTATGTGGTATTTTTAATGGGCAGGCAGGATGTGCTCTACAGGCAGACAAACCTGTATGAATTTGCCGACCTCATCATTCCGGTATTTGTGATGGTAGCCGTTTTTTCCATCGTGGCGACCAAGCAGTACAAATCCGTGGAGGAATATGGCGCCGAGAGTGAAGAACAGGGCGAAGCAGAAAGCGAAGCAGAGGCATAAAGCCGCTGCTTTTGGGGGACGCGGATTGCGATGTTTTGGGAGAATTTAGCAAATGTTGCCAAGCTCGTTGCCATCCTGTACATCATGGTGGCAGTGGGCTTTCTTGCCGATAAGATAGGGAAATTTACCCACCATGCGGCAAAGCTGGCGACAGGGCTTTTGTTTTATATCGTTACGCCATGTGTGATTGTCAACAGCTTTATTGTCAACTTTTCCGGCGGTTCGGCAGTCGGTGTCAAGGAGTTTTTGCTGGCAATGCTCTTTTTTGCCGTTACCTATGCGATTGCCATTCCGCTTTCCAAGCTGTTCTTTCGCAAGCAGCCGTTAGCGGCAAGGGTCATTTACCGCCACAGTGTGGTTTACGGCAACTGCGGCTACATCGGTTTGCCGCTGGTGCAGGCGGTGGTGGGCGAGCGCGGCGTTTTCTTTACCGCGATTGCCATCACGGTCTTTAACATCCTGACCTTTACACAGGGCGTTTACCAAATGCACGAAGGGGAGGACGGCAAGGCACATATTCAGCTTTCCAAAATCCTGATTAATCCGGGCACACTCGGGTTAATGCTGGGCATTCCGCTGCTCATACTCATGCTTGTTTTCCATGTGGATTTAACCACACCGGGCTGGGAGGTGCTCACCAAACCCATCTCCTATATCGGCAGCATGAATACCCCGCTGGCAATGCTGTGCCTGGGAACCTTCCTGGCACATACCGATATTAAAAACACATTTAAAGACAAAAACAACTACTTAGTGGCGCTGCTGCGCCTGATTGTGATACCGCTGGCGGTGTTTGCGGTCATTCTTTGTGTCAACCGCTTTATGGTGGCGGTGCCCGCTGTGGTGGCGGTCAGCCTGATGGTCAGCGCCTGCCCGCCGAGTGCAAACAACACCGTGCTCTTTGCGGCAACCTTCAATAAAGATGTGGGGCTTGCCTCGACCACTGTCGCCTCCACCACTTTTTTGAGCGTGATTACCATGCCGGTGATTTTGGCATTGGTGCAGCAGGTGTTTCCTTTGTAAAGTTTTCACCTTTACAGCGGTAAACAGAGCCTCAGCACTGCAAAAAAATGTTGAAAACACTGTTGAAAACTTTTTTTGACTGTTCAAAACCGCAAAAAAGAGCTGAAAAAATCCCTTGTTTTTACTAAATATTTCCTGTTTCACGGAATGCGGCAAAAAGAGTGAAAATCCGTGAAACGATACTCAAACAGGGAAAAAAGCGGCAAAATCGCAAAAAAACTGTGTGATTTGCAGCTTTTTTTCGCCAAATGGCAGCCGCAGCGGTGAGTGTTGAAAGCCCGGCATTTGCGCTTTCAACATTTCAGGGGAGTTTTCAACACATTCGGCGCGAAAAACTTTACAAATTGTGCAAAAGAGCCGGGTGTGAAGTTTTTTAACTTTACAAAAATCGGCAATGAACGGAGCAATGCATGGCTTTTGAAACCTTCTTCGGCAACGAAGTTTTGAAAAAGAATATCTGGCAGCGCCTCAAAACCGGCACGCTGCCCCATGCCATTATCTTAGAGGGCGAAAAAGGGCTGGGCAAGCGCAGCTTTGCAAGGCTCATTGCCGCCGGGCTTCTCTGTGCCGATGAAAACCCGCCTTGCACGGAATGTACGGTGTGCCGCAATGTGCTGGGGCAAAATCACCCCGATGTGCTTTACTTTGAAACCGAAAAGCACACCAAAGACAATTTTAAGATTGACACGGTGCGCCACATTCGCGAGCTGGCGTTTATTTCGCCCAATCAGTCGGCATATAAAATCTTTATTCTTGCCGAGGCGGATTTGATGAACAGTGCGGCGCAGAACGCGCTGCTGAAAATTCTGGAAGAACCGCCGCAGTATGCCGTTTTTATCTTGCTGTGCGAGAAAAAGAGCGCTTTTTTGGAAACCATCCTTTCGCGCTGTACGGTGTACCGGCTTGAGCGCGTGAGCGAGCAGGAGGCGCTGGAGGCGGTCAGCCGGCAGCTGAGCGGCCCCACCGAGGAGGAAATCCGCAAGTGCATTGCGCTTGTGGGCGGCAATATCGGCATGGTGCTTGCCGGTTTGCGCGGCAATGAAGCGCTGCGCGCCAATGAAAAAGCGGTGGAAATTGCCGCGGCACTGCTCAGCGGCTATGAATTTGACCTGCTCAAAGTGCTTGGTGATTTGGAAGGCGCAGCCGCAAAAGCGCTGCTGTATGCGCTGGCAGAGCCGCTCAAAGCGGTGTTTCGCGATGCGCTGGCGCTGCGCTGTGCGGGAACCGCCTCCATTCAAATGAATGCACCGGTTGCCGAAAAACTGGCAGCGGCATTTACCAAAAAGCAGCTGTTTGCATTGATAGAGGTGAGCGAGGAACTCAAGCGCCGCTGTGCGCGCAATATGAACCAAAAGCTGCTCATTACCTGGCTGTGCGCCGCGCTCAGAACAGCTGCGGAATATGAATAAAAGACAGTACCATGAAACATACGGCGGCAGCGCACTGTGTTGCCGCACAAAGAAACACCGCATACGGTGAAGAAAGGTTTTAGAAGATTATGGCAGTAGTCATCGGAATCAGATTTAAAGATGTCGGCAAAATTTATTATTTCGACCCCGCCGGCGAGCAGATACAAAAAGGGGATTATGTGATTGTGGAAACCGCAAGGGGAACCGAATGCGGTTTTGTTGCCATGGCAAACAGAGAAGTGGATGATGAACTGATTGTCAAGCCTTTAAAGAGCGTGATGCGCAAAGCCACCAAAAAGGATTTGCAAATGATGCAGGAAAACAAAGCAAAGGAAAAGGATGCGCTGAAAATCTGCGAGAAAAAAGTGCGCGAACACGGCTTGGAAATGAAGCTTGTGGATGTGGAATATACTTTTGACGGCTCTAAGATTTTGTTCTACTTTACTGCCGACGGCAGAGTGGATTTCCGCGAGCTGGTTAAGGATTTGGCATCGATTTTCAGAACGCGCATCGAGCTGCGCCAAATCGGTGTGAGAGATGAGAGCAAAATGCTTGGCGGTTTGGGCATTTGCGGCAGGTGCTTTTGCTGCTCCTCGTTCTTGGGAGAGTTCCAGCCCGTGTCCATCAAAATGGCGAAGGAGCAGGGGCTTTCGCTCAATCCGACCAAAATCAGCGGCACCTGCGGCAGGCTGATGTGCTGCTTGAAATATGAGCAAAATGCCTATGAATATTTGCTCAAAATCACCCCTTCCAAGGGCACGCTTGTCAAGACCAGAGAAGGCAAGGGCACCGTGGTCGATGTGGATTTGCTCAAGGGCAATTTAAAAGTGCAGCTGGCGGGCAAAGAGGAATCTGCTCCGCTGATTTGCACGCGCAAAGAAGTGAAGATTCTTTCCCGCCCGAAGAAAGGCAAGAGCGAGGAAGAGGACAAATAAGGATTTGCGGAGCCCCTTGCGGGCTCCCGAATCCTTATTTGAGTGTTCAGCGTTCAGTGTTTAGTGTTCAGCGCAAGGCTGCGCCTTGCAAAGCCCTCCCTTGCCGGGAGGGCAGGAACTGAAAACTGAACTCTAAAAACTGAAAACTGAAAAACACTTGCATTTTAACAATCTTGTGTTAGAATAGAATTAATAAATTATCAGGAGGAAAGAAAATGGCTTACAAGATTTCTGATGATTGCATCTCTTGCGGCGCTTGTGAAGCAGAATGCCCCGTACAGGCTATTTCTCAAGGCGATGACAAGTATGTAATCGATGCGGATGCATGTCTTGATTGCGGCGCTTGTGCAGGCGTTTGCCCTGTTGAAGCTCCTCAGGCTGAATAAGACAAACAAATGGGGTAACACCCTAAGGGCGGGGAATCCCCGCCCTTTTGTTTGAGTAAAGTAAAAGTTAGGAAAACAACATGAAACTTGGAATTATAGGGCTCCCCAATGTGGGAAAAAGCACCCTTTTTAATGCGATTACCAATGCCGGCGCACAGTCGGCAAACTACCCGTTTTGCACCATTGAACCCAATGTGGGCGTGGTGGCGGTTCCCGATGAGCGCTTAGACAAACTGGCAGAGCTTTACCACCCGAAAAAGGTGACACCCGCAAGCATTGAGTTTGTGGACATTGCCGGCTTGGTAAAAGGCGCCTCCAAAGGCGAAGGGCTGGGCAACAAGTTCCTTTCCAACATCCGCGAGGTGGATGCGGTGGTGCATGTGGTGCGCTGCTTTGAAAACGACGATATCACCCATGTGGACGGCTCGATTGACCCGCTGCGCGATATTGAAACAATTAATTTAGAGCTCATTTTTTCGGATATGGATATTCTCGGCAGGCGCATCGACAAAACCGCTAAGCTGCTCAAAGGCGACAAGTCCTTAGGCGCGGAATTGGCGTTTCTGAAGCGCATCAATGAAGCGCTCGAGGCAGGGCACCTTGCCAAGAGTGTGGCGTGTGAAAACGAGGAGGAAGAAAAGCTGCTTGCCGGCAGCCAACTGCTCACCGCAAAGCCCGTTATTTATGTGTGCAATATGTCCGAAGAAGACTTTGCGGCAGGCATAGAGAATAACGAAAACTACCGCAAGGTGCAGGCGTTTGCCGCAAGCGAGGGGAGCGCCGCACTGCCGATTTGTGCCGAAACGGAGGCGGAAATTGCCTCAATGGACGATGAGGAAAAAGAAATGTTCCTGGCAGAGCTCGGCTTGGAGCAATCCGGCTTGAGCCGCCTGATTCAGGCAAGCTACGATTTGCTGGGGCTGATGTCCTTCTTAACCGCAGGTGAGCCGGAGGTGCGCGCCTGGACCATTAAGAAGGGGACCAAAGCGCCGCAGGCAGCAGGCAAGATTCACTCGGATATCGAGCGCGGCTTTATCCGCGCAGAGGTGGTCAAGTTTGAGGATTTGATTGCCAACGGTTCCACCGCAGCCTGCAAGGAAAAAGGCATTCTGCGCAGCGAAGGCAAGGACTATGTGATGCAGGATGGCGATGTGGTGCTGTTTCGATTTAATGTGTAATAAACCGGTGGTTTTCACAGACCCTATAAGGGCCGCCTACAGGCTGAGCCCCAAAAAGGGGCTACTAAAAACTTATATCGCTCACTATCTCAGGCAGCCGCGTGCGGCTGCCTCAGACTGTCGAAAAAGTGGCTGAAACCACGCGACTATTTATCATTCTTATAATATCATTTTATTTTTAAATTGTATTAAATCATTCTTTATAGATAAGTAATTTAAAGCATAATATTACAAAATCGCCGTAGATACGGC
>JAFRLX010000145.1 GCA_017430965.1 Clostridia bacterium | reverse complement strand
GGCAAGCCTGACGTGTTTAAGGAGAGGGGTGTTAAGATACGCCTTTTAAACAAGTTTGATAATGTAAGTATGGATATGGATAAAGCGAAAAAGGGACTTCGTCCGCACCCGTACATCAGGCAGGAAATAAAGGTTGTATTTTCCACATCGGAACGTGATACAGATTACACGGATAACGCAGTATATCATTTTGACCATATCTTCGGTGTACACGATAATGAGAGCGCTCTGTTCTCGTTTAAGGGCAGTAAAAATCAGCAAAGAGAGTTTAAGGCGCAGGTTGATATTGCAAAAACCGCTCTCGGCGCCTTCAAGGCCGTAAAGAACGGAACGCTTAACGAGGAAAACGAGGCTTTGAAGGAACAGTTCGGTGAAATGCAGCAAAGCACAGCAGAGGCGCAGACCGGCGGAATGAGTATTTACACACAAAGGGCAGATGAAGCAGAGGAAAAGGTAAACGGATAAGGAGATTAAAATTATGAAAAAGCTATTGGCATTACTGACCGCGGGAATTATGGTGTTCTCGCTTGCATCGTGCGGTGAAAAAAAGTACGAGGAAATGACGGCTGACGAACTTATAGCAAGCACAATCAAGGACAAGAAAAATATTACGGCAGAGGAATATATAAAACTTATATCCACACTATCGAATGTAAAGATTAACGATGAGCTGGAGCTTGAAGAGAATATAACAACAGAGGCTATAGAAAAATTAACGGATGACAACGATGTCAAACTGCCCAAGGAGAGCGAGTATATAGAGAAACTTTTTGAAAGCAATGCACCGCAGGTAAGAGGCTATTCGGTTTCACTTATAACGAGTCTTTTCGGTGTAAACGACAAAAATCTCGAAGCTGCAAAGAAAATGCTTAAAAATGAGAAGGACAACTATGTAATATACGAGGCTGTAGCTGCGCTTGGCAACGAAGGCGGCCGTGATGAGGAAATCGGTGAATTTCTTTTGAACGCCGCAAAGAATGACAACGCGCTTGTAAGAAGACAGGTTGCGTATCGCCTGGGCAGCTCGTGGAATGAAAGTCTTGAGGGCGCTGTTGAAACGGAAATTGAGCTTATGAACGATAAGGACGCGGAGGTCAGAAAGGCCGCGTATTCAAATGCCGGCAACCTGAATGACGAAAGGGTAATAGCTCCTATCGTTGAAATGCTTAATAACGAAGCCGAGGCTGATTTTCATCCGTCAGGAATTGGTAGTCTTGTTGATATGTGGTACAACTATCCGTTCCACGAAAAGACAAGTGAAGCGGCGTACAGAGCCACGATGGACTACCTGAAAAAATTCGTTCCCGGAAACGAGGATATTCCGGCGTGGGATGCGGTATCAAGCTTTAATGTTAAGAATAAGGATAAATTTGCTGCTTGGCGCGCAAAGGCAACATACTATAATCCTGCAGAAATTGCGGAGGTTATGACAGCGATAATTGTAAACCCCGAAATAAACTGGCTTGCAAGAACAGGCGCTGTTGAGGAAATGGCTATTCACTGCACAAAGGAGCAATATGAGGCGCTCGGCGCGGCAGTCAATGGTTTGTCTGACGACAAGGCTTCTTTCGTAAAGAACGAATACGAGGAACACTTGGGGGATTTTGAATAATAAAAGAAAGGAATAAAAAAATGAAAAATAAAATTATAGCGTTAATAACAGGAATAACGATAATCATTTCCACAGCGTCGGCTGTGTTTGCCGCAACTGCGACGGCCCCGGATGAGGTTAGCTGGCTCATGGGCAACATATGGGATGACGAACAGAGCAATGACGAAATATTTACCACCGGAACCGACGAGTACATATCGGGCGTTACCGTAAATGTACTGGACGCTTCAACAAGGGAGCAAAAGTACACGGCCGCCACGGACAAAGACGGAAATTACAATTTTACGCTCGTTCCGGGTGACTATATAATCCAGTTCGTCGTTCCGGAAGCGTACAACTATTAT
>JAFRLX010000144.1 GCA_017430965.1 Clostridia bacterium | reverse complement strand
TTTGCGTTGTATTTTCATCCGCCTAAGTGATAAAATTTCCCTTGAATACGGCAAGTATGCAAGAAAAATTTTCTCCCTTATTCGAATAAAACTACTTAGCAAAAACTGCTATGCACCCTAAAATCGGCAGATTTTTTGTCAAAATAAAGCAAAATAGTCGCTTAAGGCTGACGCCTAAGCGACTATTTTAATGCAATTATGGCGAAAAAGATGCGATTTAAGGGCTAACCTTCGTTACGGGGACTCACCTTTATAGGCTGCTCCCTCTCGTTTTCTTTTAAGAAATTTAATAAATTTCACCGGTCCAAACATCAAATTTCATTTGCTTGGCTTCTCCTGCCTCAGTGTAATCAATGCTCAGCACGGAGCCCTGTTCATCAATCGCCGTTACGGCGCAGGCATCCCCTGCCAAAATATCTTGGAAAGCGGCGAGCTGATTGGCATCGTATTCCGCTACATTGTCGCTCATAAACAAGACATCTCCGAACAGCTTGATAAACTTACCCAAAAGCTTTTGCTGCTCCGGTTCAAAATGAATGTTGGTTCTCCTCAGCAGGAACACATCGGGGTCGCAGAGGAAGGCTCTCCCGCAAATGCCGCGCCGGTAAATTACATTGTGAATGGCATTGGGAGTAGAAACATCCTCGCGGTGCATGTGGCTTCTCTTAAAATCATGTGCCCAGCTCAGGTTCATATCCGCACCCACGCGCATGTAGTCGACCTTGCCGAAGCAGGGCATTTGCTGCACACCGCAGCCGATAATCTTTTTGTCTCCCACACATTCGCGCAGCAAATCGATGCTGTCAAAGGCAATTTCGCCTCTGGTCTTGCCGTGCATCGGCATCACTGCGGCGGCGTAAAGGAAATCGAGTTTGACCAAATCAAAGCCCCAAACATCCAGCACCTCACGGAAAACACTCTTAATATAGTTTCTGGCGCCTTCGTTGTAGATGTCGAGCGCATAGAAGCCTGACCAGTTGTGACCGACTAAAATCGGCTTGCCGTTTTTGCCTTTTACCAGCCAATCCGGGTGTTCGGCAGCGACTTTGGACACTCTCTGTGCGCCGAAAGGCGCCAGCCACAGGCCTGCCTTCAATCCCTTTTCGTGAATGGCATCGGCAAGCGGCTTCATGCCGTTAGGAAACTTCTCGCGGTCAATGGAAAACCAATCGCCCACGGCGGTTTGATAGCCGTCGTCAATTTGGAAAATGTTCACATAATCCCGATAGTTTTCCAAAGCGCTAAGGGAGTTCAGGTCGCGCAGAATAATGTCTTCGCTGATGTTCTTATAATAGTTGTACCAAGAGGTGTATCCCTTAACCTTTTCTCCTTTAGGGGTGGGCGGCGTGATGCCGAGCGCAGAAAAGTAGCAATCAAACACTTCATCGTAGCTTCCCTTTGTAAACAGCAGGTTGAGCACCTCATACTTTTTATCAATGACAATGCCTTCCAAATCCTTAGCAAAGCGCAGTTCGTTTTTATGCATATCGGCATAAATGACGGTATAGCCTGTGCGGTCGTTTAAGGAACCGACAAATTCACAGGTATCCCCCTTGCGCACATAGGCGAAGGAGTGAGAATGGAAGGTGCCCGCCTTTTTTTCGGGTTTGACAAAACTGTAGTCACCCACATATTTCATGCCGAAATATCTGCCGAAGGGGCTCTTGCCGATCAGCCCGAGACCGGGCATTTTTTCCTCTTTTGTAAATTCCTTGGTGTCTGACCAGGATTGGAATCCGTTTGCCATAAAGCGGGCGTTTTCTCCAAAGGGATACGCGCGGCGCATAAAGAATTCATGCACTTTAATCGGCGCCTGCGGAATCAGGCTGATGATTAAATTGTTGCCGTTTTTCTCTTGCATTTCAAAGCGAATATCTTCATTGGAGTTGGTGGCGGTTTTGACAGTGCCGCCGACAGTGTATTTGATAAAAAGGTTAAATTTCATAGTTGCCTCCGCACAAAAAAATTGTGAAACTAAATTAAATATTAACATAGAAAGGCGGGTTCGTCAACACCGCAGCTCTGCAGACGGAGAGCTGTGAAATGAACCAAAACTTCCTTATCGTCACTCTGCGTAAAAAAGCTGCCGAAAGGCAGCTTCAAATCACACAGTGGTTTCTTATTTAAATTCCAGTTCGATTTTATCCACTTTGCCGCTGTAGGGTTCATAGATAACACCGGCGGAATCCAACATTTTTTTGGAGGCCCGGGTGCTTTCGGCATCGGCATATTTGTCGGACAAATAGATGATTTTTTTAATACCGCTTTGAATAATTGCCTTGGCACATTCATTGCAGGGGAAAAGGGTAACATACGCCGTGCAGCCTTCTAAAGAACCGGCGCGGTTGTTTAAGATTGCGTTAAGCTCCGCGTGGCAAACAAAGGCATACTTGGTATCCAGCATACCACCCTCGCGCTCCCACGGGTAGTCATCGTCATCACAGCCGGCAGGCATGCCGTTGTAACCCATGCTCATAATGCGCTTGTCGGGATTGACCAGGCAACAGCCCACCTGGGTGCTCGGGTCTTTGGAACGCTTGGCGCTCATGAGCGCAATGCCCATAAAATATTCATCCCATGAAATATAATCTTCTCTTTTTGACATGGTTTTTGCTCCTTCAACGATAGTATGATTAAGAGGTTCGGTAACGATTTAGGTCATTCATATGCGTTATAATTATTTAAACATATTATGAATTATTTTTCAATAGTGTTGTTATTTTTTGCCATTTATGGTATACTGTTTGAAATATTGCGAAAAATCTATTAAAGAGGTAACAGAATGGCTTTTTTAGAAAAAATATTTGGTAATTATTCCGAAAAAGAAGTAAAAAGGGTTCGCCCGATTTCCAACAAGGTATTGGCGCTGGAGGACAAGTATGCCGCGATGAGCGATGATGCGCTTAGAGCGCAGACGCCTGCTTTAAAAGAGCGCTTGGCAGCCGGGGAAACCCTGGATGATATTTTGCCCGATGCATTTGCGGTTTGCCGCGAAGCGGCATGGCGCGTGCTGGGTATGAAACACTTTGAAGTGCAGGTTATCGGCGGCATTATTCTGCACCAGGGCAGAATTGCCGAAATGAAAACCGGTGAAGGTAAAACCTTGGTGGCGACACTGCCGGCATATTTAAACGGCTTAACCGGCAGAGGTGTGCACATCGTGACAGTCAACGATTACCTGGCGCGCCGTGACTCGGAGTGGATGGGAAAGCTTTACACTTGGCTCGGTCTGAGTGTGGGGCTGATTATTCACGAAAAGGATGATGCCGAGAGGCGGCAGGCATATCAATGCGATATTACTTACGGCACCAACAACGAAATGGGCTTTGACTACCTGCGCGACAACATGGTGGTGCATAAGTCCAGCAAAGTGCAGCAAAAAGGCCATGTTTACGGCATTGTGGACGAAGTGGACTCCATTTTGATAGATGAGGCAAGAACCCCGTTAATTATTTCCGGTCGAGGTGAGGACTCCAGCTCTCTTTATGAAGATGCCGACCATTTTGCCAAGACCTTGCGCAAAATCAAGGTCAAGGAAATGGCGGAAAAAGAGGATAACGATGAGCTGTATGAGGATGCGGACTACATTGTCGATGAAAAAGCCAAAACCGCAACTCTTACCCGCCGCGGCGTTGCCAAGGCGGAAAGCCACTTCGGTATAGAAAACCTGATGGATTCCGACAACCTTACCCTTGCGCACCATATTGACCAGGCGATTAAAGCAAACGGCGTAATGACAAGGGATATCGACTATGTGGTCAAAGACGGCGAGGTGCTGATTGTCGATGAATTCACCGGCCGTATCATGCTCGGCAGGCGCTATAACGAAGGTTTGCACCAGGCGATAGAAGCAAAAGAAGGTGTTAAGATTCGCAACGAATCCAAAACCCTTGCCACCATCACCTTCCAAAACTATTTCAGGCTCTATGAGAAGCTGTCCGGTATGACCGGTACGGCGTTAACCGAGAGCGAAGAATTCCAGGAAATCTATTCTTTGGATGCCATTGAAACGCCGACCAATAAGCCGGTTATCAGAAAAGACCATCCGGATGTCATTTACCGCACCGAACTTGCAAAGTTTAACGCGGTGGTCGAGCAGATAAAAGAGTGCCACGACAAGGGACAACCCGTGTTGGTCGGTACCATCAGCATTGAAAAGAGTGAGCTGATTTCCAAATACCTCAAAAAAGCGAAAATCAAGCACGAAGTGCTCAATGCAAAGCAGCACGAGCGCGAAGCCGCCATTGTAGCGCAGGCAGGTAAATTCGGTGCTGTCACCATTGCCACGAACATGGCGGGTCGTGGTACCGATATTATGCTGGGCGGTAATTCCGAATTCCTGGCAAAGAGCCAAATGGCGAAGGAAGGCTTTGAGCCGGAAATGATTGCCGATGCATTTGCCTTTTTTGAGACAGATGATGAAGAAATTCTTGCCGCCAGAGCCAGAGCCAGAGAATTGGAGGACAGCTACAAAGCGGAAATCAAAGAAGAAGCCGACAAGGTGCGCGAAGCCGGCGGGTTATACATTCTCGGCACGGAGCGCCACGAATCCAGGCGTATTGACAACCAGTTAAGAGGTCGTTCGGGCAGACAGGGAGACCCCGGTGAAAGCCGCTTCTTCTTGTCGCTTGAAGATGATTTGCTGCGCCTGTTCGGCGGTGCGAGAATTGATAACATTATGGGCATGCTCAATGTGGAAGACGATATGCCCATTGAAAACAAAATGCTTTCCAAAACCATCGAAAATGCACAGCTGAAGGTTGAGGGCAGAAACTTTGCCATCCGTAAGCAGGTGCTGCAGTATGACGATGTGATGAATAAGCAAAGAGAGATTATTTACGAACAGCGCGACCAGGTGCTTGATGATAAGGATTTGAAAGAATCTATCCTTGCCATGTTGGATGAAAACATCGCCGAAACCGTCAAGCTTTTCTGCAACGAATCCTCTCCGGTAGAAGATTGGAATTTACAGGGCTTGAAAGAAAAATATATCGGTTGGCTCACAAAGGACGAGGATTTCAAATATACTGATAGTGAAAAGCAAAGCGTAACCACCGAGCAAATCATTGAGATGCTGACCGAAAGAGGTCACGAGCTGTATGAAAGCCGTGAAATCGAGTTCGGTTCCGAGACCATGCGCGAGCTGGAGAGAGTGGTATTGTTGCGCAATGTGGATACACATTGGATGGACCACATCGATGCCATGGAAGAGCTCAAACGCGGCATCGGTTTGCGCGCAATGGCACAGAGAGACCCGGTGGTGGAATTCCGCATTGAAGGCTTTGACATGTTTGATGAAATGACTGCCGCCATTCGCGAGGACACCGTGAAGATGATGCTCACTCTGCGCGTGCACAAAGAGGCGCCGGTAGAGCGCAAGCAGGTAGCAAAGCCCACTATGGCAGCTGCCGGCGGCACCGACGGGAGCGAAAAGGCAAAGCCTGTCAGAAAGAACAAAAAAACGGGACCGAATGACCCGTGCCCCTGCGGCAGCGGCAAAAAATACAAAAAGTGCTGCATGCAAAAAGATAAGCAGGCGAGCTTAAATCAGTAAAAGAAAAGAAGTCAAACACGGGCGGCTGACAGTTGTCAGCCGCCTCGGCAATCTGCAGTGCAGTGTTTGCGGAAAAAAAGAAAGCGTCGACTCCTGTCAAGCTTTGGCGCCGGGCACGCGCCTGCCCATTTAGTTACAAAATATTACAGTTTCCGTAAATGGTTTGATTATTTCTCAAAAAAGAATATAATAATATTCTGTAATGGTAGCCGCGAAAAAAGAATTTCGTATTTTTTGTAACGGTTTTACTATTGCATTGTATGATTTTGTCAATTTCGCTAATGATAATAATAGCTTTTTATTTTAGGAGACTGCTCAATGGATAAATTAGTTATTCAAGGTGGCAATAAATTATACGGCAGTGTAACCATCGGCGGTGCAAAAAACGCGGTAGTTGCACTTTTACCCGCAACACTGTTGGCGCGCGATGTCGTGGTGCTCGAAAATGTGCCCGCAATTCGCGATGTGCGCATTATGCTCGGCATTATGGGGCAGCTCGGTGCGCAAATCAAGATGTTAGACAGAACGACCTACCAAATTGACACCAGAAACATCGAATACCAGGTGGTGCCGAATGATGTGGCAAAAAGGCTCAGAGCCTCTTACTATTTAATCGGCGCCATGCTCGGCACATTCGGCAAAGCGGATGTGTCGCTTCCCGGTGGCTGTGATTTCGGCGTCAGACCGATTAATTTACACTTGAAAGGCTTTAAAAGTCTCGGTGCCAATGTAGATGTTGCCAACGGTATGGTGAAGGCGACCACCGAAAACGGACTGACCGGTTCTTCCATTTATATGGATGAAGTCAGTGTGGGTGCAACCATCAATGTGATGTTGGCGGCGGTCAAAGCACACGGTTTAACCATTATTGAAAACGCGGCAAGAGAACCGCATATTGTAGACCTTGCAAACTTTTTAAACCGCATGGGCGCCAATGTGCGCGGTGCGGGTACCGATGTCATTAAAATCAAAGGTGTTGAGAGCCTGCACGGCTGTCAATATTCCGTTATTCCCGACCAGATTGAGGCGGGCACCTATATGACTGCCGTTGCCGCAGCCGGCGGCGATGTGGTCATTAAAAATGTCACCCCCAAGCACTTAGAGAGCATTATTGCAAAGCTGGAAGAGTGCGGAGTGGACATTGAAGAAGGCGATGATGAAGTGCGCGTCCGCCGCGAAGGGGCGCTCACACATTGCAATGTAAAAACCATGCCGCATCCCGGTTTCCCGACCGATATGCAGCCGCAGATTGTGGCGCTGCTTTCCTTGGCGCAAGGCACCAGCATTGTTAATGAAAGTGTATGGGAAAGCCGCTTCCGCTATGTCAACCAGTTGATTAAATTCGGAGCAAAAATCAATGTAGAAGGCTCTAAAATGGCGGTCATTCAAGGGGTGGACAGCATCAAGGGCGCCTGTGTGAATGCAACCGATTTGCGCGGTGGAGCCGCGATGATTATTGCGGGACTTGCCGCAGAAGGCGAAACGGAAATAGAGGACATTTACCACATTGAGCGCGGCTATGAAGATGTGGTAGAAAAATTCAGGGCAATCGGTGCCGATATTCAAAAGCGCTACTACCCGGATGATGACGAATTAGAGCTGCGCGCTTAAAAGAAAAAGAACTGCAAAGAGCGAGCATTGCCTCGCTCTTTTTCATCGAAAAAACATATCGACAAATATCAATATATTTGTTGTTTTGGGAATCAATATGTTTATCTGCCGGCGTTTTTTAAAACTTATTTTCGCAAACGGCAGCAAAAGAAATATTGAAACATATCAATACATAGCGAGGAAACATGGCTAAATTTTTATCACTTTTTTCCGGCTCATCCGGCAACAGCACCTATGTGGCGGACGGAACTACCGGCATTTTAATTGATGCGGGCAGAACCGCAAAGCAATTAAGCGAAGCACTGACCGCAGGAGAGGTAGACCCTGCCGGCATCGATGCGCTTTTGGTGACACACGAGCATATCGACCACGCGCAAGGCATTCGCGTGTTCGCTTCCAGATTCAATGTGCCGGTGTATGCGACCGAGGGCACGATACAGGGGTTAAAGCAAAAAGGCTTTGTCGATGAAAGAACTCAGCTGCACAAGATAGAGGACAAGCTCTGCATCGGCGGCATGACAATCGAGGCGTTTCCCACCTCTCACGACACCTTTGAGCCTTGCGGATTCCGCGTGGTGACGGCGGATGAGCGAGTGTTTACCATTTGTACCGATACCGGTGTGCTCACCGAGCAGAGCAAGCAGGCGCTCAGCGGTTCCGATGTGGTTGTGCTCGAAAGCAACCATGAGCTGAGCATGCTTTTAAACGGGCCCTATCCGTACCCGCTGAAAATGCGCGTTTCCGGAGCGAAAGGGCATTTGAGTAATGATGATTGCGCACGGCAATTGGTCAAACTGGTCGAAGGCGGCACAACCCGCCTGTTTTTAGGGCACCTCAGCCGCGAAAATAACACACCCGAAATCGCGCTCGCAAGCGCCGAAAGCGCCCTGCAGATTGCCGGTTTAAAGCGCGGTTTCGATTATGAGCTGGCGGCGCTGCCGCCCGTCAACACCAAAAAGGCGGTGATTTTTTAGTGCTCAAGGTAAAAATTATCTGTGTGGGAAAACTCAAAGAAAAATATTTAAGCGCAGCAGTAGAGGAATACCTTAAGCGCCTGCAGGCCTTTTGCAAGGTGGAAATCAAAGAGCTTGCCGAGGTGCGTTTGCCCGAGAGCCCTTCCGAAGCCCAAATTGCGGAAGGGCTGAAAAAAGAAGGGCAGAAGATTCTGGCGGAAATACCTGCCGGTGCATACACTTATTGCTTGCAGGTGGAAGGCAGGCAGCTCAGCAGTGAAGCACTGGCCAAAAGCATCCACGATACGACAGTGGCAGGCAAAAGCTGCATTGCTTTTATCATCGGTTCCTCTTTCGGTTTAGATGCGGAGGTGAAGCAAAGGGCGGATTGTGCACTTTCCATTTCCAAAATGACCTTTCCGCACCAGCTTGTGCGCGTGATTCTTTTAGAACAAATTTACAGAGCCATGAGCATTAATACGGGCATGAAATATCACAAATAAGGCGTGCGGAGGCTGTGCCCCGCACGCTTTATTTGTCGAGTTGCCTAAAGAAAGAAATAAAACTTTGTTTAAAAAATGAGTTTTATTTCTTTTTTTTATATATTATAATAAAATTGAGGAAGTTTATACTTCTCTAAAAAGACTTAACAACATTTTTATAGATACCCCATGGAGGCACTTATGAAAAAGACATTATCCTTACTACTGAGCATCGCGTTGCTGCTGAGCATCGTGCCGTTTGGCGCGGTGCAAGCCGCGGCGGCAAACGGGCGCATTTATGCGGACCAGGAAGTGAGCGTATACTGTGGTTCGGTAGGCACCTGGGATGTGCGCACATTTATCCCGGAGGAAGACGGTATTTACATCTTCTCCTCATCCGGTTCAATGGATACCTTGGGTTACATTGCCCTTGCAGAGGGTGAAGCGGAGAATGAAAATATTAAATATGACGGCGGTCAGGATGACAACTTTGCCGTGACTTATGAAATGACGGCGGGAACTACCTACTACCTCGGTTCGACTCTTTTAACCGGTAAAGGTTCCTATACGGTTAAGGTCATCAAGTTTGAGATAGACGACGGCACGATTCACCAGATTACACTTTCGCAGTCGACTCCCGTTACCACCAACAAAACGAAAAATGTTAAATTCTTTTCCATCACACCCGCAACCTCCGGTAAGTATGTTTATTTATCTTCCGGAAACTACGATACGCAGGGATATATTTTTGATGAGTTTTGGCGGCAGATTGCATATTCCGATGGCGGCGGCGCTGCGCAAAACTTCCAAATCGAATTGGATTTACAGGCAGGGAAAACCTATTATATCGGCTATGCTGTCACTTCGCTGACAAATGCAACATTTAATGTGCTCTTATATATGACCAGCTATATCCAATCAATCAGTCTTTTAAGTGCGCCCGCCAAGACCTCATATATCAAGGGAATTGATGCCAAGTATATTTCGGGCATCACCTACCATGTGGATTTGAATCTGTCGGAGTTTACATTTAAAATCAACTATTCTAACGGTAGCACCGAAGATAAAGAGTATATCTACGGCATTCGCGGCTTGGACTGCGACACCTCCCGAGATTTGTTGGAAGGGGCAAATGATGTGCGCTTCAGCTACATGGGGAACCAATCTTCTTTCAGAATATATATTACGGACAGTCCGGTTGACAGCCTGACGGCGATACAGCCGCCGGACAAAACCGTTTATTATGATGAAGATGTGGAAGAAGCGCTTGACGGTACGAAAATCTTCAACATTTCAATTTCCGGAATGATTTTGCGCGCGCACTATAAGAACGGCACGACCAAAGACTTTGCGATAGAGTCGCTCTATGGGCAGGAGATTGACTATCTCTTCTTCGATCACATGAGACCGGCATCACAAATGCACCTGGGCGACAACAGCTTTACCGTTTTTTACTACGATGTTCCTCTGACATTTTCGGTCAAATATTCGCTTAACTCCGACAACTGGGAGTTTGAGGTGAACGACGACGAAGTTACACTGACCAAATATATCGGTACCGACACACAAGCCTTAATTCCCGAGGCATTAAGCGGTTACCCCGTGACCAAAATTGGTGATGAGTGCTTTAAAGACAACACCTCGCTTAAGGGCGTGAGAATGACGGAGCGCATCACTTCAATTGGTGAAAACGCTTTCTTCGGCTGCACGGCACTCAAGGAATTGACACTGCCTTCTTCCCTGACAAGTATTGGCAAGCAAGCGTGCTATGGCTTGCGAAATCTCGAAAAACTGACTTGGAATGCGCCGAACCTGAGCATCCTCAAAGCCAACAACACCTTTGCCTATATGGGCGCGGATTTGTCGGACGGCACGACCGTAGAATTCGGCTTTACCTGTCAAGCGATTCCGCAGGACTGTTTCTACAATTCGAGCAACACTTATGCACCCAACATTTTCAAGATTATTGTCGGCGAAAATGTGGAAACAATTGGCAATAATGCCTTTCGTGAGCTTGTCGGACTGAGGCTGGTGGAGTGGAATGCACTGCAGATTAACGATACACTTGGTGCTGCAAACAATATTTGGGCGAATTCCGGCGGCACGGGAAGCTTTGAAGTCTATGTTGGCGAGAACGTAATAACGTTGCCGAAATATCTGTTTTATGCATCCAATGCGGCGCGCATGGGGCCGCGCATCAGCAAAATGCAGGTGGAGGGAAAGGATACCGTTATCAGTGCCGATACATTTAAGACCAATACAAATGTTCCGATTACCTATTATTGCCGCTACAATGAGGACAGCAGCACCAACTGTGTCTACAACTACTGTGTAAACAATCAGTTAGACTATGTGCTGCTTGATGCCCCGGTAGACCACATCTACCTGCGCGCTCAATTACAAAAAGACGAATATATTATCGGCGAGGATTTAGACTTGACCGGTTTAAGTGTCTACGCCGTGTATGAAGATATGACCGAGCAGGATGTCACTGATAAAATTGAGGTCATCGGCTACGATAAAACATATATCGGCGTGCAACAGCTGACCATTTCCTACACCTTTATTGATAAGACCGTGACAGTGCCTTATGAAGTGTTGGTAACAGAGGAACCGTTGGTGCTCGATTATGTGTACATTGCTTCACCCTCTCAGGACACGGAATTTTTTGCCGGAGATGTGTTTCAAAGTACCGGTTTGCAACTGAACGCTGTTTTTACAAACGGTATGGTGCAGGATGTCAGCGATTTTATGATTCTTTCCGGCTATGATATGAGCACGGCGGGCAACCAAAGTGTTGCGGTTTCCTACACCTATGAAGGCGTGACCCGCACGGCAAATTACTCCATTTTGGTCAAAGAGTTGGTTTTAACCAATTTGATTTTACACACCGCACCGGATAAAAAGGATTATTTGGTCGGCGAGAGCCTGAATGTGGATGGTTTAAAAGTGATTGCACTTTACAATTCCGGCAGAGGGATGGATGTGAGCAACCTTTGTGAATTTTCAGGTTATGATTTAAACACCAAGGGAGCACAGACTGTCACGGTGCTGTATAGCGAAAACGGCACAAGCAAAACCTGCAGCTACGGCATTACCGTACACAATTTGCTGCTGGGGATTACCATTGAAAAGTTGCCGAATAAAGTGGAATTTGTCAAAGGTGCAGGCTTTAGTGCCGCCGGCATTGTGGTCAAAGCCGATTTTGAAAACGGCACACAGCTCGATGTCAGCGATGCGCTTACATTCTCCGGCTACAATATGAACACGCCGGGCGAGCAGGAAGTCACCGTGACTTACACGGATGGCGAAACCACCAAAACCGACACCTATACCATTACAGTCAGCGAAAAAACACTCTTGCGCCTGCAGTTGAGTGCCGCGCCGAGCGCGACCCAGTATCAGGGCGAGCCGCTGGATATTACCGGCTTAAACATCAGCGCAATCTTCAATGATGCCACGCGCGAAAATGTGGCGCAAAGCTGCGTGTTCTCGGGTTATAACATGGAGCAGACCGGTGCGCAAACCGTCACTGCCGCTTACACTTGGGGGGAAACGACACTTACGGTAACCTTCCCCATCACGGTCGTGAGCAGAACCGCCACAGGCATTGCGCTTGTGACCCTGCCGCAAAAAACCGCCTATATGGTCGGAGAGGCGCTGGACACAAGCGGTATCAGTGCAAAGCTGCTGTTTGATGACGGCAGCCAAAAGGCAATTGACAGCGCTGCGCTGACGTATACCGGCTATAACAAGAATCAACCGGGAGAGCAGACCGTTACGGTCAATTACAGCTATAAGGCAAACACTTTTCACACGAGCTTTACGGTTACGGTGACCAATTTCGAAACCGGCATCACGGTTTCCGCTCCCGACAAAACGGAATATTTTTACGGGGATGCGCTTGACACCACGGGAATGAGTGTGACTGCAACCATGGCGGATGGCAGCACCCAAACGATTCGCTCCGGCTATACCGTTTCGGGCCACAAAAAGAATGTCCTCGGGCTGCAAACGGTTACGATTAGCTACACGAGCGCCGTAACCGGGCAGCACTTTAGCGACAGTTTCCTCGTGACAGTGCTCAATTATGAAACCGCAATTGCGGTGAGCGCACCCGACAAGACCGATTATTACTACGGCGACAGTTTGGATACGACCGGCATCGGCGCGCTCATCACCATGGCAGACGGCACACAACGGCACGCTTCGCCGATTCAGCTGCAAACAAGCGGCTATAATGCAACCCGTTTGGGCGAGCAGAGCATTACAGTCAACTACACAGGCGTCAAGGGTGATGTGCTTTCCGACAGCTTCGCGGTGCAGGTGCACAATTTTGAAGCTGCTTTGGAGGTGACAGCGCCGACCAAAACTGCCTATTTCTACGGCGAGAGCTTAAACACTGCCGGCATGAGCGCCAAGGCGGTCATGGCGGATGGCTCCAAAGTTGCGGTAGAAACCGCGGCATTGACGGTCAGCGGCTATAGCAAGACCACCCTCGGAGAGCAGAGTGTGGTTGTGAAAATGACAGGTGTTAAGGGCAATGAAATTGCGGACAGCTTCACGGTAACCGTGGCAAACTATGAAACGGCACTGTGCGTGACAGCACCGACCAAAACCGCCTATTTCTATGGCGATGCTTTTGACACAAGCGGTATGAGTGCGGTAGCAGTGATGGCAGACGGCAGCGAGCAAACCGTAGCTGTTTCCGCCCTGCAACTGAGTGGCTACAATGCGCAGACACTCGGCGAACAAACCATTACCGCGCGCTACACCAATGCAAAGGGAGCAACGCTCAGCGACAGCTTTGCAGTCACGGTGAATAATTTTGAAACGCTTTTGAGCGTTACCGCGCCGACAAAGTGTGCCTATTACTATGGTGAAGCACTCGACACAAGCGGCATGAGCGCACAGCTGAGCTTTGCAGACGGCAGCACCCGGAGTGCGGCGCTCTCCGAGCTGGAGTGCAGTGCATTTGACCCCTACAGCCTCGGCAACCAAACGATTACGCTTAGCTACCTTTCGGAAAAAGGCGAGGTGTTAAGTGACAGCTATACTGTTACGGTCAATAATTTTGAACAATCGCTGCAAGTGAGTGCGCCGACCAAGACGGTTTATGACTGCGGCGAAGCCTTGAACACCGAGGGCATGCTTGCTGTCATTACGATGGCGGACGGTTCTCAGAGGCAGCCCGCAGCGGCAGAGCTGACACTTTCCGGGTATCAGGCAAATGTGCCGGGTGAGCAGACTGTCACGGTCAGCTTCACCAATGTCAAAGGGGATGCGATCAGCAGCAGCTTCGATGTGACGGTGGTCAATTATGAGACCGGCATTACCGTTACCCCGCCGACAAGAACCGAATACTATTTCGGTGAAGAGTTAAATACTTCCGGCATGAGTGTGAAAGCCACAATGGCAGACGGCACACAAAAGCAACTTTCCCTGGAGGAAGTGCAGTTGACCGGTTATGATAAGAACAGTCTCGGCGAACAGACTGTCACAGTCAGCTTTACATCCTCAAAAGGTGAGGTGTTTACAGATAGCTTTACGGTCACGGTGAGCAACTTCCTGACCGGATTGAATGTGATACCGCCCACAAAACTCAGTTACTTCTACGGCGAGAACTTAAACACTACCGGCATGAGCGCAACGCTGACGGATGCCGCCGGTGAAAGCACACAGATTGATGTTTCCAAGCTGCGCTTGAACGGTTACAATTCCCGCAAGCTGGGTGAGCAGACCATTACGGTCAGTTACACCTCGGACAGCGGCGTTGTGTTCACAGACAGTTTTAAAGTTGTGGTGCTCAATTACGAAAAATCCATCACCGTTTCGGCACCCGACAAAACCGAATACTTCTATGGTGACAGTTTGGACACTGCCGGACTGAGCGCGACCGCCGTCATGGCAGACAACAGCACCAAGGAGATTGCGGGAAATGAGCTGATTGTGTTCGGCTATTCCTCCACAAAGCTTGGCACTCAAACAGTCAATGTGATGTATAAAAATGCGAAAAACATGACCTTGTCCGGCTCCTTCTCCGTGGTTGTCAATAACTATGAAAAGGCTTTGTCGGTCATTGCACCGACCAAAACCGAATATGACTATGCAGAGGCTCTGGACCTCAGCGGCTTGGGGGCAAGCGTGACCATGGCAAACGGGCAAACCCAAGAAGTGGATGCCGACACACTGCATGTGCTGCCCCACAATCCCGAGCGTTTGGGTTGGCAAACCGTCACGGTAGAGTACACCAACTTGAAAGGCGAGGTGCTTACCGACACCTTTAGTGTGCTGGTGCGCAATTATCCGGTCAGCTTAAGCCTTTCCGGTAATTACCCGACAGAGTTCACACAGGGGGATGTCTTCAGCACAAGCGGCATGAAGGTGTTGGTGCATTATGCGGACGGCAGCAAACATGATGTGACGGATGCTGTTTCTTTTGAAGGCTATGATATGGCGGCAGTCGGTGAGCAGACCGTTTCGGTCCTCTATGCAGAAGGGGAAAAGCAGGTCAGCACGGCTTACCCAATCACTGTCAACAAATATGAAAGCGAAAAGCAACGCTGCGATGTCAATGAAGATGGCTTCATTGATATTGCCGATGTTTCGCTTGTGCTGGCAAGTGTCAACTACGGCTTGCCGAAGGAGCAGGCAGCGTATCTGCGCGCCGATGTTGACCGCAACGGTGTGGTCAATATCAGTGATGTGAACCTGCTGCTCAAAGCGGAAAACTTCGGACAGTATGTATAAAAAAACGCCGTGAGAGTGTACACTCTCACGGTTTTTTTAATGCGGAATGCGGAGTTTGGAATGCGGAATTAATGCCGGCAAGGTTAAGCCTTGCCTTTTAAGGTTTTCTCCACTTTGGTGTAGAGGAATTGTTTTGTCATTCCGAGTCTCATGCGAGTGCTGTTTCTTGCTTTTCAAAATTGTTTGTGGTAAAATGTGTTTGCCAACAAGTTTTTAGTGTTTTCACAACAAAATGTGTGTATTTTTACATTTGGTAAAAATACAGGCTTAGTTTTATGCACACATTGTTGTGAAAAACTTGTTTGGCGACAGTTGAGCCGTGTATTTTTCATGCGTGGCTTCGGCTGCGCATTTTTTGTTTTGAGGAGTGGCTGGAGTGGAATATAATACACGATTTACAACCAGAATGACACTTGAAAAAGATGACATTGATGAAAACCCCACATATTTAGCAAAAGCATCTGCCGATATTATCACCAATCGACTGGGGCTGTATGAGGATTTAGGTTTCTCACCGGCAGAGCTTGCCGAGATATTATTAGAATCGGAAAAACTAAATCCTTCTCAAAAGGATTTAATTCATATAACCCTCAAGAGAATACATGCTTTTGATGCAAAAAAGTATTATCTGAATGAAGGGTATGCGTTATAAAAAATAAGCGACAAACGCGCCGCTTAGTTATTAAAAAAGGAAAGGTCTAAATGAACAACAGCAGTAAGCTTTGTGGTTTATAGTCCTTTCTAATTTGATTGAGAAGGCATACTTTGTTTTTTCGCACCTCTTTCACCGTAAGGGGTTCGCTCTTCATTTTAAATGGAAGAAGAATTAATTGGAGCGATGCGGAACAAGCGCTAATGTGTTGCCTTTCATTCCGTGTTCCGCACTCCACATTATCATAAGCAGTAAAACGGCTATATGATAATCCCGATTTTGACTAAGCCCTTTAGGAATTGTTCGCGGATGCGAAAGCCCAGCGAGTGGGCACCGTTGGGTGCCGGCAGCGGGATGTAGTTGACCCCCGCTTTTTCCATAATATATGCGCTGCGCCAAATGTGAAAGGCGCTGGTAACATAAATCACCTTGGCATCTGCGCCGACCAACTCTTTGGTGTAGCGGAAGTTTTGCAGGGTGGTTTTTGCTTTCTCTTCAAGGAGGATTCTGTCCTCGGCAATACCCAGCTCCAGCAGGGCGTTTTTCATAATCCGGGCTTCGGAAAGCTTTTGGTGTTTTCCCTTAATGCCGCCCGAGCAGACCGCCTTCATGTCGGGGTGCTCGTTCAAGTATTCGGCAGCGGTTTTGATGCGCTCGTAGAGTAACTCACTCGGTTTGTCGCCCTCAAGCGGTCCTCCCAATATTAACAGGTAATCTGCGTGCATAGCATCCCTCTTTTCACCGTTATGCCGACAGGATATCGGCGCGGATTTCTTAAACTATATTCCATTATATTTTATATTTTGCATTTTTGCAACTTTCGGCTATAATGGGAGTATGAATATTTATGAAACCAATGTGTGGGACAAGTTAAAAACCGCCGCCAAGCCGATTGTGCTTTACGGTATGGGCAACGGCGCCGACAAGATTTTGGACATCTTTGCCGAGAAGGGCATTTCCTGTGCCGGTATTTTTGCGAGCGATGATTTTGTGCGCGGGCAGTCGTTTCGCGGCATGCCTGTAAAGAAATACAGCCAAATTAAGGCGCAGTTTGAGGACTTTGTGATTGTGGTTGCCTTTGCCACAAGCCGCCCGGAAATACTTGCGCGCATTTTTGAATTGGCGCAGGCGCACACCGTGCTCGCACCCGATGTGCCGGTGGCGGGCATCACGCGCTTTAGCCGTGAGTTTTACGAACTGTACCGCGCGCAGTTTGACGCCGTGTATGATTTACTCATAGACGAGGCTTCAAAAACTTGCTATGAGCGCATCATCAACTTTAAAATCGGCGGCGACATTCAGCTGCTAAAACCCTTTTTCGAAAAAGAGAAAGTGTATCGCGATTTGCTGCAGCTGCAGGGTGAGCGCATTGTCGATTTGGGGGCGTATGACGGTGACACCGTGCGCGAATTTGTCGCGGCAGATAAGCAGTACCAAAGCATCATCGCCTTGGAGCCCGACCCCAAAAACTATAAAAAATTAGCGCGCAACTGTAAAGAGCTGCGCGATGTCACAACCTATCACCTCGGCGCGTGGGACAAGGAAGCAACCGCCCGCTTCGGCGCCGAAGCAAGCCGCAATTCCGCGGTGGGAGTCAAGGGTGCGGAGGTGAAGCTGACGAGCGTGGATGCACTTGTCGCAGAGCCGATAACGCTCTTAAAAATGGACATTGAAGGCAGTGAGGCAAAAGCCATTGCCGGCGCAAAGCGGACCATTCAAAAATATAAGCCCAAGCTCTATATCTGCGCTTACCACCGCAGTGAAGATTTGTTTGACCTGCCGCTGCAAATTCACGCAATCTGCCCCGCTTACCGCTTCTATTTTTGCCACCACCCCTATATCCCGGCGTGGGAGAGCAATTTTTACGGCGTAGCCGTGTCGGATTCGCGCGCGAAATGATGGTTGCCTGCGGCGAAGAAAAAAGTAAAAAGGGACGGTTCTTATTTACACCCTAAAGGATAAATAAAGAACCGTCCTCTTTTATTGTTGTGTGGTGTTAGCCCTTTGTCGACACTCTGAGAGAGCGCTTAGGAAACGCTCTCTTTTATCACTCCAAACACTTCTCTGGTGTAAAACACCGGTGCCAGGTAGGCTTGGGTTTTGGCGTTGACCGCGTAGGCATCCAAGCCATAGCGGGTGCATATCATTCTCGCGCGCTTTTGGTGGTAATCGTTGGTCGCCACGGCAACCTCTTTGGAGAGGTTGTTTTTTTCAATAATGGCAAGCGCGTGTTTGACATTTTCATCGGTGGTGGTGGAAGTGCCTTCGATGTATAGCCTTGCGGGGTCAATTCCCTTTTCGGTCAGGATGTTATACATGCACTGCCCTTCACTCAAGTCCTCTTCTTCCCCCTGCCCGCCGCACAAAACGGCAACCGCATCGGGGTGTTCATTCAGGTAGTCATACGCTGCGTTAATTCTGTCGCTGAGCATGCGGCTGGGAGTGCTGCCGCGGATTTGGCAGCCGAGCACCAAAAGGGTGCTTTGGTCGGTCGCGGTGCGGCTTTGCGCCGCAAAAATCGAGCCCAAAATGCCGCAAAACGTGCCCGCTCCCGCCACGGCAAAAGCCAGCGCGGCAATCAAAATTACCTTGCCGATTTTTAACTGCCACAGTGTGTGAATTCCTTTGAGAACAAAGGGCAAAAACAGCCCCGCCGCAATCAGCGCCACGCCCGCTGCCAAGCCTAAAACGGTCGCGAAGTTGACAATGTGCCGCGGCACCTGCAAGCGAAATAAATACAGCAGCAGAACCCCTGCACCGATGAGTAAAATGGATGTTACAATTTTTATCATTTTCTTTGCCATAGTGTTTCTCCCGTTTTTTATAAAATGATTCTCTCAAACAGGAGTGAATAGAAAATAAAAAGAATGTGAAATGTTTGTAAAGAATGTGCAACAAGTAAGGATTTGCCGGCTCTTCGGGCGCGCAAACCTTATTTGAGTGTTTAGTGTTCAGTCGCAAGGTTACGCCTTGCATTTTGTGTAATCGCCTGCTCAAAGAGCGGTGTGCGCATAGCGCACGGTTGGGTAAAACTGAAAACTGTAAACTGAAAAATAAGGACTTTGCATCGCGAAACCCTTATTTTTCCTCCACCTTCGCCGTCAGTGTGCAGTCAAATGCCTCGCTTAAAAAGCGCTTGATTTCCACCTGTCGTTCTCCCTTCGGGAAGCGGTAGGTTTTTTGGAAAAAGTCGCGCTTGGTTTCGCTTTCAAAAAAGGCGAGGGCTATCGCGGCGCTGCCGGCGGAAAAGCCCGCCGTTGCCCCGCATTTTTGTACAAAATACGGGGTGATGTGAGCCTCGTTAATGCTCAGCAGTGCACAGCAGCGTTCGCTGCGGGTTTGGCTGAGCTGTTGCAACATTTCCTGTGCGCTTTCTGCCGGCTCTGTTTCCGAGAAAAAGTAGGCGCAGTTTCCGAAACTGACACAGGGCACCGCTCCGCTCAAATCGCTTTTTGCCCGCCCGGCAAGCACGAGAGAGCAGGTATTATCTTCTTTTTGCTGCCAGCGAAAGGGCACCTGCAAGCCGCTTGCAGAGAGGGAAAGCTCCTCTTTTTCTCCGGAAAGCGCATGCAGGTATTTCCCAAAGCAAAGGGAACAATCCGCACTGAAAAGCTCCGCGGCACATTCGCTGCGGGGAATTTGAATTTCGGTGCTTCTGACAAAGCCCGCCTGCACGCTCAGCGGCGCGTTTTTTATGATTTCCGCGCTGCCGGACTCTATTTGGTCTTCACCGATGCCGCCGACAATAATCACCGTATCGCCGCCGCAGGCATAAATGTTGAGTGTATCCATAAGGTTCCTCACAAATCAAAACAATCTACTATAAACATACCACAAAAAGCGCGCTCGGTCAAAGGGGGTAGGCACTTTTTCGCCATCATTCCATAAAAAAAGCAGCTCTGGCGGATGAAAAAACAATGCAAAAACCGACTTCGTTGCGGGAATGCACCGAATAAGGAAAGCACTTTGTGCCCCGTTGGTGGTTTCTAACAGAATTACCAGTGATTTTTGCCGTTTTTTTCACTCTCTGAATCTTGCAATACGCGCGCGTGTGTGTTATTATATATAAAAATATTGTAAAATAGGGCAGTTTGGGGTTTTCAAAACCCCGCAGGTTTAGAAAGGTAACCTATGAAAGTAAAAGATATAGTTGATATTTTAGAAGCGGATGTCGTTTACGAAGCAGATATGGAAGCGGAAATCCTTTCCGCATGCGGTAGTGACATGATGAGCGATGTGCTCGCGTTTGTCAAAGACCAGTCGGTGCTGCTCACCGGGCTTGTGAACCCTCAGGTGGTCAGAACCGCGGACATGATGGATATGCACTGTATTGTCTTTGTCAGAGGCAAATCACCCGACCAAACGATTATTGATTTGGCGGAAGAAAGAGGCATTACCATTTTAAAAACCCGCTTTAGAATGTTTACCGCTTGCGGCAGGCTGTATGATGCGGGCTTGCGCGGAGGTTGTAACATCTGATGGCAGGATTAAAATTAACTTACGACATCCCCTCTGCGGAGGATGATTTTACAAGAGCCGGCGAAGCTTCCGGTTCGGTCAAAAAAAAGCTGCGCCAAATCGGTTACAGCCCGGAAGCCATTCGCAAGGTTTCCATTGCGATGTATGAGGGCGAAATCAATGTTGCCATTCATGCGGGCGGCGGTGAAGCGCAGGTGGAGATTTCTTCCGATTGCGTAACCATGAAGCTCATTGACCACGGACCCGGCATCCCCGATGTGGAAAAGGCGATGCAGGAGGGTTGGTCAACAGCGCCCGAAGCGGTGCGCAACCTCGGCTTTGGTGCCGGAATGGGCTTGCCGAACATGAAGAAATATACCGACTCCATGGACATTGAAACCGAAGTCGGAAAAGGAACGACCATTACGATGGTGGTCAAGGCGTAATAGACTTTAGTGAAGAGTGAATAGTGAATAATGAATAATTGAGGGCGGGACACCCGCACCCGATTTAGATTAGTTAGAAATACTCCGAGTTTGTTCGATGTTCAATTTGCCCGCTTCTCGGCGCCCCTTGAAAGGGTAAAAACAGCCGAACCTTAACAGGTTTTGGTCGCCTGCTTTTTCCAAATACTGCGTTAAAACATCTCGCAATGCGACAGCATTCCTTCGCTGTTTTGCCTTGCTTTTGTAAAAATCAGGCAGACCAAAACTGCGCAGCACCTCTCGCTTAGGAATGTTCGAGATAATTTCTATGATTTTGATGCAGTTTGGCTGGCGCCAAACAAAGAAAAAGCAGAGGAATTAGCCGAAAAGGGCAAGCGAGAGGCTATTAAGGGTCGATTGCTTTTACCCTATGGAGCTGCCGCCATAGGCGGCTGAGGGGTAGACGGCTGAACACTGAACACTGAAAACTGAACACTAACCAAAATTTGCCAAGCAAATTTTGGTTTTCGAAAGAAGAATAGAGAATGAATGTTTTTTTCCATTCAGTAGCATTAGATAAAGAGAAATGTATCGGGTGCACCACCTGCATCAAGCGCTGCCCGACCGAAGCCATTCGCGTGCGCAACGGCAAAGCGCAAATCAGCGCACAGCGCTGTATCGACTGCGGTGAGTGCATTCGCGTTTGCTCTAAGGGAGCCAAGCGCGCCCACTCAACCCGCCTGTCCGCGCTGGATAACTGGGAATACAAAGTGGCAATTCCCGCACCGGCGCTGTTCGGGCAGTTTAACCATTTAGATGATATTGACATTGTTCTCAACGGCTTGAAGAAAATCGGCTTTGATGAAGTCTACGAAGTCTCGCGCGGTGCAGAGGTTGTGACCGATGTTACCCGCCGCATGCTTGCCGAGAACAAATTGAAGCTGCCTGTGATTTCTTCGGCGTGTCCCGCTGTGGTGCGCTTAATCCGGCAGCGTTTTCCGAGCCTTATCGACAATGTGCTTCCCATCAAAGCACCGATGGAAGTGACCGCACGCATCGCCAAAACCGAGTTTAGCGAAAAATACGGTGTGCCGATGGAAAAAGTGGGTGTCTTTTTCATCACCCCCTGCCCTGCCAAGGTGACCGATTTTGCGGCACCGATCGGCTCAGCCCGCTCGTGGGTTGACGGCGCAATTTCCATTGCCAAGATTTACCCGAAGCTTTCGGAAGCGATGGATAAGGAAGTGGACCTTCGCCACCTTGAAAGAATTGCCAAGAGCGGTATGACCGGCGTGCGCTGGGCAACCAGCGGCGGTGAGAGCAAGGCGGCGGTAGAGGACCGCTACCTGGCGGCGGACGGCATTGAAAATGTGATTAATGTGCTCGAGCAGTTAGAGGATGAGCGCATTCAGGATGTCGACTTTATCGAACTCAACGCCTGCAACGGCGGCTGTGTCGGCGGGGTGCTGTGTGTCGAGAATCCTTACATTGCCAAAGCGCGCATTCAGCGCTTAAACAAATTCCTGCCGCCTGCGTGCAACCACTATGAGACTTCCATGAACCAAATGATTAATTGGACACAGGAGTTGGAGTATACTCCCGTGATGAAGCTCTCGGAGGATATGGAGCAAGCCATCACGATGATGGATGAAATTGAAGAACTGCGCACCAGGCTTCCCGGCATTGACTGCGGTTCCTGCGGTTCTCCGACCTGCAAGGCGTTTGCAGAGGATGTGGTGCAGGGAAAGGTCAACGAGAGCGATTGTATCTTTATTTTAAAGGATAAAGTGAAGAAAGCGGCGCAAGCCCTTTCACAATTAGGAGTAGAGGATGACAGTAACTGATTTAGCCGAACAATTGAATCTGAAGCCTTTGGCGGGCATGGGCGGCGCACAAAACGATGTGCTCACCTGCTATGCGGGGGATTTACTCAGTTGGGTGATGGGCAGAGCCAAAGAGGGCAGCGTGTGGCTGACCGTGATGGGGAATGTCAATGCGATTGCCGTTGCCACGCTTGCCGACTGCGCCTGCATTGTGCTCACCGAAAACGCACCGCTTGATGAAGATGCCAGGCAGCGCGCCGAACTGCAGAATGTGCCGGTGTTATCCACTGATTTAAACGCCTTTGAAATGTCGGTCAAAATCGCCGGACTGCTGTAATGAGATATTATTACGATTTTCACCTGCATTCCTGCCTGTCGCCCTGCGGCGATGCGGACATGACACCGAACAACCTTGTCAATATGGCAAAGCTGCTGGGGCTGGATGTGATTGCGCTGACTGACCACAACAGCTGCCGCAACTGTGCAGCGGCGGTCGAGGTCGGCAAAGAGGTCGGCGTGTGCGTGGTGCCCGGAATGGAACTGAGCACGAGCGAGGATATTCATGTGGTGTGTCTGTTCCCCGATACCGAAAAAGCCATGGCGTTTTCGGGCTATGTCAGGGAGCACACGGCGCACATTGCGAACCGCCCGGAAGTCTACGGCGCACAGCAGGTCTTAAACAGCAGCGATGAGTGTGTCGCGGAAGAAGCGGACCTGCTCTTGTTAGCAACCGAAATCGGCATTGAGCAGGTGTTTGACCTAGTAAAAAGTTACGGCGGATTTGCGTACCCCGCGCACATTGACAGAGACTCTTACAGTGTGACTGCCGTGCTCGGCGACCTTACCCCCGAGTGTCACCACGGTTTTGCGGAAATGAGTTATGATGCCGATGAAAAAAAGCTCAGAGCTTTGTATTCTTTAGAGGGCGTAGAGCTGATACAGTCATCGGATGCGCATTATCTGGAAAATATGAAAGAAGCAACCAATTCTATTGAATTGGAAGAGCTCACACCGCAGGCGGTTATTGATTACTTTGCCAAGAGAGCAAAGTAATTGACAATTCGGAATACGGAATGATGCGGAATTAGAGGTGGCAACGCAGAGCGCTGCAATAAAAAGTGCCGCAAGCGGCACGCGCTGACTGCCGATTGCCGACCGCCGACCGCTAAATATGTAAAAGTTTTAAAATTATTTGAGTGCAATCACTTTTTGTGAGAGCACAAAAACAGTTTTGAATTTTTAATAGAAAATTTTTAAATTTGTGCGATTATCGCACGGGGAGGAAAGAAAAAATGATAAAAAAAATCAGCAAAATTCCTTTTAAAGGAACCCCTGAACAAGAGGCTGAGCTGAAAAAGGTTATCGAAGACAATCTCGGCGATCCGGGTGCTGTGATGCCGGTGCTGCAAGGCGCGCAGGACATCTACGGTTA
>JAFRLX010000143.1 GCA_017430965.1 Clostridia bacterium | reverse complement strand
TTCCATTGCGTTGGTTTCCTTCCATGGCATAATGATCACCTCTTTGGCTTCCATTATACCTTGAAAGACTTACCTATGCGCTGAACCTGCACTTACCGATGCCCTGACACTTTCAACTTACCGATGCGCTGAACCCGCACAGGCACATTAAAATGCAACACAAAGTGTTGCCACCACTAATTCCGCATTCCGAACTCCGCATTCCGCATTAAAATGTGCGATAACCCATTGAATTATGTTAACGGCAGATAGCCGGATAAAGGAGAAAAATATGTACGATATTATCGTTGTCGGCGGCGGTCCCGCCGGCATGACAGCAGCGCTCTATGCGCTCAGAAACGGAAAGAGCGCACTTGTCATTGAAAAAGCCGGCTTCGGCGGGCAGATTACCAATTCCCCTAAGGTCGAAAATTTTCCGGGTTCCCTCTCATTGAGCGGTAATGAATTGGCAGACAGTATGTTTTCGCAGATTATGGAGCAGGGTGCCGATATCGAGATTGAAACCGTGAGCGAAATTAAAACCGAGGGCGATACCAAGATTGTTTGCACCGAAGAGGGGAGCGCCTTTGAATGCAAGGCGGTCATTCTTGCCACGGGTGTCAAGCACCGCCTCTTAGGGCTCGAAGGCGAAACCGATTTCATCGGCGAGGGCATTTCTTTCTGCGCGGTGTGTGACGGAGACTTTTTTAGCGGCAAAACCGTGTGTGTCGCCGGAGGCGGCAACTCGGCGCTGCAGGAAGCAATCCTGCTTTCGGATAAGTGCAAGCAAGTCATTATGCTGCAGGATTTGCCCTACTTTACCGGCGAAGAGCGCTTGCAAAAGGTACTGTTCGGGCGCGACAATGTCAAAGCTTTCACCGGCGTGAAGATTGAAAAGCTGCTTGCCGAGCAGGGTGAACTCAGCGGTGTGGAAATTTCAAAAGCCGAAAGCGGCACCAAAATCACAGTTGCGTGTGAAGGGTTATTTGTTGCCATCGGGCTCATTCCCGAAAACGAACCTTTTAAAGACCTCGCTGCGCTCAATGAGTATGGTTATTTTGACAGCGGTGAGGACTGCACTACCAAAACGCCCGGTATCTTTGTGGCAGGTGATTGTCGCTCCAAAAAGATTCGGCAGGTGACCACCGCCGCGGCGGACGGCACCATTGCCGCCCTCGCCGCGTGCGAATATATTAATCAACAGTAAGAGGCGCCCTTGGCGCCTCTTACTGTTGATAACGGTCGGCGCATAAAGTGCCGCAGCTGTCATTGTTTCCTTTACCAAAATATGCTATACTATTGTTAGTGTGAATCACTTAAGCGGTTTTGCTCAACCGAAAGGAGTATGCTATATGAAAAGAATCATCAGCTTTATTCTTGTTTTCGCTTCGCTCTTTACTGTTTTGGCGTTTGCAGGCAGCAGTGCCGAAGCGGCGAGTTACACGGCATTTTTCTATGAGCAACACCAGCAGTTTAACTGTAATGACCTGACCAGCGGATATACCGGCATTGAAGATGGCGGTCCTGCGTTTTACGGCAATTCCCTGTGCTATATGGATTACCACAATTTCGGCATTTGTGTCAGAAACAGTTTAAATGGAAAGACAAAAAAAGTAGCTTCTATCCCTCGCGCTTTAAGACATGGTGTTGTTGAATACACGGTTTATAAAAACTATTTTTATTATACCGATTATTTCGGGGGATACTTATATAAGTGCGCGCTGAACGGGAAATACCACAAAGCCATTCGCAAAATTTCGAGTGTCCGTGATGATTCCTTGGGTGTTAGTCTTATCGCAGCAAACAATAAGTTAGTGATTTGCGTTGTTGACCATGAAGGAACAGAGAATAATTCCGGACTGTTTATTTGTGATTTAAACGGAAAAAATTACAAAAGAATCACCGCGGATAAAACGCGGGATGCCTACTCTTGGGGCAGCAATCTGTATTTCATCAATGATACACAAAAGAAATTGATGTGTTACAATTTCAAAACGCAAAAAATGTATGCTGTCTACAACACGGCGTGCATTGACGATAGAGTCGGTACAATCGGAATGGACGGTAAGTACTATTATGTCTCTAAGTCCATCAATAAGTATTCTTCTTTGGAAACAGAAATCATTTACAGGATTGACACGGCAAAAAGAACGGCAAAAATAATCGCAAAGTGGCCCGGAATTTTCGTGGCTGTCGGCGGCGGAAAACTATATGCAGTATATGGTGAAAGTGTTTACAAATTCAATGCAAAAAAAGGCACATTCGCTCTCTTGCGCAGATTCCCTGCAAATACCACTTTAGTAAAACCATGTTTCTATAAAAACAAACTGATAGTGGAAAAATGGGTGACAGATGTGCGCTCCCACAAATTCTATATCGTTGATACGGTTTAAACCAAATAAGGCTTGTCGGGCAAACGCTCGGCAAGCCTTTTTCAGGTGCCCTGCTTGGAGTCGGTTGCAAGTAGCTGCTTGCAACTTTTTTTTACAAAAAAACAGCATGTTTTTACATTTCCCCCTTTTTTGAAGAGCGGTGTGCTATAGTGTCGGTAAATGAAAGAATACGTTTCTTTTAAGCACATTTCGGGAGGGAAACGATGAAAAAAGTGTTGAGTCCGGTGTTAGTAGTCGCATTGTGCTTGAGCCTTTTTGCGCTCTTGCAAATCTCTGTAAACGCGACTTCACAAATAGAGCAAAGAATCAATACGATTAAACAAAAGTATCCTGACGGTTCATATTTCAGCCAAAACGGAAAAGCATGCGCGGGATCGAGCAGTAACCACGGTTGTAATAACTGCGCTTTGGAAAACATTGATGCAGCAGCGTTTCGGGCGTGCGGCTCCGGCAAGAGCTGTTGGGCATTTGCCAATTATGTGTTCTACCACACCTTTGGGGTGGCACCGTCCGATGCTTCCAATACCGTTAAGTACTGTGCACCCGGAAGCTTAAACAAATACGCAAAATTCGGCGATTATATTGAGTGCTATGATGTCACTTCGGATACGACCGGCAATCATAAAATTCACTATTTTATTTATGCGGGCGGCTCCGGTGAAGTCAATTGTTACCGTTACGAATCGAATGTTAACGATCAACCCAATAAAGTCGCTTATCATAATGTCGCACAATCCAAGGGCGGCATTAAATCATTCAAAATCATTCATGCCTATAATTATGAGCAATTGAACAAGGGTGCGATTGCCGCGCCGACAAATGTGAAAGCTACCGTGGATGGTAGCACCATCCGCATCAACTGGGATGCCGCGGAAGGTGCCAATTGTTATGATGTCATTGTCACCTATCCCGGCGGCAATCAAAAATGGTTCCACACAAGCGGAACAAGTAAAACTTTCACCGGCTTAGCTTACGGTGAATACCAATTTGATGTGCAATCGCTTTACCGCAACAATGGCAGCACAAGCGGGCAAATTGTCGGTCCGCACAGCGGTAATGTGGCATGCCACTATACCATGCAAGGTGCCGGGAACCTGCGCGCAGAGCTGCAAGGGGACAGGATTTTTGTGCAATGGGACGCCGCACAGGGAGCGGATTGCTACGATGTGATTGTCACTACACCCAATGGCAGCACACAGTGGCTGCATGCAATTGAGCCGAAAAAAGTCATCGAAAACATTGTGCCGGGAGTTTATAAAATACACATTCAATCCCTTTATCGACCAAACGGAACAAAGCAGGGGCAAGTTGTCGGTCCGCACAGCAGTGAAGTCATTGTTGACAACTCGATTCAAGCTCCAAAGAATACCGATGTTCGCGTAGATGGCTCTGTCATAAAGGTCAGTTGGGACAGTGCACGAGCAGCCAATTGTTATGATGTTATTGTCACATATCCCGACGGCAAGCAGAAATGGTTCCACACGAATCAAACAAGCAAAACATTTACCGGCTTTGCTTACGGAGAGTATCAATTTGATGTGCAGTCGCTCTATCGACAGGAAGGTAATCCGAGTGCACAGGTGGTCGGTCCGCACAGCGGTAATGTGGCATGCCACTATACCATGCAAGGCGCTGATAACCTGTCTGCAGAGCTGCAAGGGGACAAGATTTTTGTGCAATGGGACGCCGCACAGGGAGCGGATTGCTACGATGTGATTGTCACTACACCCAATGGCAGCACACAGTGGCTGCATGCAATTGAGCCGAAAAAAGTCATCGAAAACATTGTGCCGGGAGTTTATACAATACATATTCAATCCCTTTATCGGCCAAACGGAACAAAGCAGGGACAAGTGGTTGGTCCGCACAGCAGTGAAGTGATAGTAGACAATGCTTGGAAAACTTTTCACTATTCGGTTCCGGCGTTAAAAAGTGTGCACACTTCATTGATTATTAAGAGTCATTTCAATGAATACGAAGTGGCAGCGAAAAACGGCGTTTTTGAACTCGAACAAATAAAGGGAGATGTTTACAAGGTTTACGCCACGGGTAAGAATGCTCTCACGGTTTGCCTTGGTGAATACGACACCAAAAATGCTCAGGCAGTCAATGAGGAACATGTAGTATTGCCGCTTGGAAATGTTAATGGTGATGAGGTGATTGATATTGCCGATATCTCTATGCTGCTTGCCGGCGAAAATTATGGACAGGTAAATGCACAAACAGACCTGACCGGTGACAACATCATTGATGTTGCAGATATCGCACTCGCTTTAAAAGCGGAAAACTTCGGTAAGCATTCCGCAATCATTGTTTCATGACCGCACTGCTTAAATCAGCTCAATTGTAACTTATGAAAAGGAGTAATGTTGACTATGAAAAAAATCATCAGCTTAATTCTTGTTTTCGCTTCGCTCTTTACTGTTTTGGCGTTTGCGGGCAGTAGTGCCGAAGCGGCGAGCCTCACATCTTACTACTATGAACAGCGGCAGCAGTTTAATGCGAATTATAGCTTTAGCGGAGGCGGATTCTACGGTAATGTCAGTTATTTTGTGAGCGATTCGACTGATGCTGATTGGGACACTCCCTGCCGTAGGCTGTATGTAAAAACCTCCATTAACGGCAAATCAAAATTGGTTACCGGTAATGTTCCATACTGGAAATACAGTATCTATAAAAACTATATCTATTATGTTTATAATCATTACATTGTCAAATGTGCGGTAAACGGAAAGTATAAAAAAGCCATCATTCGCCGAGTGGGAACGGAAGATATCATCCCTACCAACAATCGCCTGTTTTTTATCACGCAAAAAAACTATGTGTATGGTTCCGAAGCAGGCTTGCATGTGTGTGATTTAAACGGAAAAGGGTATAAAACCATTTTGAAAGGCGATGTCGGCGGGTGCTATTCTTGGGGAAGTAAATTGTATTTCTACTTTTATGATGCGGTGAATAAGCTGATGTGCTACAATATGAAGACCGGAAAACTCTCGACGATTAAATCGTTATCGAACCAATATTCACCGGTAGCGATGGATGGCAAGTATTACTATGTGACACAAGGACTAAACCGCGGCAGAAATATTTACCGCATTGATACTGCCACGAAAGCGATGAAAAAAGTAGCCTTTGCAGGCGATCAGTATTATTTAATTGCTGTAGCCGGCGGAAAAATTTATGCGAATGTTCGCGCTTCGTCAGTCAACTCAAACTATAACTTTTATTACAGATATAATCCGAAAACCGGGAAATTCGTTTTACTGCGTGCGCTCTCCAAAAATGTGACGGATGAGTTTTCGGGAATCGGATTCTACAAAAACAAATTGGTTGTCAACCGATATGTCAACGGCAACCCCACTCATGCCTACTACATTTTGGATACGGTTTAAAAGTCTTAAAAACATCACCGACTTTCTTATTTGAAAGTCGGTGATGTTTTCTTTTACATTATTTTGTCACCTGTTCATAGACCGCTTCGGAAATCTCTCGGATGGACTGCTGTGCATCATCTTTGCTGGTGATATCGTTGGACATCACGCACAGGATGTAGTCTGCTTTTTCGGTATAGACAATAGCAACATCATTTTCCGTTTTTTCCAGTTCGCCCGTTTTGTTGGCTACTTTCGTGCCTTTTGGTAAGCCCGCCGGGATTTTGTGGGTGCGCGTCTGTTGCAGCAGGTAGCCGAGCATTTTTTCACTGTAAGTTTTTGAAACACATTTGCCGCTGTAAATCAGCTCCAGCAGCTTGCCGCAATCCTCGACCGAAGTGTAATTCTGCTCAGGGACAGGCTTTGGGCGGGAATCGCGCATATCTCTTTGTTGCTCGGTATGGGGGAAACCATGGTTTTTGGCATAGGCATTGACCACCTTCATGCCGGCTTTGTGGTCGCCGTCGGCAAGGATTTTGACCAAATCGTTGGAAGCATCGTTATCGGAAACAGTAATCATTTTTTCCATCAGGTCTTCAATTTCCTTGCTGTCTTTGAGCTTTTTTTGATTGATTTGGTCATACACCGTTGCCATGATAAAGAGCTTAATCAAGCTTGCGGAAACCGTTTTTTCATTGGAAATGCTGCACTGCGTTTGGTCTTTCAGGTTTTTATAATAGACAGACCACTTGCCGTTATCTTGCGGAATCTGTGCGCGGATAGTTTTTTCCATTGTCTTATCTGTCTTCACGGGTGAGGTGGTTTCTTTTTTTGCCGCCGCAGCGGTCTTTTTACTCTTTTTGTCAGCCTGTGCTGCGGCTGCCGTGCCGGTAGCTGCGGTGGTGGTGTTTGTTGCGTTTTCCTCCGATTTTGAGCAGCCGCTCAAGAACAGGCACAACAGAAGAACCACAGCAATGATGATTTTGCATCTATTCATTTTTTAATCTTTCTCCTAATTTTCTTGCCGTGGCAGAACCGTCTTTATACTCGCCGGATTCGGATAAAAAGACAACAATCCAATCGTGTTTTTCGCTTTGAATATAGACCGATTCATTAAACACTGCTCCGGTGCAGCCGTTCATGGTTTCGTAGTTGTTTCCTACAACAGTAGCGATACCTTTTGCATCATTATCTTTAAGGCTTTCACATTTGTATGTTTTCATTACCTGATAGCCGAAGGAGCGGTTTTGCTCCATGCTGTCTATCATGTTTGCCAAGTCCTTGCCGGTACAGGTGTTATCCCTATTGGTGTCTTTCTCGGCGAGAAATCTTTCTATTTTCACACTTTTAAAGCCGGCGATTCGGCAGACTTCCTCAATGGTATCATAACCGATATAGTCTAATAAGCTGTTGATGGCAATATTGTCGCTATAACTGAAAGAATACCGGAACAATTCCTCCACACTGAGAGGACCTTTTTTCTTTTCCTCATCCAGTTGACTGCGACCTTTGTATTTGGTATAGAGAGGAATCTTTGTTTGTTTTGTGATTTCTCCGGTATCCATTTCCTGTTCATAGGCAAACAGTATAGGATAAACAATCATTGCGGAGGCACTCATACTATCTGTAGAGCCATATTGCGCAATATCTCCCGAATTTGCGTCCAACATCGTGAAGCTTACGGTGTCGGCTTTTGAGCTTTGAATAATAGAGCGAATGTCGGCATCTACTTCGGAAAAGGAGCTTTGGCTGCCAAATTGCGAGTTGTCTATTTTTTTCTTTTGCGGCTCAGTGGTATATGTGTTCGGTTGTGTAGTTGTCGGCAAAGTGGTTGTTGTAGAGGAAGAAACCGATTCGGTTGGCTGCTGTGCAGTGTTTTCCTCCTTGTTGGAGGAGAATACCACAATCAGAATTATCGCAATAATGGTAACAACCGCCACAGTGCAAATTAAGGCAATCATCATGCCTTTATTAGGGTTATCATTTTGTGCGGGCGGTGGTGTTGTCGGCGGTTGCGGCTTCACCGGCGCCGGGTTTTGATTGTGGCGGGCAGGGGTACCGGAAGCCGGCATTGCCGGCTTTTGAGCTGCCGCAGCGGCAGGAGGATTTTTTAAATACATGGTTTTTGCAGCGCCTGCCGCAACGATTGGTGTTGGCGACAGCGGCTTTGCATAGGGAGAGCGTACAACCGCCTGCAGTTCGTACTGCAGCATTTGAACAGATTGGTAGCGTTCCTGCGGGCGGAAGGCACAACACTTTTGAATAATCGCATTGAGCCTGTCATTCACACCGGGAATCGGCGGAATGGCGATTCCCTGCATTCTTTTGAGAATGGCATTTTCCGTGTCCGAATATTTAATCTGTGCGGGATACGGCGGAAAGAACGGAAGTCTGCCGTGATTTAAGAGCTTATAGAGCACAAGCCCCAGTGAATAAATATCGACTGTTTTGTTATAGGTTTGACCGTTGTATATCTCCGGTGCCATATAGGAATAGGTACCTTTTTTGGAGAGGAAGGATTGTGTGCCCTCTAATTTTCTGGCAATACCGAAGTCACCTAATTTGAAATCACCGGTTTTGGAAATAAAAATATTATCCGGCTTAATATCGCGATGAATGATGTTGTATTTTTCGCAAACCTCTAAAGCGCTGCACATATCCAGCCCTAATTTGATAACCTCTTTCTCGCTCATATTGCGCGTGGTACCGCCATTGAGCAAGTAGCGCTCCAAAGGAATCAGGTATTCCATGCGAATATAAATCGTATAGCCGATACCATCCGCATTGGGTTCAATTTTGTGGTCGTTGTAGGCGACAATGTTGGTGTTGCCCTGTAAGCTTGCCATAACCTTAATTTCATTGGTGAAATCCTTTACAAACTGTGCATAGTAGGCAGAGAGGCTTCTGTCGTCCATTCCTTCATTGCGCAGGCGGTTCGGTTCATCCTTGTCCTGCGGGAGGCGGATGACCTTCATGGCACTGTAGTAAGTGTTACCGAATTCTTCTTTTTTGATTTTGTAGACAGTGCCGAAAGACCCGCTGCCGAGCTCTTCCACAATTACCCAATTACCAAAATACTTTTCGTTCACGCTTTTCTCCGTTTTTGCAGTTCAAAACCACTAAATATGTATTAATTACAATATAATATAAGATTATATCATAAAGCTATACCATTGTTCAATATTTTTATAGAGCACAAAAATCGGCAGCCGCAAAAACGGCTGCCTCGAATCATTTTTTAAAAAACGGTTGCGATTAATACGGTAGCGGCGGAACCTCTAATTCTATATCGCTGAGCGGGAAGGAGCAGCAGGGGTGAATGTAGCCGAACTCTTTATCGGCTGCGCGCCTGCCGTCCACACTTGCGGGAACATACACTTCACCGGAAAGCAACTGAGAATGGCACCAGCCGCACCTGCCGGAGCGGCAGTCGCTCGGGGCGTTGATGCCGGCGGCTTCCATTGCTCTGAGCAGCGAGGTGTCGGCAGCACAAGTGGTGGTTTGCACTTTGCCGGCAATGTGCACGGTGAGTTTGTAGCTTGCCTGAATATCGCCGCTGTAGTCGGCATTTTTCTCCGGGTGGAAGTATTCGCCGAAGAGCTCATGGCGAATGTATTTGCGCTTGATGCCTAAGGTTGCAATCTCTTTATCCGCAAAGTCATACATCGCCTGCGGGCCGCACAGGAAGATGGAATAAGGCTCTTCGGTCGGTGCGTATTTTTGGATAAGCTTTGCATCAATAAAACCGTTTTCGTAGCCTTTTTTCTTCTCATCGCTGAGCACATTGACAAGTTTGATTTTCTCGTTTTCTTTTGCCATTTGCGCGAATTCATCGCTGAAAACGGCATCCTTTAATGTGCGCGAACCGTAAAGCAGGGTGAGCGAACAATCCTCATCACCATCACAAATTGCCTTTGCCAAGGAGCGGAAGGGGGTAATGCCGCTACCGCCGGCAATGCCGATGATGTGCTTTGCATCGCGCAGCGGCTCATAGGTGAAGTCACCAAGCGGTCCGGAAGCAATCACGCTGTCACCGACCTTCCAATTGTCGAGCACATAAGCAGACACAATACCGCCGTCCACACGCTTAACGGCAATTTCAATTTCGCCGCTAAGGGTTGCGCGCGGGGCAGAAGCAATTGAATAGGGTCTGTTGTAGGTTTTACCGTCAATCACCACGGCAACGACCAAATACTGACCGGCGCTGAACCAGGCAAGGTTTTTGGTGCCTTTGGCGGTATCCGGCTCAAAGAGAAAGCTTTTGAAATCTTTACCGCGGGGGATGATTTCTTTAATCTTTAAGAATTGCCCATGCGGGTGCATAGCGCGCGCCAATTTGTTGGCGGGGTAATCGTACAAATCCTTTACCGGTGCGGCAGAGGCATTTTTGACTGCGATGACGCGGTCTTTAACCATGCGCATCATAGCGCTTTTACTTAATGCATTTTTCTGCTCCATCTTACTTACCTCCTTTGAGTGCGTTGACAACCGCTTCGCCTGTCATGGCGCCTGTGATATACGCGGAGGGATAACCGCCGCCGCGAATGGTATGGCCGCCGCAGAAGTAGAGATTGGGGATTTTATTCTCGAGGTCTTTGAGCACGGTTCTTGCCACAATATTGTCCCACTCCTCGTTGGCGTAGCCGTAAATGCAGCCGTCCGGCGTGTCGAGGTAGCGCGCAAAGGTTGCGGGGGTGGCAACAACAATTTCTTCAATATGCTCGCGAATGGAAACGCCCAGCGTTTTTTCGTAATCGACAATGTATTTTTCGGCAAAGTCGTTCTTATAGCGTTTATATTCTTCCGGTTTCAGGTTCTCCGGGAAGTCGCCGGGCATAATCGGCATGGTGAAGAAGAGCATGCTCGTGCCCTCTTCACTTGCCTCGGGGATGGCGACATTTAAGCAGTTGACCACGTACATACCGTAGTCTAAGCGTTCGTTAAACTGGCGGCGGGAGTTGGTGCTTGAAGAGATAAAGACACTGTAATCTTCAATGCCGAGATCTTCTTTGGAAGCATCCAGCCCCAGGTAAACGGTGACAAAGGTCATGCCGAGTTTGCGCGCATTGGCAAGTTTAACGGCAGATTTCGGCACAGCGCTCTGCTCGGAACGGTTCCACACATTATTGGCAATGATGTTGGAGATAACCTTCTTGGCATAAATCGGCTCGCCGCCGACTTCTACACCGATAACAGCGCCTTTTTCGCTGTAAAGGAATTTGGTGACTTCACTGTTAAAGCGCACTTCACCGCCATAGGCTTGAATGGATTTGACCAGCGCCAGCGAGATTTCATGTGAGCGGTGGTAGGGCATAGAAGGCGGCGTTTTGATGAATGCCGAGACCATGCTCATGTAGTGCAGCGCATTCATATCATCCATCGGCACGCCGAGGTAGCCCCAATAAGTGCTTAAAATGTTTTGCGCTTTTTCGGGAATGCCGCACTGGTTCATCACATCCTCCATCGAGTGTGAAGCGGTCGTGATGAAATCGCCGTATTGCGTCATCAGTTTTGCGGGATTAAAGATAGGTTGGTCCATGTACACCTGCGCTTCATCGAGCACGGGCATTAAATCAAACATCTTTTTGACACTCTCGCGGCAGCCGGGAACGGCTGCTTCCATATCGTCTAAGAAATCATCGTAACCCGGGCGCAGGCGCACATCATAGCCGCCTTCGCCCTTGGCAATAGCGCGGAACAGCTGCTTCTCATAAAAGAAGGGAATATCCACGCCGAGGCGTTGAAAAATTTTGCGCGCACTGTCGGCTTTTTCACCCGTAGAATCCTCACACAGTTCGTGTAAAGCGGCTTCAAACTCAAACCTGCCGCGCACAAAACTGGTGGCGCAGCCACCGGGCAGATTGTGCTTTTCGAGCACCAAGGTTTTGTAGCCTTCTTTTGCCGTGGTTGCTCCGGCAACCAAACCGCCGTTACCGGCTCCGACAACTACTACATCAAAAACTTCCATAGTGGTTTTTCCTTTCTGCTAATAGATTATTTCTATATCGCTGCTGCCGAAGTTTTCGGCGAGCAGTATTTCACGAATATCGGCAATGTTAATGACACCGTTATCATCCATATCCATATTGCGGCGTGTGCTGCCTGCTGCAGCTCCGTAATTATCCTGATTGAGCAGCAGAGAAATATCGGCAATATCCACCACACCGTCACCATTGGCATCTCCGTTGTGAAGTGTCAGTTTGCCGAGGTCGGCACAAGAGAAGACAGCGGCATCCGTAATGGTGATGCTTGTGTGGTGCAAAGCCGTAAGCTCAAATGTATATGTGCCGCAGGCAAAGGGGGCAATCGTAAAACTGCCGTTGACATCATAGCTTTGAGTTGTCCCTAACACATTGGTGCAGGTTAACTGCGCACTTTGGGTGCTGACACCGCTCAGGGTTAATTCTGTGGCATTGACTGTCACGCTAATCGGGTAGGTTTTGCCATTGGCAAGGGAGGCAAACACTGTGGTTGTGCCTTCGCTGACACCGTAGAGAATGCCGTTTTGGTCAACGGCGGCAATCGCTTCGTTTTCGCTGTGCCAGGTCGGCTTTTCGGCAGAAAAGCTGATGTTGCCGGTGTAGGAAATAATGTGGTTTTCATGAACCGCCATTTCAATTTCCGTTTCCGCTAAAGTAATGCGCGAGAGCGCAATGTTATTGACTTTGAGCAGGCATGAAGCAATTTCTCCGCGCGTGCTGATGAAATAGATGCGGCAGGTGCCGGGAGTTTTGGTGTACACCGCACCGCTTTTACTGCCTTGCAAAACCACAGCGACCGATTCGTCATCGCTGAACCAATAGCCATCCAGGTCGGCAGTGTCCGGCGTGAGCATCGCGGAAATGGTAATGGTGCTTTTGGGTGTGCTTTCCATTTGCGGGCGGGAAAGCGCTAAGCGCCGCTCGGCGGTGATGCGCACGATTGCCGTGGCGGTAGCGCCGCTGTCGCTGCGCACCGTGACGGTGACCTCGCCTTCTTTTAACGCCAGGTATTCTCCCTGCTCGTTGACAGAGAGCAGGTTGGTGTTGGAGCTTGAATATGTGAGCTGATTGGTGGTATCGGCATTCGCAAAGAGCGTGTAGGGGAGCGCATCCGAAACCTGAATTTCATACAGCGCTTTGTCAAAGCTCAGAGCTGTCACGGGGGTTGTCGGTTTGACTTTAACCTGCAGCGAGGTGCTCACACCGTTTTCCGCCTGCAGGGTAATCGTGGCAGTGCCGATACCGGTAGCGCTGATAACGCCGACAGCACTGACAGCGGCAACGCTTTCATCACTGCTGGTGTAGCGGATTATTTCGTGGCTTTCGGGCGTAACCTGTGCCTGAATGATGTAGCTTTCGCCCTCGCATAGGGAAACACTGCTTTGCGCTAAGGTGATTTCTTCAATCGGGGCGCTGACAATGACTCTGACATCCTTGTGTTCTTCCCCATAGGTGCAGTGAAGGGTGGTTTCCCCTTCTTTATTCAAGCGGAGATTGCCGAGGTTAAAACTGCAAATTTCCGGGTCTTCCGCTACCACGCTATATTCATCAAAATTAATGTTGGCGCGGGAGGGAAGCGCAATTAAATGAAAATTCACCAATTTCCCCGCGCGCCCCATGACTACGGGGGGATTGGCGGCAAAGCTTTCCTGCGGCATGGTAGCGCTAACGGCAAGCTGCACACTGCTGCTGACATTGCCCACGCTGTCGCCGCCGATGACTTTGAGGAAGGAAGCATCCCGCTTAAAATGGAAGGGAAGAGTCCAATAGCGGTAACCGCCTTCATCTTCGTAGTAGGTATAGTCGGTGTATTCGATACTCAGTGAGTTCGAATCCATAATGTCCAAATAGGTAATGCTTGTGTCGGTTTTGACCGTAACCGGAAATTCTTCATAAAGGTCGACAGCTGTGACATCGGTCGCAGCAGTATAAATCTTACCCTCAGTGAAGGTAACGGTAACGGTTCTGTCGACTTCTTCATCCCCAATCATGGTGGAAGCGGTCAATTCCAGCGAACCGCTCTTTTTCGGGGTGAGAATACAATAGTTTTCAAAAGCATCCATTTTTGCCACCGTGTTGGTGGAGATGCTCCAGTTAAAAAATTCGCTCGAGGTGGCAGGCACCACATTCAGAGAGATTTTCACTGCACCGCCGCTGCGCTCAAATCGGTAACTGCTTTCTTCAAAATCAAAGCTTTGCACCGGTTCAATCGGCGCCACACAAAAGCATCTGTAATTGCTGCGCATGGTGATGCCGTTATCATCTGCGGCATAGAGCTTCAGGTTCAGTTCATCGCCGCTTTCGGGCACAAAGCTGACAGTCCACAGAGCATCATAGCCGCTGATATTGGATTTTTGTTTTTGTGTTTGGTACGCAAAAGCGCAATCGCTGCCATCTGCATTTTTTAACAGGACATCATCGGCACCTTTGGTATAGACCGTGACAAAGCAGGTTTCTCCCACATATGTTTCCGAAACAGCAGGTTCATTGATTTTGGGTACCGCTACGATGATGGGAAGAGCAGCGCTGAGCCCGCTTTCACTTTCGGCAACGACTGCGGTTTGCCCGTAGCCGACAGCACTGACTTTGCCGCTGCTGTCTACCGTGGCAACTGCAGGGTCAAGAGAGCGGTAGCTGACATTTTCCCGCGCTGCGGTTTTCGGCAAAAACTCCGGTGTGAGCTGCAGGCTGTCGCAGCCCTCGCTCAAATACAGGGAAGAATCGCTTGCACTTGTCAGCTTAAAGCTCTGCGCTTTTTGCAAGGCGCTGAAGCGAATGACTGTTGCGCCGATGGAAAACTGCTCGGTTGCCGAAGCATAGCATTTGAAGCGGTAGCTGCCGGCGCTGCCGAGCGGCACGCGGCAGGTAAAGCTGCGTTCTTCTCCCTGCTCGGAATAGGCGGAAAGGAGAATGGTGGAGTGATAATTGCAGTCGTAGATTTTGATGTTGTTGGTGTTGCTGTCGGCAACGATGCTCAGGGTAGCGGTTTCACCTGTGAAGTATTCTTCCTTGTCGGAAGAAACGCGCAGAATGTGTGCATCCTCTTCCGGCTCACTTTGGCGGGTGCCGATGTGCACGGAAGAACCGGCACCGAAAGCATCATAGGCAGTGGCAACTAAATTGCCGCTATAAGAAACGGAAGAAGGCACAACAAACAGTTTGCTGCCTGCATCCGCATAGCTTTCGCTTAAGCGCGTGGTGCCGAGCATGACATAGTCCGTTGCTGCATTGGCGCGCAGTACAAAGCCGCCGTCAAAATAGAATTCTTTAATGGCGGGGGCAAGGATTTCCACCGTGCTTTCCCCTTCCGGGAACCCTGCCACGGGCAGGTAGCGCACCGTGATGCGTTCACTTTGCGGAAAATCGGCGGCATCCCAATGCATGGCGCCGCTGAGCGCATCCACCTGCGCCTTTGTGCTTTGACTCTCAAAGCGTGCATAGCTGTTGGTGTTGGCTTCTTCCGGCGCGGTCACGGTTTGCAACAGCGCGCTCTGCTGTGTTCTGGTATAGGACTGCGCGGGCAGAGACATTTGTTCTGCTTTAATGTAATTTTTACCGTCTGATCCGTTATTGGAATCATGGTAAAAATAGATATTGTCTAAAGAATACGGCGCTGCTTTCATAGAAGCGTCAATCTGGTCAATATAGTAATCCTGCCGACTTCCCAAGGCAAGCGGATTTCGCTGAATGTTGAAATATCTGCCCGCAAAACTCACCAGGGGCGAAATGTCCGTAATATAATTGTCGTAAAGATTCAAATAGCTTAAATCATGAAAGTCGGCAAAGGCGCGGACATCCTGCAGGAGGCATTGGCTCAAATCAATTTCCTGTAAAAATGACAGCTTCTCAAATTGGTAAGAAGTGAAAAAGCGGTTGCGGCATAAAGAAAGGGAAACAAGCGAATGGAGGTTTTCCAAGCTGTCCGCACTTGTTAAAGCGCAGTTATCGGCATACAGCTCGCGCAGCAGCGGCGCGGTTTGTTCGGAAAACTCCAACGCACTTAAGCGGTAATTGCCGGTCAAATCCAGTTTATACAGGTTTTCAAAGCGTGCCGTTTTCAGCCAGGCAAAATCAGCAGTGGTCAGGTTAGTGGAACGAATGGCAAGAATCTGCACTGTGTTTAATTCCGGCACGGCATCCATATAGCTTGAAAGCTGCGGGACCGAAACAGAACTGAGTATGCACAGCGCATCCATATCGCTTTGGTGCACTTCGGAAAGCTCTTCACCATAGCAGCTGCTCAGCAGTGTGCGTGCGCGCGCACTCAAGGGAACAACCGGGTCTTCACACGGCGTTTCGGAAAGGGTGCCGGCAATATCAATTTTTTTATAGAGAGTGGAGTCATCCCCATAGCCGCTGACAGTGGAGTCGGTACCGTTGATGAGCGCATTTTTGACTTGATATGCACTTGCTTGCGGGTGCAGGCTCATATATAAAGCAGCAGCACCTGCGACAATCGGTGTGGCTTGCGAAGTGCCGGATTTTTTATTTGTACAATCCGTGTTATTTTTATTGGAAGGGCCTTCGATATCCACGCCCGGTGCGGCAATTTGGTAGTATTTTCCCGTTTTATCATAATTGGAAAAGGAAGAAAGCACGCCGTTGTCGATGCTGTAGTGAGAGCGCGCTTCGTTGGAATAATCCCCGTAGCTCATCACGCCGAGCACACCGTTGCAGGCGGCAGGATACTGAGGCGCATAAGCGCAGTCCATACCGCTGTTGCCGGCGGCGGCAATGAGCACGGCTTTTCTGGAAGCGCTCTGGTACGCCATCGCCATGGTGTCGGAAACGGAACCGCCGCCAAAGCTCATGTTGACAATGTCGGCACCGTTTTCTACCGCATAGTTTAAGCCGTCTAAAATCGCATCATCGCTCATGGAAACGGAAGCGGCAACCTTAATGGGCATAATTTTTACCTGCGGCGCAATGCCGACATAGCCGAAAGCATTGGAGCGCATGGCAATAATCCCTGCCACATTGCTGCCGTGGCCGTTGGCATCGCTGACATTGTTGCTGCCGTCAATCGCATTATAGCCGCGGTTGTGGTCGGCATCTTCCCAAATCGCGCCCTCAAACTCTTTGTGGTAAATGTTGACACCGGTATCGAGCACGGCAACGGTGATATCTTCACTGCCTAAGGTGTCCGCGCTTTGCCACGCTTCGGTTAAGTGCAGCGCGTCTCGATACCAATTAAAGCCGTTGTATTCCGAACTGCTTTGCTGTGCCTCCTGCGGCAACTCAATGCTGTCGATGGTTTGGATATAGTTCGGGTCGGCAAAGAGGATATCCTCCCGCTCTCTGAGGCTTTTGCATAAGGCTTCAATATCCGTGCCGTAAGCCACGGTGCCTTTTAAGGTGCGCACGCCCGGTTCGTTGAGCGCTGTCGTATCAATGATTTCGGCGCTGACAAACGGCAAGGGCTCTCCGGCAAGAGAGGTGTCCTGTGTGAGGATAATTTCGTTTGCCACATAGTCGCTTTCGGCGGGCGCAGGAGAAGAACCGCCGCTCGCCACACTCAGCGGCGCGGTGGTCAACAGCATACAGAGTATCAGAATGAATGCCAGTGCCTTTTTCATGGTTTCACCTGCGTTATATGGAAAATGCTACTTTTTCTTTTTTTCTACTTTATGCTTTTTGCCATCGGGTGTCACGATATAGGTGTGCTCAAGCTCTGCTTCGAGGCTTTTTTTCCACATCGCCACATATTCCTTACGCAGCGCTGCCTGTTCCTCTTTTTCTTCTTGCGTTAAGCCGATGGTTTTTTGTTTGTGCGCCAAGGTGTTAATGCGCTCAATTTTTTCTTGTTCCATTGCTTCTCCAAAGTATATAATAATCTAATATAATTATGATATATTTATACCAATTTGTCAAATGAAAAATCAGGATTTTCTGAAGTCGCCTGCGTGTGCTTTTCATTGCTTTTTTCGACACGCAGGCAGCGGGTGAGAGCATTTTTTAACCTCTGCGCCGCGTCCTGCAACAGCAGCGCAAGCACACAGCATAAAAAGAAAAATGCCGCAAGGAAAGGTGAGTCCCCGTAACGAAGGTTAGCCCTCAAATCGCATCTTTTGCGCCATAATTGCATTAAAATAGTCGCTTAGGCGTCAGCCTTAAGCGACTATTTTGCTTTATTCTGACAAAAAAACTGCCGATTTTAGGGTGCATAGCAGTTTTTGCTAAGTAGTTTTATTCGAATAAGGGAGAAAATTTTTCTTGCATACTTGCCGTATTCAAGGGAAATTTTATCACTTAGGCGGATGAAAATACAACGCAAAAACCAAACTTC
>JAFRLX010000142.1 GCA_017430965.1 Clostridia bacterium | reverse complement strand
TTGGATTACCAAAGCCACCGAGCAGCAATACTATTCTCTTGTCGGCGATGCCGATTACCGCTTATCCTTCCTCAAAGAAAACAATGTAAAGTGGAGAAACATTTTAGCCCTCAATCCTCGTTTTGCAGATGAAGCACATTTTACCAAACAACTTGACAATCAGGCAAAAAAGATATTGCAGCAATATGCTTTCGGCAGGTTAATTGCCGCCGGGGATAACCGCTATCTTTCCGGTGATTTGTTGCATTTATTAAAGCACCTTGTGAACACCTCAAGTGATGTCGGCACCGTAACATTAGAGTATGAACTGTTGCGCGAAGGAGAATTTTATGCCCCTTGTGCACAGTATCCGCAAAATGATAAATATGTGCTTTTGCGTAACCCGCATATTGCACGAAATGAAGAAGCAGTTGCCAAGTCGATACACGAAGTCGGCTATTTCAGAAAGAAATATTTATCGCACTTAAACTATGTCATTATGGTTGCTTCCTCCACTCTTATCCCCGAGCGATTGGGTGGTGCGGATTTTGACGGCGATATGATTAAAACCATTGCCGCACCTTTGATTAACAACTGTGTGGCAAGAAACTACGCAAGCGAAGGTTCATTTGATGCTTTTTCACAGCAATATCCTGTTTTGAAAATCCCGTCCGTCACACCGCTTGAACGCGATGCCAACGATTGGCGTGCGCGCATGGAAACGGTTAAAAACACCTTTAATGCTCGCATCGGGCAGATCTGCAACGCTGCTTTTGACAGGAGCATTGTTGCTTATGACGAAAGCCGAAGCGAAGAAGAACGCCGAGCATGCCGCGAAGAAACGGAATTATTGGAAATCTTAACAGGATTGGAAATTGACTCGGCAAAAAGCGGCGTCAAGCCCGATTTAAGCGAGTATCTTACTCACAAAACAGCGGAGCGCAGCCGCTTTTTAAAATACAAAAGCATTGCCGCCGATGAAAGCACGAAACAGTGGTTTGAAGAAACAAAGAAAAAGAAATTAGACAAATTCTTTGCCGAAACCGATTGGAATGCCGTTACGGCGAATGTGGAAAAACTGCCGTACTTTGCACTGATGCTTGAAAAGAACACACCGAAACAAAAGCCAAAGCCGGCAAGTGATGAAGAATTATTCCCGTTTGCAAAATTCAAAGATTGGAAAAAGCAATTAAACCAGAGCGATTTAGAATTGATTCAAGCGGTGATTGCCGATTATGAGCAGGCACTCCGGCACATTCGCATCAGCCGCTTATCGGCGGAAGAAATGAAACGGCACAGCGATGTGGAGCGCATCCTCTTTGCAAGAGGGCAGGAAAACGAATACACTGCCGATGAGCTTTACGGTTTGTTTTCTTCCGTGAACGCGGAGCGTATTGCCTCATTGCGCCGAAAGTTAAGTGAAGAACAGTTTCACCTGATGCCGTATGAGCAGCGAATCGACTTTCTCCAAAATGCCATGATGCCCGATGCCTATGCGGCTTTTGACTACATAGAATTGCTTGCCGATTTCAGGTGTAACGGCTACCGCATTTTGGGTGACATTATCTGTGATTATGATGATAAATATATGGCACAGCAGCAAAAAGAAAGAGCCCTTCGCAGTGATACGAAGAGCGAA
>JAFRLX010000141.1 GCA_017430965.1 Clostridia bacterium | reverse complement strand
CGTATTTACGGCGATTTCGTAATATTATGCTTTAAATTACTTATCTATAAAGAATGATTTAATACAATTTAAAAATAAAATGATATTATAAGAATGATAAATAGTCGCGTGGTTTCAGCCACTTTTTCGACAGTCTGAAAAGAATACCACCCGGAAGGGTGGTATTGTTTTAAAAAGCGAACAGGTAGCGCCTCATTCTTCGGGGTTGCCGAAATCCCAAAAACCCGTTCCGGTTTCGGGGTCATACTTCCTGTGGATACCGGGAGAGCCTATGGGGCGCAGTTCAATTTCCGCCGTGTAGAGCACCGTGACCGATTGCAGATGCCCGCCTGCCACACAGTGTTCACCGTTTTCTTTGTAGGAAAACATGGCGTGGGTGTGGTGGTAGTAAGAACCTTCCTCATCACCTGTGATACTGCCGTTTATGGAAACAAGTTCCAGCATACCGCTAATGGTGCGGGTTTCAAAGGTGCCGGTTTGCGGGATAAAGGTTTGGATTTGGGCGCTGCTGCAGCCGCCGATTCCGCTGAAAATGGCGGATTGAATGTTTTCTTTTTTGCAAACTTCTATGAGGCTGCTTGTGATTTCATCGCCCTTATCGAGCCGCACATAGCAGGTGTCATCAATGATTCTGTAATCCATTCGGTGCCATCCTTTCTATGGAATACTGCTATTCGTTGTGTTACCTCTATTATTGTTTCATAAGCTGTCGGTCAATCGCTTTAGCAGCCGCTTTTCCGGCGCCCATAGCGGTAATGACGGTTGCCGTTCCCGTAACGGCATCACCGCCGGCGTAAACGCCGGTGCGGCTGGTTAAGCCTTCTTCGTTGACAACAATGCCGCCGCGCCTGTTGACCTCTAAGCCTTCCGTGGTGTTTTTAATCAGCGGATTGGGTGTGGTGCCGATGGCGATAATTACCGTGTCCGCTTCGAGGGTAAACTCACTTCCCGCAATCGGTACCGGCCGCCTTCTGCCGTTGGCATCCGGCTCACCAAGCTGCATTTTCAGGCAGCGCATACCGCTTACAAAGCCGTTTTTCGGGTTGCGCGGATTTTGCTCATCTTGGTAGCCGAGGATTTCCACGGGGGCGGTGAGCAGGTTGAAGGAAATGCCTTCCTCTTTAACATGCTCTACCTCCTCGCGCCTGGCGGGGAGTTCCTCCATGGAGCGGCGGTAAACGATATCGACCTTGTTTGCGCCTAAGCGCAGCGCGGTTCTCGCAGCATCCATTGCCACATTGCCGCCGCCGACGACAGCAACTTTGCCGCCCTTCATAATCGGGGTAACGGGATGCTCTTTATAGGCTTGCATCAAATTGGCGCGGGTGAGGAACTCATTGGCGGAGTAGACACCCTTCAGGCTTTCGCCGGGAATGTTCAGGAACATGGGCAAGCCGGCGCCGGCGCCGATAAATACAGCTTCAAAGCCCATGTCGAATAAGTCATCAATCGTCAGTGTTTTGCCGATAATGACATTGGTTTCAAATTTCACACCGCTGTGGCGCAGGCTTTCGATGCCCTGTGCGACAATGTGTTTGGGTAAGCGGAATTCCGGAATGCCGTAGACCAGCACGCCGCCTGCTCGGTGAAGCGCTTCATACACCGTTACATCATAGCCGCGGCGCGCCAAATCGCCCGCACAGGTAAGCCCTGCGGGACCGGAACCGACAATCGCGACTTTGTGCCCGTTGGGGGCAGCGGTCGCAACGGTGCGCGCGGGTTGCGCGAGGTACCAATCCGCCGCAAAGCGCTCTAAGCGCCCGATGGCGACAGGCTCGAATTTGACACCCATGGTGCACTTGGCTTCGCACTGCGTTTCCTGCGGGCAAACGCGCCCGCAAACGGCAGGCAGTGCCGAGGATTGTAAGATAATTTGCACAGCTCCGGCAAAATCGCTTTCTTTGATTTTGCCGATAAAGCCGGGAATATTAATGTTGACGGGGCAGCCGCTCACACAGGGAGGATTTTTGCAGTTTAAGCAGCGCTGCGCTTCGGCAAGCGCGATTTCTTCCGTATAACCTGTGGCGACTTCTTCGAAATTATGTGCGCGCACTTCCGGCGGTTGGGTGGGCATAGGGTTTCTTTTCGGGTTGATTGCCATTCTCAGCCCTCCTTTTCTGCTGCAAACAGGTTGCAGGTTTCGCTGTGTGCCGCGCGCTCAAAATCGGCATAGATGCGCGAGCGGCTCATTGCTTCATCAAAATCAACTTCATAGCCGTCAAAATCCGGACCGTCTACACAAGCAAATTTTGTCACTTTCTGCCCGTCGCGGTTGAGGGTGAGGCGGCAGCCGCCGCACATACCCGTTCCGTCAATCATAATCGGGTTCATCGACACCGTTACCGGTGTGCCGAAGGGCTTGGCGGTAAGGGTGACAAACTTCATCATAATCAGCGGACCGATGGTGATAATTCTGTCAAATTCTTCTCCGGCTTCCAGCAGCTCTCCCAGCGGCACGGTTACATTGCCGTGGCGGGCATAAGAGCCGTCATCCGTCATTACAATCAGGCGGTCGGAGCAGGCTTTAAACTCTTCCTCCAAAATCACCAAATCTTTGTTGCGAAAACCGATAATGGAAGTGACTTCTGCGCCGAGGCGGCGAAATTCTTCGGCAATCGGCATAGCAATTGCGCAACCGACACCGCCGCCGACAATGCACACCTTTCGGATGCCTTCTGTCTCGGTGGCAACTCCTAAAGGACCGGCGAAATCCTCAATGGCTTCGCCTGCTTCCTTGCGGTTAAGTTTCTCGGTAGTTGCGCCGACAATTTGAAAAATAATCTTGACGGCGCCGCGCGCGGGGTCGGTGCCGGCGATGGTCAGCGGAATGCGCTCGCCGTCTGCATCCACGCGCAAAATAATAAATTGACCCGGCTTTGCCTTGCGGGCAACGAGCGGCGCTTCAATTTCCATTTGCGTCACGGTCGGGTTCAAACACTTTTTGGTTAAAATTCGGTACATATTCTCTCTTTCTTCCTAAAAATCTGTTTCTTATTATTATAACGCAAGATGTGATGATTTACAACCCCTTTTCAACGCTAAAGCGTTGGTTTGCATTTCCGAACAGCGGCAAGTAACTTTTGGCGCATTAAGCTTTTTAGTTGATAAATCAAAACAAGTATGCTACTATAAATATATTCTATTTTTTTAGGAGACAAATCTGATAATGGCTTACCTGAAACTTTCTATCGCGGCATTGCTGCCGGTATTGCTTTCCATTATTTTCTACTCCCTCATAAAACACAATAAAGCGTTTGCGCGCATACCGTATATGGTGCAGCAGACAATCATCGGCATCGGCTTTGGTGCGCTTGCTTGTCTTGGCACACATTGGGGCATTGAAATGCACGGGGCAATGGTCAATGCCAGAGATGCCGCCGTGCTCATTTCCGGGTTGATGTTCGGTTCGCCTGCCGGTATCATAGCCGGTGTCATCGGTGGATTGGAGCGTTATCTTGCCACCCGGATTTGGGGCATCGGTTCTTTTACCGTTGTTGCCTGCTCTTTGTCCACCTTCTTGGCAGGTTTATATGCGGCAGCACTGCGCCGCTATATGTTTGACAATAAAAAACCGGGCTGGTTGATTTCGTTGGCAATGGGTGTCTTTATCGAAGTATTCCATTTGTCCATGGTTTTTGTGACACACATGAACGAAACCGCGCAGGCAATGCGCGTGGTTAGAGCCTGCACATTTCCTATGTTGATTGCCAACGGTGCTGCAGTGATGCTCAGCGCCATGGCGCTCTCGTGGCTTGGCCGCGAAAAAGGCGAGAAAAAATTCTTCACCGGCATCAACAAGATTTCGCAAACCATCCAGCGAGAACTGCTCGTTACGGTTATTTTTACTCTGGTACTATCCTTTGTCTTTGTCGCGCTGTTCCAAACCGGGGTGTCCAAAAACCAGGCGGACAGCTACCTGAAAATGGCCATTGAGGAAGTAACCAACGACATTAATGACACTTCCGATTCCTACATTCTGCTGATGGCAAAGCAGGCGGCAGCCGACTATAAAAGCGGCGCTACCATAGAGGATATCGTCAAAAAATATAATGTTTCGGAGGCGTCTTTTGTCAATGAAAAAGGCATTATCGCCGACTCCTCGAATCCGCAATATATCAACTATGATATGGCAAGCGGGGAGCAATCGGCAGAATTTTTAACCATTTTGGAGGGCACAGATGCTTACGTGCAACCGCTTAAAAAAATGTCTTCTGACAACAAAACGCTTCGAAAGTATGCCGCTGTAGCAGTCCCCGGAGGTTTCCTCCAAATCGGTTACGATATGGAGAAATATCATGAAATCATCAGTGCCTCCGTGGAGGGCATTACCAAAAATCGCCATGTCGGTGAAAGCGGCTATATTGTTATTCTTGACAGCAATTATGCTCCCGTCAGCACACCGAAAGATTTTGATATGGCAACACTGGATGCGCAAGCCGATGTGCTGGAAAACTCCAAAGAGGGAAAGACATTTGAGATGAAGCTCGGTGAGGAAAAGGTATTTGCCAGAGCTACAAAGACAGAAGGCTTTGCGATTATTTCCGTTTTCCCGGAGAGCGAGGCATATGCGACCAGAACGGTAGCGCTTTATCTCAATACCTTTGCGCAGATTTTGATGTTTGCGCTGCTGTTTACGTTCATTTACTTTGTCATTAAGCATTCGGTTGTCAATCAAATCAAAAAGGTGAATGACTCGCTGGCAAAAATTACGCAGGGCAATTTAAATGAAACGGTGGATGTGCGTTCAAGCGAGGAGTTTGCTTCGCTTTCGGATGATATTAACGCCACCGTGACGGCACTCAAGGGCTATATTGCCGATGCGGAAAAGAGAATGGAAGCGGAATTGGAATTTGCGCACACCATTCAGCACGCAGCGTTGCCTTCGCTGCTGCCGCTGCAAAAAGATTTTGATATTTTTGCTTCGATGGATACGGCAAAGGAAGTCGGCGGCGATTTTTACGATTTCTATTTGCACGAGGGCGGGAAACAGCTTTGCATTCTCATTGCCGATGTGTCCGGTAAAGGCATTCCGGCGGCGATGTTTATGATGCGCGCCAAGAGCCTGCTCAAGAGCCTGACCGATTCGGGTATGTCCGTGACAGAGGCGTTCAACGCTGCCAACGAAACACTGTGTGAAGGCAACGATGCCGGCATGTTTGTGACCGCGTGGGAAGGCATGGTTGAACTCGAAAGCGGCAAAATGAGCTTTGTCAATGCCGGACACAACCCGCCGATTGTGCGGCATCAGGGCGGCAGCTTTGAATACCTGCGCGAAAGGCCGGGCTTGGTGCTTGCGGGTATGGAAGGCATTCATTACCGAGAAAAGACCTTTTCTTTCCAAAAAGGAGACCAAATTTTCCTCTATACCGACGGGGTAACCGAGGCGATTAACCCGCAAAACGAGCTGTTCGGTGAGCAGCGCCTGCTGGAGGCTCTCAACAGTGCGCAGGATACTTCGGCAGAGGGCTTGTGTGCCGCGGTCAAAAGTGCGGTAAAGCAGTTTAGTGCCGGAGCAGCACAGTTTGATGACATTACCATTCTCGCATACACTTTTGAGGGCAAGGCTGAAACCGAGCAAGAGCAAGCCTGAGACAGCTGCCAACGCAGTGCAGCAGTTTTTCAACTCAAAACAATAAACCGGCTGGCACGGCGTTTCGAACCGCACCGGTTCACGGATATGGAAACTGAAGATTATTCTTTATAGAAAAAGGAAGAAATGTATCAACAGTATATACGATTGGGGTGATGACATCATCAAAAAACATCTTTATTGGTTGCTGCCTATTTTGTTGGTATTCATCGCCTCTATCTTTATATTAAATATTTCCGACAGAACTAAAATTGCCTCAAATACTACTGTTACTATAAATTATTCTTATCAATCCACTCATTTTTCGAGACAGGCAAATCAACAGGAAAAAGAAACGATTATTCGTGTTTTAAATAATAAGAAGTATCATAGTAGCACTTTTGTGGGTGAACTATCGTGCGGTTTTTCCGAAAATATTTCTATCACAATCGATAATGAAATATATGAAATTGCTTGCGATAGTTGTCCTTATATAAATGTGAAATCTACCGGAAAATACTTGTTATTAACGGATGAAGAAGCAAAATCGATTAGAGATATATTCTTTCAATATGGCGGCGTTTTTCCTTGCGAATGACCCGGCACTATTAGAGTGATAGTGCAATAGAAAGGGTAAAATATGGTTAGAATATAGAAAATAAAGAAAATCAACATTGATGATGACGATTATTCTTAAAGATAATACAAAACCAACAGGCACGGCGTTTAGGTGAGTCCCCGTAACGAAGTTTGGTTTTTGCGTTGTATTTTCATCCGCCTAAGTGATAAAATTTCCCTTGAATACGGCAAGTATGCAAGAAAAATTTTCTCCCTTATTCGAATAAAACTACTTAGCAAAAACTG
>JAFRLX010000140.1 GCA_017430965.1 Clostridia bacterium | reverse complement strand
TCGCCATATTTTTGCCTCTGTAGCTCAGTTGGTAGAGCAGCGGACTGAAAATCCGCGTGTCGCTGGTTCGATTCCGGCCGGAGGCACCATTATATGCGGATGTAGCTCATCTGGTAGAGCGCCACCTTGCCAAGGTGGAGGTAGCGGGTTCGAGCCCCGTCATCCGCTCCAATTTTCAGGGAAGTTAATCATTGTTTAACTTCCCTATTTTTAAAAGCAAATCCGGCAACATAGCCAAGGGGTAAGGCACGAGTCTGCAAAACTCTGATTCCCCGGTTCAAATCCGGGTGTTGCCTCCAAAAAACCGACAACGCAAGTTGTCGGTTTTTTATCCAAGCCGACACAGGAGGCTTGGTATGTAATCAATGCGCTTGCGCATTGAATGTAATCACGGCGCAGCCGTGTATGGCATTACAACGAAGTTGTGCATAAATATAATTGTCGGCTTGATTACATACCACACTTCGTGTGGATTACATCCCGCAAAGCGGATTACATACACTTGCTGGCAAGTGATGACATACAGCACTGCGTGCTGATTTAAGGGTGGTGAATAATAATTGGCTAAAAATTCCTTGTTAGTGTATTCGGAACAATTGGCAACCGACTGTGAGAATTTATGTAAAAGCATAAAAGGAAATAGCAATACAGTTTTTCAACTTCGCAAATCTTCCTCAAGTGTTTTTGCTAATATTTCGGAAGCACAATATCCGCAGAGTTTGCCGGATATGTTATCCAAGTTTAAAATTGCCAGAAAAGAATGTATGGAAACGGAGAGTTGGTTAAAACTGCTTTATAACAGCAAGCAGATAGATGAGCAAACCTATAAACAACTTCGCAATCAGTGCGGCAGAATTCGCCGCTTGCTCACTGCTTCTTGCGTGACAATCGAAAAGAAACTGTAATCGCTCCCGCTAACTTCGGTTAGCAGGTTTTCTTTTTGCGCAAGATGCGCAAAATACATTATTTTTATTCTCCAGTTGAAAATTCCATGAAAGTCCCTTTCAAAAAGGATGAGCTGTTAGACTATGTGAATAAAAAGTTTTATAGATGTAGAATACAATTTGATGTTCTATTCGGCGCTTCTGATGATAAATTTGGTTGTTGTATGAATGTTGTTTACAAAAAGAAAGAAAAAGATGACAGTCCACATAATTATTCCATTTGATTTTCTGACTCAAAAAGTATATAATAATATAAAATACAAAGAAGGGAGTAGTGTCTATGTGCAATCAAAACACTTTGAAGATTATATTAAACAAGGTGTGTCGGTATTCAAGAGATGTGTTTGGTGAGAAGTTGTGTGCTGTGAAGCTGTACGGTTCTTATGCGCGCGGTGATTTTGATGATGAATCGGATATTGATATTATGGTTGTTGTTGATTTGGCTGCTTCCGAACTATCAAAGTATGAAGAACAATTTTCAAATTATTCTTTCGATTTAGCTTTGGAATACAGAACACTTCCTTCTGTTTTTCTTCAAGATAAGGCTACTTATGAGAACTACAAGAACACGTATCCTTTCTTTATGAATATTGAAAAGGAAGGAGTGGATTTAGTTGCTTGATGAAGAAAGAATGGCTTTGGCAAAATATCGTCTTGAAAGAGCAAAGGACTCCTTAAAAGCATCTAAAATACTTTTGGATGATGAGATGTTTTCCGATAGTGCCAATCGTTCCTATTATGCAGTGTTTTATGCAATTAACGCCCTCTTTTCTTTAACAGGGAAATCATTCAAGAAGCATACGGGAGTGATTACCAATTTCGGCTTGGATTATATTCAAACCGGTATCATTGAACCGGAATACGGTCATATCGCCAATTTAGCTTTTAGAGTAAGAACCAAAACCGATTATTCAGACTTCTATGTTGTTTCAAAAGAAGATGTTTTAAAACAATATAAAAATGCAGTTAAGTTTGTAGATAGAATAGAAAAATATCTTCTTAGTCAAACAGAGAATTCTTAACAGTCATAATACTTGAAGCACTCGCAAAGCAAAGCGGGTGCTTTTTTATATATCAAAACAGATGAAACGATTGTGTTTTTTTGTTGCTTTCGTCAATGGAAAAATTGTACTTTTCATGCTATTATTCTTGAGTTAAACCTACGACAGGAACACTATTTTTTTTCGTATGCCGGAAAGAAAAAGCCTTTAATTATAGGGAAAAAGCATTCAATGAATCGAGTCTGCAAAACTCTGATTCCCCGGTTCAAATCCGGGTGTTGCCTCCAAAAATAAAACTGCTCTCTAAAGAGCAGTTTTATTTTTGTGTTTGTGTCCGCAGGGCACAACTTCGTTTGAGCGCTTGCGCTCAACTTCATTTTTTGCAAAAGCAAAAACTTCGTTTATTCTTTTTAAGATTTGCGGACCCAAAATGATGTTACGGCTATGCCGTAAACGATGTTGCCTTCGGCAAATGAAGTGCGTAAAGCGCAATGATGTTACGGCGCTGCCGTAAAGGCGCTGATAGTGAGAAAGATATATACCATTTGATATTAATATCACAAAATGCTATAATATAAGAAATGTTCTATTCAGACGGATTGGAGGCAAATATGAAAAAAGTTCTTAGTTTATTTTTAGTGCTTGCTATGGTTGTCGGGAGTTTTGCGGGGCTGCCAATCACCTCTCAGGCGGGAGAACTGCCAAGCAGCGGCAAGTGCGGTGAAAATGTGACATACACGTTTGTTGCCGAAACCGGTGTGGTAACCATCAGCGGTTCAGGCGACATGTGGAATCATAGTAGCAGTTACAGGCTGTATAGAAGCGATAGTATTTATGATTACTATTATTTTCGATATTCAAGTCCGTTTATGAATCAAGAATGTATCAAGAGTGTTGTTATCAGTGACGGTGTGACCGGAATCGGCAATGCCGCTTTTTACGGCTGCAGCAGTTTGACGGATTTAACGATTGGCAATTCGGTACAAACAATCGGCAATGCCGCTTTTTACGGCTGCAGCAGTTTGACGGATTTAACGATTGGTAATTCGGTACAAACAATCGGCCATGACGCTTTTTACGGCTGCAGTGCATTAAAAACAGTTTCTATTCCTGCATCTCTTAAATATATCGGGTCTGGCGGGTTTTATAATTGCAGTGCGTTGCAACAAGTCAACATTACGGATTTGCGCGCTTGGTGCGAGATTGATTTTTACGATTATAGCAGCAATCCGCTTACAAGAGCTCACCGGCTGTATTTAAACGGTGAAGAAGTGAATAATTTGGTTATTCCGGATTCCGTGACACGCATTAACAGCAATGCTTTTGGCGGATTCAGTGATTTGGTGAGTGTAACGATTCCAAATTCGGTTGAAAGCATCGGCGTATATGCTTTTCGAAATTGTAATGCCTTAACAAGTATCACAATTCCGGACTCGGTTCAGAGCATTGAGAAGTGCGCCTTTGAGGGCTGTAAAGCGTTGAAAACCATCAATATCGGTTCAGGGGTGGAAACCATTGCATATAACACCTTTTCCGGCTGTGAAGCGCTGCGAATTGTCAATGCGGCAAGTATTGAAAGCTGGAGCAAAATCCGCTTTGAAAATGTTGGTGCAAGCCCCACAAGGTATGCGCATACTTTATATGTGAACGGGAAACCTGCATCCGATATTCAGCTTCCGGAAGGCATTAGCCAAATCAGTGATTTTGCATTTTTCCGCTGTTTCAATATTACTTCTGTTTCCATTCCTGCTTCTGTGGAAAGAATCGGAGTGAGCGCTTTTGAAAACTGCATCGGGCTTAAATCGGTTCAATTCTCGGAAGGGTTAAAAAGTATTGAAAGTGATGCATTTTTCCACTGCTGCGCGCTTGAAAGTGTTGTGCTTCCCGACTCTTTAGAGTTCTTTGGTGCCCGGAGGGATTATTGGTACGACCGTGATTATATTATTCCCGCCAGTAGCGTATTCGCACATTGTGAAAAACTCAAATCAGTCCGTTTCGGTTCACATATTAGCCAAACCGGCGATGGGACTTTTTACGGCTGCGAAGCACTGGAAGAAGTCCATATCAGCGATGTGGATGCTTGGGCGCAAATGCAATTTAATACCGAAACCTCTAATCCTTTGACTTATGCAGGGAAGTTGTATATAAACGATATTGAATTAACAGACCTGGTTATTTCGGATAATGTAAGCTACATCGGTGAGCACGCTTTTGAAAATTGCACCAGTATTAAAAATATCAGTATCGGTAAGAATGTACATTCCATCGGCAATACAACCTTTTTAAATGCCTCCGGGATTGAAAGAATCAGCGTGGCACAGGGCAACCGGGCATTTGACAGCAGAAATGGTTGCAATGCTCTTATTGACAGTGCCAACAATACGCTTATTTTGGGTGCAAAATATACGGTGATTCCGGAAGATGTGGAAATCATCGGAATCAGAGCATTTGCCGGTTGTGACGGAATTGAGAATATTGTCGTTCCCGATGCGGTCAAACAGATAGAGGATTATGCATTTGCCGGTTGCAAAGCGCTTAAGACAGCTTACATCGGTGCAAATTGTGAACACATCGGTTATGATGCGTTCAGTGCCTGTGAAAGCTTGGAATCCATCGCTGTCAGCGAAGAAAATGCGGTGTATGACAGCCGAGAGAATTCCAATGCTCTTATCGAAACGGCTACCAACAGTTTGGTTCACGGCAGCGCCTCCACCATAATACCGGCAGGGATTTTAACGATTGATAACCTTGCCTTCGCCTCTCTTAACGGTTTGCAGGAAATCACTATTCCGGCAAGCGTGATTGCTATCGGGCATAGCGCCTTTGCCAATTGCAGGAATTTAACACAACTGCAGATTGAAAACGGTGTTGTGAACATCGGATACAGTGCATTTGAAGGCTGCCGCAATTTAAAGAATGTGGAATTACCCGCAAGTGTGAGTAATGTGGAAAGCGGTGCTTTTTGGAATTGCCCGAGGTTAGAAAGCATTCGCTTTGCAAATCCGGAATGTGTGATTTGCGATGATATAAAAACCATTTCCGGTAAAGCGGTTATCTTCGGCGAGGAAGATTCCACTGCCTTTGATTATGCAATGAATTATAATCACCTGTTTAATATCGGCATTCCTACGGGCGAACATCACTGGAACAGCGGCGTGATTACAAAAGCCGCCACTTGCACCACCATTGGAGAAATCACCTTTACCTGTGTGGACTGCGGAGAAACATACACCGAGCAAATGCCTGCTACAGGGCATCACTACCAAAGCGAATCGGTAGCATCGACTTGTCTGAGCAAGGGTTTTACGCTTTACTCTTGCGCGAATTGCACCGAGGCTTACCGCGATGACTACACACCTGTGGGAAATGATCACGATTATAAAGCGGCAATTACAAAAGCTGCCACCTGCACACAAAGCGGTACAAAAACCTTTACCTGCACAATTTGTGCTGACCAATATACCGAAGCCGTTCCGATGTTGGCGCACACGGAAGTCAATGACAGTGCTGCAGCTCCGAGCTGCACAAAATCCGGTTTAACGGCGGGCACACATTGCTCTACTTGCGGAAAAGTTTTAAATCCACAGCAAGTGATAAAAGCAACAGAACATAATTACCAATCCTCGATAACGGTTAGCGCTACTTGTGCACAAAGCGGTATACGCACCTACACATGCACCAATTGCGGTGATGCATACACCGAATGGATTCCGATGTTGGCGCACACTGTGGTGGAAGATAAAGCGATTGCACCTACTTGTACGCAATACGGCTTGAGCGAAGGGAAGTACTGCTCAGTCTGCGGTAAGGTTTTCGAAACGCAACAAAAACTGGAACCGTTAGGGCATGCTTTTACAGCGGTGGTAGTTCCTGCGACACTGAAATCGAACGGAAGTATATCATACCCCTGTTCGCGATGCGACAAAGAATCAACAGCGCAAGTGATTTATGCGCCGAAAACCTTTGCGCTTGCAAAGAACAGCTATGTCTGCACCGGCAAAGCAATCAAACCGGCTGTCAGCGTTAAGGATGCAAAAGGAAAAGCGTTAGTCAACGGCACCGATTATAGGGTTGCTTACTCTGCCAATAAGGCAGTCGGTACGGCAAAGGCGGTTGTCACTTTTATTGGCCATTACTCCGGTACCAAGACCTTGACATTTACGATTCTTCCCAAAACCACCAATTTGGCTTTAGCTGCTGCGAAGAAAGCGTTTAGCGCCAAGTGGACAAAATTGGCAGGCATCACCGGTTACCAGGTGCAATATGCCGCCAATGCAAAATTTACCGGTGCAAAGACCGTGACTGTCAAAGGCGCAAGTAAAAATGCGCTGGCATTTAAGAATCTGAAAGGCGGCGCCAAATACTTCGTGCGCATCAGGACATTCCAAACTGTCGGCGGAAAGAACTATTTCTCAGCGTGGTCTGCCGTGAAGGCGGTTACAACCAAAAGATGATTTTACGGGGCGGCAGTTTTGCCGCCCGCTTTTTTTGCATTGCTAAGAATACACAGCTTTCGTTTCAAAATAAATGAAAACGGGAATAAGTGTGATAATTGTTTAAAAAAAAGATAAATTTTTTCTAATTAAGTTTTTACAAATTAATTTAATAATAAATGTTGAAAAACACATCGGTTTTGTGGTAAAATAACTAAAACTGACTTTTTTTGGAGAAAATAATGAAATTTCAAAAAGAAAACAATGAATACACCATCTTTTTAGAGGGTAGGATTGATTCCAACAATTCACCGGAGGTTGAGAAGGAAATCTTAGATATCGGTTTTTCTTCTGAGGATGATTTGGTGCTCGATGCCGAGAATTTAGAGTACATTTCCAGCGCCGGGCTGCGTGTCATACTGCGCTTGAAAAAGAGCAACAAATCAACAAAGATTATTAATGCATGCAGCGATGTTTATGAAATCTTTGATATGACCGGTTTCACGGAGATGATGGATATCAGCAAAGCATACCGCAAAATGGATGTGAGCGGTTGCGAGGTGATTGGTGAAGGTGCCAACGGCTTAGTCTATCGCATCGATGCCGATACCATTATCAAGGTTTATAAAAACCCGGATTCTTTAGATGAAATCCACAATGAAAGAGAGCTGGCAAGAAAAGCTTTTGTGATGGGGATTCCCACCGCTATTCCATATGATGTGGTCAGAGTGGGTGATCTCTACGGTTCCGTCTTTGAACTCTTAGATGCACAGAGTTTTGGCAAGCTTTTGGTTGCCGACAACTCTTTGGAAAAGCAGTTGGCAAAGGAAAGCACGGAGATTTTAAAAGCCATGCATGCCACACAGCTGTCACCGGGTGAGCTGCCGGACAAAAAAGCGGAAGCGGTCATTTGGGCTAATTTTACGAAGGAATATCTTAGCCCCGAGGCGGGCGACAAGCTCTTGGCAATGATGCAGGACATTCCGGAAACACATAATATGCTTCACGGTGACTATCACATCAAGAACATCATGAAGCAAAACGGTGAAAACCTGCTCATTGATATGGACACACTTTCCATGGGACATCCGATTTTTGAATTTGCCGCGATGTTCCTTGCGTATCTCGGCTTTAGCTGCGTAGACCATGAGAATGTGCTGCATTTCTTGGGAATCAGTTATGAAGTTGCGCATGATTTTTGGCGCGATACCTTACATTTCTATTTCCCGGATAAGGACGACAGCTACCTTGACCAAATTGAACTGCAAGCCGGGATAATCGGTTATACCAGGATGCTGCGCAGAATTATCAGAAAAGTCGGGTTGGATACCGATTTGAAGAAGCAGGAATTTGAATATTGCAAACAGTATATTGAAGAAAATGTACACAAAGTGACATCACTTTATTTTTAATTGGAGGCTCATATGGATATTATCAAACAAAAAAACGAGAATGAATTAGTCATTAAAATCAGCGGAAGATTAGACACAAATTCCGCTCCTGAATTGGAAAAAGCAATCATGGAAAGCATTGAGGGCGTGGAAGAATTAACCTTTGATTTGGCAGAAATGCCCTACACTTCCTCTGCCGGATTGCGCGTGTTTTTAAAGGCACAAAAGCAAATGAACAAACAAGGTCATATGAAAGTGATTAACATTTGTGAAGATGTGCTCGAAGTGTTTGAAATTACAGGTTTTTCTGATATTATCGAGATTGCTTAAACAGAATGAGTACGATTCGTAAACTGAAAAAGAATTTAAGCTTTAATATTATTTGCTCGGTTGTCGTAATTCTTTTGATGTTTAGCGGTATTATCAGTGTGATCGGATACATCAGCTTTTATAATTCGCTGACAAGGGAATACGATGAAACCACTTATGCGATTTGCGAGACCGCTGCCACTTTGGTGGATGGCGATAAAATTGATGCGTATCTTGCCGGCGGAGAACAAGAGGCAGACTACCAATTAGCACAGAGAAGAATGGATGTTCTGTGTGAAAAAATGAATGTGTCTCTCATTTATGTTATTAAAGTGGATACTTCCGATTACGGCTCGTTTGTTTCAGTGTTTAATTCTGTCAATAAAAAGACAGATTACACGCGGTGGGAGGCCGGTTATCATCGCGAAGCAACCAATGAGGAATATTGCCAAATGTATCAAAGGCTGTATTCCAAGCAAAGCGACCACGAAAAGATTTTCAGAACCAGAAATCTAAACGGAGCTCCGCCGCACATCACCTCAATTATTAACATTGAAAACAGTAAAGGTGAGGTAACAGCCCTTTTGTGTGTGCAGCGCCCCATGAGTGCTTTAGAAGAGGGAAGAAAGCCTTACTTAATTTCAATCAGTCTTGCGGTTGTGATTGCTGCTGTGATTGCAGCAACGGTGGCGCTGAACTTTTTGAATCGGCAGTTTATTAAACCTCTTATCGAAATTCGGAAAGAAGCACAGCGCTTTGCCAGAGAAAATGTTGCCGGGAATAACAAACTCGACCAGAGTATCAGCCATATTGATGAAATACGAATACTGGCAGCTTCCATTGAAAAGATGGAGGAAGATACTCTCAAATACATTGAAAACCTGACTCAGATTACTTCGGAGCAGGAGAGAATCGGTGCCGAGTTAGATGTAGCCCGCAACATTCAGGAAGGCTCCGTGCCGAATGTTTTTCCCGCTTTCCCCGACAGGAAAGAATTTGATATTTTCGCCTCTATGACACCGGCGAAGGAAGTGGGCGGCGATTTCTATGATTTCTTTTTGATTGATGATGACCATTTTGCGATGGTAATAGCAGATGTCTCCGGTAAGGGAGTGCCTGCCGCATTGTTTATGATGGTGACCAAAATACTCATTAAAGAGAGATGCCGCATTGCGGAAGGAACGCCGGCAGAAATTGTGCAGTATGTCAACGACAGAGTGTGTGCCAACAATCAAGCGGATATGTTCGTAACGGTTTGGTTTGGTATTTTGGAAATATCTACCGGTAAAGTCTTTGCAACGAATGCCGGGCATAATCAACCCGCAATCTGTCGCGGCAGCGGTCAGTTTGAGTTTTTACCGGGTCCCCATAGTCTTGTTATCGGAGCCATGCCGGACATCTCATTCAAAACCTATGAATTCACTCTGCAAGCAGGGGATAAGCTGTTCTTGTATACGGATGGTGTTACGGAAGCAATCAATGAGAACAAGGAGTTGTTTGCAAATTCCGGAATGCTCAATTCGCTCAATAAAAAGAAAGACGGTACTGCCCGCGAAATACTCGAGCAAGTCAAACATGATGTTCATTACTTCGCAGGTTATGCACCGCAATTTGACGATATAACTATGCTTTGTTTAAATTATAATGGGACTGAAAATCAAATGAATAAAGAATTACATGTTGAAGCAGATATTCAAAACATCGATATTCTCAATGATTTTTTGAGTGAGTATTGCAGTGGTATAGGATGTTCGATGAAGGTACAAACGCAGTTATCGGTGGCGGCAGAAGAAATCTTTGCCAACATCGCCAACTATGCGTATGGAGAAGGCAGCGGCTATGCCGATGTCAAGCTCGATTGCGTGGAGGATAAACTGAGCCTTGTCTTCGAGGACAGCGGTATTCCTTATAACCCGCTTAAAAAGCCGGACCCGGATATCAAACTGTCGGCTGAGGAACGCCAAATCGGCGGTCTCGGTATCTACATGGCGAAGAAATTGACAGATGATGTCACTTATCGCTATGAAGACGGCAAGAATATTTTAAAACTGGTTAAGATAATCAAATAGTCTTATAGAAAAACACTGTGCATTTGCAGTGTTTTTTCGCTTATTTCATACCATTATCGAAAAAAACATACAATTGAAAAGGAGAATCGCTATGAATCAATCAAAAAGAATTATCTTTCATGCACTGCCGACTACAACCGCAGAGTTTCTTGCTTTACCGCAAGCGGCAATGGCAACTCCTCATGACACCGCGGCGCTCACGGTTGCGGCATTGTGCGCTTTTGAAAAAAACAGAGAAGCGACATATGAAATGTTGAACATTCTCAGGGGGCCAAGACCGCTGAGTGAATATGAAAAACAGTTTATTCGTGACCGTTTTATGGACGGTAAGGGTTATATTCCGCGCTCTTACTTTGCAGGCGCCACCCCCGCGAACGACTACACACCGGCGAGGCCTTATACCATTGAGGTGCTGGAAAATGTATATTCTTTTTCCAACGAGGGCTTTGCAAAGCTGCTTTTGCAATCCGGCGGTGCCGACAGTCCGCGCCAAATTGAATTGCGCCTGGCAAAGGATGGCAAGTGGTATTTGTGGGAACAGTATCTTCTTTCGGGCATTCGCATGCCGGAAAGCAGCAACCCCTGGGCATGATGCGCTAAGCAGTGGCTGATTAAAGTGTATTGTATACACCATTTTGAGTAGTTTTTAATAAAAAATGTGCTTATTTTTTGCGATTTTTTGTATTTTTGTTGCAAAATAAAAGAAATATATGTTATACTTTTATGGTAAATAAATCATTTTTGAAAGGAATGAATGATTATGGGACTTATTAAAGCAGGCGTTGGTGCATTAGGCGGCACCATGGCAGACCAATGGAAAGAGTATTTCTATTGTGATTCTTTAGAGAAAAACGTTCTTGTGGTAAAAGGGCAAAAGAAAACAGGTTCTCGCTCTTCCAACACCAAAGGAAACGATAATATCATTTCTAACGGCTCATTAATCGCTGTTGCCGATGGTCAGTGTATGATTATTGTGGAGCAGGGTAAGATAGTGGAAGTTTGCGCCGAACCCGGAGAGTTTACATATGATACATCTACGGAACCGAGCATTTTTGCCGGCAGCCTCGGCACAAGTATTGTCGATACTTTCAAAACAATCGGTAAGCGTTTTACCTTTGGCGGCGATACCGCTAAAGACCAGAGAGTGTATTATTTCAACACCAAGGAATTAATTGATAACAAATTCGGTACGCCGAATCCGATTCCGTTTAGAGTGGTCGATAGAAATATCGGTTTGGATATTGATGTTTCTATTCGTTGCAGCGGTGTTTACTCGTATAAAATTACCGACCCGCTTCTTTTCTATACCAATGTTTGCGGTAATGTGGAGCAGGCGTATACCAGAGAGGAAATTGACACTCAGCTCAAAACCGAATTTATCAGTGCTTTGCAGCCGGCATTCGGCAAGCTCAGCGATTTGGAATTAAGACCCAATCAAATCGTTTCCCATTCCACTGAGCTCGAAAATGCTATGAATGAAGCATTAACTTCCAAATGGTCTGCGTTGAGAGGGCTTTCCGTTGTCTCTATCGCTTTGAATCCCATCACACTTCCCGAAGAGGATGCAGAGCTTATTAAGCAGGCACAGCGCACGGCGATTATGCGCGACCCCACTATGGCGGGTGCAACCCTTGTCGGTGCACAGGCAGATGCCATGAAGGCAGCTGCGGCAAACGAAGGCGGCGCAATGAACGGCTTTATCGGTATGGGAATGGCGATGAATGCCGGCGGTATGGGCGGCATGAATGCCTCCAACCTCTATGCAATGGGTCAACAGCAGCAACAGCAACAGCCGCAGTATCAACAGCCTGCGCCTCAGGCACCGGCTGCCGGCGGGTGGACCTGTTCCTGCGGTGCTCAGGCAAGCGGTAAATTCTGCCCGAATTGCGGCAAACCGCAGCCTGCACCCCAAGCGGCAAACGGCTGGACCTGCTCGTGCGGAACAGTCAATCAGGGAAGGTTCTGCCAAAATTGCGGTGCGCAAAAACCGGTAGGTGCTCCTCTGTATAAGTGTGATAAGTGCGGTTGGACCCCGCAAGACCCGCACAATCCGCCGAGATTTTGCCCCGAATGCGGCGATCCTTTTGATAATAACGATAGGCAATAAAATGAATAAAGGAGGGCAATTATGCCCTCCTGCTTCCATTATGAAAGAATAGGAGAAAGATTATGGGACTTTTTGATAAAAAAGAATGCGCAATTTGCGGCAAATCCGTTGGTTTATTAGGTTCAAGAAAGGTGGAGGACGGTACAATTTGTTCGGATTGTACCAAAAAGCTTTCGCCCTTTTTTAGCGAGAGAAAGCGCTCTACGGTTGAGGATATTAAACAGCAATTAGCCTATAGAGAACAAAACAGGCAAAACTTAAACAGCTTTAATCCTAACCGCGTTTACGGCAACGGCACCAAAATCTATATTGATGATATGCAGCGCAAATTCTGCGTTACCCACAAGAGTGATTATCGCGCGGCAAACGCGGATTTAATCGACTTTTCACAGGTGACCAATGCGAGCTACAGCGTGGATGAGGACAAAACCGAGCGTTATCATACGGATGCACAGGGCAACAAGCAACCCTACAACCCGCCGCAGTATGATTGCAGCTATGAGTTTGAAATCTACCTTGGCATTAACAGCCCGTATTTCAGTGAAATCAGATTTGATTTAACCGGCTCCTTCGGCAGACCGAGCAGCCAATTTACGGATGAATACCGCCGCTTAGAGCAGATGGCAAATGAAATTGTGCAGACATTTGGCGGCACAGGCTCACCGATGGGTGCCGGAATGGGCATGGGTGTCGGCATGGGCTCCGGTATCGGCGGCGCCATCGGTGCCGGTATCGGTGCGGCAATCAGCGGTTACCAACAGCAGCAGATGCAGGGCGGTTACCAACAAATGAACAACCAACCGATGCAGGGCGGTTACCAGCAAATGAACAACCAACCGATGCAGGGCGGTTACCGGCAAATGAATAACCAACCGATGCAGCAAGGTTACCAGCAGCAACCGATGCAGCAGGGCTATCAGCAGCAGCCGATGCAGCAAGGCTACCAACAACAGCCGATGCAGCAGGGTTACCAGCAACAGCCGATGCAGCAGGGCTACCAGCAACAGCCGATGCAGCAGGGTTACCAACAGCAGCCGGCGCAGCAAGCACCGCAGCAGCAAGCTGCTCAGTGGACCTGTCCGAATTGCGGCAGCATCAATTCTACAAATTTCTGCCAGAATTGCGGAACACCTAAGGCGTAGGCTACGACTACCGTGACGAATGCGTAGAAAATCGCTGAGGGTGAATGTCACATCCCGATGAAACTTTATGAATTTTGAAGAGGAGGAAATATGGCAGCAAACCTTGATTATAAATGCCCTGCGTGCGGCGGTGCCCTGGAGTTTGACAGCGCAACACAAAAAATGAAATGCCCGTTTTGTGACTCTGTTTTTGATGTCAGCCAACTGGCTCAGCAGGATGATGTGCTCAATCAGCAGGCACCTGATATGCAAATGCCGCAGGATGAATTTAATTGGAAAAGTGCAGGCGGTAACGAACAGTGGAACGATGGTAATATTTCCGTCTTTATCTGCAAATCCTGTGGCGGTGAATTGGTGGCAGATGAGAACACGGCGGCTACGACCTGCCCGTATTGCGGAAACAATACTGTTTTAAGCGGCAGGCTTTCCGGTGCGCTCAAACCGAATTATGTGATTCCGTTCAAACTCAATAAGGAGCAGGCAAAAGCAAAGTTAAAAGAGTATACAAGTAAAAAAGCCTTTGCCCCCGGTACATTTAAGAGCGAAAACCGCTTGGAAGAGATTAAAGGACTGTATGTGCCGTTTTGGCTGTTTGATTCCAATATCAATGCAACGGTGCAATACGAAGCAACAAGGGTGAGAACTTGGCGCGACAGTAAGTATGAATACACCGAAACGAGCTTTTATGACATCTATCGCCAAGGCAATATGAGCTTCAACAACATCCCGGTGGATGGTTCTTCCAAAATGCCGGATGATTTGATGGAGTCAATCGAGCCGTTTGATTTTAAAGATGCTATCGGCTTTAAAACCGCATATTTAGCCGGTTATTTAGCGGACAAATATGATGTGTCCATGGAACAAAGTATTCCCAGAGCAAATGAGCGCATCAAGCACAGTGCCGAAGATACTTTAAGAGGCACCGTGCAGGGATACGCAAGCGTGACACCGCGTTTTAGTTCCGTGCAGTTAATCAACGGTGTTTCAAAGTATGCGCTGTATCCTGTTTGGATTTTAAGTACGGATTATAAGGGTGAAAAATTCACCTTTGCCATGAACGGGCAAACCGGTAAGTTTGTCGGCAATTTGCCGATTGCTAAAGGTAAACTGGCAGCGTTGTTTGCCGGTGTGGCAGTCGGCGCGGCAGGCTTGGCGTATCTCATTTGCCTGTTACTGGGTATTGTTTAAGGAGGTGCAGTGAAATGAAAAAAATGGTTTCAATCAGTATTGTTCTTTTGCTCATTGCCCTCTTGTGCGTTTCCGCTTTTGCGGCTGAGAAACCTTTACTGGTCGATGATGTGGGTTTTCTTAAGAGTGAGGAAGCGAGCGAGGTGGAAACCAGGCTCGAAACGCTCAGTGACCAGCTGGATCTTGATGTTGTGATTGTGACAACCAAAGATCTGCAAGGTAAAAGCAAAATGGATTATGCCGATGATTATTTTGATTACAACGGCTATGGTGAAGGCAGGCAGGGAGACCGCAGCGGTGTGCTGTTGCTTGTCTACCAAACCTCTACCGGCAGCACGGAACGCTGGATTTCCACCAGAGGCTACGGTATTACCGCTTTTACCGACTATGGTATTCAGTATGTCGGCAAGCAGTTAGTGCCGCTTATGGATAACGGTGAGTGGAAAGAAGCCTTCTTGAAATATGCTGATTTGACAGAGGATTTGGTCAATCGCGCCAAAGAAGGAAAGCCCTTAGATGTGGAAAAAGAGCGCCATGTGGTTTTGGGAATAGTGATTGCACTTGTTGTAGGGCTGATAGCGGGCTTCGTTTCAATTACTATTGTCAAAAACAAGTATAAACCCGTGAAATTCAAAGCCAGTGCGGCGGACTATTTGGTGAACGGCTCATTAAATGTGACCGGTTCCTATGATAATTTCAGAACCACTTCAGTCACAAGAACCGCCATTCAATCCAATTCAAGCGGCGGCTCCTCGACACACAGGTCGTCCTCCGGCGCAAGCCATGGCGGCGGCGGTTTCTAACTGAAAGATATTAATAAAATGAGCTGATTTGATGGTTCAAATCAGCTCATTTTTTATGTAAGTAAGTGCGGTTGTTAAATTCGGGAAGTTATGATTGACTTTGCTCTCATCCTTCATATTGATACCGATTGCCGTGCCGCAAAAGTCAAACATCGGGTAATCGTTTTCGGCGTTTCCTACGGCGAGCATCTCGTCGGGGGAAAGGGCTAATTCTTTCGCTAAGGATTTGAGCGCGTTCCCTTTATGAATATCCTCCGGAATAAAATCGAAGCAATCCGGGTGCCGAATCAGTGTGATGCCGGTAAGCTGCTCGGGATGTGCTGCGATGATGTTTTCAATCGCCGCAAACTCTTCCGGTGTTTGCGGAAAGGGGGAAAACTCAATTTCATTCGGTTGGCACCAGATTCCGGGAACTGCTTTTTTGACTGCGCTTTCAAAAAAAGCGATGCGTTTTTTTGTCTCTTGCGGTATGCTCAGTGTGTAAAATTTAGTGGGAGGCAGAGCAATTCCGAATTGCATGCTGCCGCCGTTTTCACCGATAAGAATGACATCTTCCAACCCTAATTGGCGGCAAAAACCGCAAAGGTAAAACACCGGCTTGCCGGAGCATATTGCTATTTTGACACCGGCTGCCGCAATTTGCTTTAAAAGTGCGATATCTTCCGCTAAAACACCTTTTCCGTAGTCGCAAAGTGTGCCGTCTAAATCAAAAACTGCCAGTTTTATCATATTCTTCTCCTTTGTTCATATACTTTAATTATAAATGGAATTGCCGAAATTGCAACAAACAAATTTTAATGTTGACAAAAAAGCGCCGATGTGCTAATATACTTTAGCAACAAAAATATCGCGGGGTAGAGCAGTTGGTAGCTCGTCGGGCTCATAACCCGGAGGTCGCAGGTTCGAGTCCTGCTCCCGCTACCAAAAAAGACATTGCTAAGGCAATGTCTTTTTCTTTCATTGAGCTTGGTAACTTTGAAGCTGCCTGCATTCGTTGGATGCTTAAAGATAATATCAGTTAGCTGTCACGGGAATATCACATTTATTTCACAAATGAGTTGGTATAATATTTTAGTATACATAGCGCAGTATTACATGGTTGCTACCGGCGTATACCGGCTGTCAATACAGAGCGAAATGCGGTGACCGGCAGGCGAAGACAAGAGAATAAAGTGTATTTTTTCTTGACTTATTAATATAAATATTATAAAATATTAAAATAGTGTGTAGTTTTATACTTGACTACGAAACGCTAAATAATATAATATGCAAAACTGCTATGCAGTGTAAAGGGGTTATATTATGGACGAAAACAAAAAAGAAATCATTGATACCGAAGAAAATGATGCGCTCGCTCAAGAAGCGCAAGCAGAAGAAACGGTAGAAAAAGCGGAAGTTGTTGCGGATTCCGACACGCCCACGGAGTTGATTTTGGAGGAAGAGACACAAGCCCGACAAGACAGTGACACAGATGAAGCAGCTGCCCCGCAAGCGGATGAGCAAGCGGAAGCCGACAGCACCTTTAGCGTGGAAAGCGTGGATAGTGAAGATGCGCTCACCGAATTGTTAAACTCCGGCGAGTCCGCTGAAGAAGACAGTGACAGCGCAGAGGAAGAAGTAGAGCAGGAAATGCAGCTTGCAACATATGCTGCAGACTGTGAAAGCTGTGCCACAAAAGTGTTCTTCGAGCTTGAGGATTTGGATGAAGAGAACAATTTGACTTGTCCGAATTGCAGCGAGACAATTGAGATTAATACCGATGCGATTGACTATTATCTTGTAAAAAAAGAGGATAGTCAGAAAGAAGCGGATGAAAGTGAAGGCGCCTATGTCGTTGACTGCACTGCATGCGAAGCAGTCGTGCACTTTACGCAAGAGGATATTGATGATGAAGAAAATATCGTCTGTCCGCAGTGCGGTGAGAAAATTCACATTGAAACAGAAGTGCTGGATGCTTACCACGAAAAGGGTTTTGAAAAGTCCTTAAAGAAAAAGAAAATTCTCAAAAGGGTGCTTGCATCCGTTACCGGTGTGGTTCTTGCACTTGCTATTTCCTGTGCCGTTATTTGGTTTGCAGGTAATAAGAGTGTCGTAAAGGTCGGCGGTACCAGTGTACCGATGAATGTTTACAAATGTGTTTACTACATTGAAACCGCTTCAAATTACGTGAGCGCCGGCTATAATCCGGAAGAAAAGCCTTCCGCCCAACCTTATGAGGAGAGCGAAGACTTTAAAACATGGGATGATTTTCTTAAAAATCAAACAAATGATGTCTTAAAGCTCTATTACGGCATTTATAACCAGGGTAAAGAAGAAGGCTATGAAATGTCGGAAAAGGATATGGAAAGCGTTGAATCTGCACTCAAGAGTTTGAAGAGTGGCGCCGAATCTGCAAAGCTTACCTTTGAAGATTATATGAAATCCAATTACAGCTTGAAAATCAGTGAAAAGGATTTCACCGAGTACTTGACATTAACAGCCTATGTCAATTCGTATTACAAGCATGTCATGGCGAAGGAAGTCAGCAAGAAACAGCTCAAAGAGATTTATGATGCAAATCCCGAAAACTTCCAGGTAGTTACCTTCCGCTATTTCTATGTGCAGGTAAATGACAGTGTCAAAAAAGAGGATGCACTCAAATCGGTCGAAAATATTGCCAAAGCCAAGAATGAAAAAGAGTTCCAAGCATTGGTAATGAAAAATGTGAGCAAAGATAAAGCCTCACAATATGAGGATGAAAATGCTACTTTGGTTAAAGATATGGCGTGTGCCAATATTGTGGACAGACCGGTAGCGGAGTTCTTAAATAATCCGAAATCGAAGAAATACCAGACCACTTTCGGTCTTTCCGAGGATGAAACCTTTGCCGAGGTTGCGATGTTAATTGAACCCAAGCACAAGGATGATGATTTGATTTTGGACACCGCGATTAATGAAGTTTCTACCGAAAAAGGACAAAAGTATGTAGACGATATGCGCGAAAACACTGTGATTAAATCGTCACTGGGTATGATTATCAGAAACTTGACTTTTTAAATAATGATTGAAATTATCACTACTTTGTAGTAGAATAATGTATTGAAATGAACGATGCGAAAGGGGCATTACAATGGCAAAAGAAAAATTGAGCGAAGCAGAAAAATACAGGCTCGAAAGAAAAAAGAGAATTGAAAAAGAAAAGAAAAAGAAGAACAGTTATTTAAACCGCAACCATCAGCAGGTAAAAAAAGTTGAGAAAATTGTCGGCATTGTTGTAGCCGCTTGTGTTGTGGTTACCATTATCTGTTTGTTATTAAATTTTTTCGGTGTGTTCAATCGAATGATTACCGCGGCGAGAATCGGTGACCAAAAAGTCACTGTTGCCGAGATGAACTGTGCATTTGCCGATGTTAAGAATCAGGTTTACAATGCAAGCCAGCAGTATGAACAGTCTGCCGGGCAGGGTTTCTATTCCAACGACACAAAGAGCACCGATCCTTGTGTTTATGACAGTTCCAAAACATGGGGCGAGTACTTTGAAGAACAGGCTTTAGAGCATGCAAAGCAAATTTATGCTTTTAAAGATGGCGAAAATAACACCCTTACCGAAGAGCAATCCAAACAAATCAGTGAAACATTCGATACATTAAACGAATCTGCTCAAAAAAATAATTATTCTCTTAACGCGTATATCAGAGAAGTGTATGGTATTGGTGTTAATGCCAAGGTTTTGCGCACATGGTTAGAAAATGTGTATAAGGCTCAGAATGCGCAGGAGAACTTGCAGGATTCTTACCAAAAGACACTCAAAGACAGTGATATCGCAAAATACTACAAAGAAAACAAAGAGAATTATGTGGAAGCCTCTGCGATGGCGTATTCGGTAAAAGTGGACACAACTGCTGTTGCCGATAAGCTGGAAAAAGAGGATATTTCGGATAAAGAAGTTGATAAAATCATTGCTTCCGCCGTGAAAGATGCTAAGGCAAAGGCAAACAAGATTTATGCTCAGGTAAAAGCTGACCCCTCTTCGTTCAGAACAGCTGTCAATGAGTATGAAAAAGAGCAAAACAAAGAGAGTGCTACCACCTATACCAATGAGACCTTAACGCTCACCGGTAAGGTTTCCGAAAAAATGAGCTCTTTGGGCAAAAAGGCGCAGAATTGGATTGCCAATGCAAGCGAAGAAGGACAAGTCAATATGATTTATTCTGCTGACTATGAGACAAAATCTTTCCAGTTTGATATTGTAAAAATTGAAGAAACCGCTAAGAATTTCAGCACCGTAGCAGTGCGCCATATCTTAATTCAGCCCTCTGATACAGAAGATGACAGCTCTTGGAAAGAGGCAAAGGATAAGATTAATACCATTTATGAGAAATGGAAGAAAAAGCCCACAGAAGACTATTTCGCTTCTTTGGCAACGGAAGAAACCGGTGATACCGGTTCCAAGGAAAACGGTGGTCTTTATGAAAGCGTAACACCGGGTCAAATGGTGGACACTTTTGATGCTTGGTGCTTTGACAGCAGCAGAAAAACGGGTGATACCGGCATTGTCAAAACAACCTACGGCTACCACTTGATGTATTTTGTCAAGAACAACGGCGTGTATTGGAAAACACAGGTGCCGACCGATATGGCTACAAATCACGCAGAGGACTCTGTCTCCGATACGCTTGATAAGCTTGATGCCGAAAAGGCTAATTTTGGTTGGAACAAGATTAAGGAAGTGCAGGATTATAAATCTCAACAGAAATCCACAACCACGACCATTGAAGATACAACCGCTGCCGCAGAGGAACAGGCTGCTGAAGAAACCACCGCTGCAGCAACAGAATAAACAATTACAAATGAGCCGAGAGTATTCTCGGCTCATTTTTAGAAAGGTGAAACTATGAGAATCGGACAAGGCTATGATGTACACAGGCTCACGCAAGGCAGAGATTTAATCATCGGCGGTGTGAAGATTGATTATGAAAAGGGATTGCTGGGGCATTCCGATGCCGATGTGCTTTTGCACGCTGTCAGCGATGCGCTTTTAGGCGCTGCGGCATTGGGGGATATCGGCAAACATTTTCCCGATACCGATGAGCGCTATAAAGGGGCAGACAGTTTGTTGCTGCTCAAAGAGGTGGGGAAGTTGCTGCATTCAGCCGGGTTTTCCGTGCTCAATATCGATGCCACCATTATTGCGCAAAAGCCGAAAATGAGCCCTTATATCGATAAAATGCGGGAAAATATAGCTAAGGCACTTGGCGTTGAAATCACTTGTGTGAGTGTAAAAGCAACCACCGAGGAAGGTCTCGGCTTTACCGGAAAGGGAGAAGGGATTAGCGCACTTGCCGTGTGCTTGATTGATTAAAAAAGCTGCTTTGCAGCTTTTTTCAGACTGTCGAAAAAGTGGCTGAAACCACGCGACTATTTATTATTCTTATAATACCATTTTATTTTTAAATTGTATTAAATCATTCTTTATAGATAAGTAATTTAAAGCATAATATTACGAAATCGCCGTAAATACGGCGATTTTGCGTTTTTGCCAATCTCTGCTTGTCGTATCACATACGACTCAGCGCAGAGATTGGCAAATTTCATCTCACTCTTTCAACATCTGTCAGCGTGTAGAAAAACAAGTTTTTCTACACGCTG
>JAFRLX010000139.1 GCA_017430965.1 Clostridia bacterium | reverse complement strand
TTTGCCAAAACAATGGCAAAAGAATACTCTGTTGGCAAGGTGTGTGCTTTTTTAGGTGTATCTAGAAGTGATTACTACTACAAAAGAGTGACACTTGAAAGTGAAGAAAAAGAGATAGAAAAAGCAGTAATTAACTGTTTTGAATATCATAAGGGTAATTACGGTCGAATTCGCATATATCATGAGCTAAAGGACAAATGCGCCATTAGTCAACACAAAATATCAAGAATACTGAAAGAAAACGGGCTTGTTGCGAAGTCCGGCAGACCACGGAAGAAAAACATGGCAAAGCCGACTAAACAGCAGTACATTGAGGAAAACCTGATTAAAAACAAGTTTGAAATCAAACTGCCCAATTATCTTTGGTGCTCGGATATTAGTGAGTTTATCTGCTACAGAGCAAAGGTGTATGTTTGTGCCATTATTGACGTGGCGACAAGAAGGGTTGTTGGTTGGAGCATATCAAAAAGTCAAAGACAGCAGCTTGTTCAAGATGCATTCAAAATGGCAGTCGGAAGAAATCCGAATCGACCGGAGGGAGCAGTATATCATAGTGATAGAGGTTGTCAGTTTACTGCAAAGAAAACAAAAGAATTAGTGGAAGAAGCCGGTTTTAGAAAGAGCATGTCAAGACCGGGGACACCGAGCGACAATCAGCCGATTGAGAGTTTTTGGAAAACACTCAAATGTGAGATGTCGGATATCCGACATCTCACATTTGAAGAAGCATCAAGAACGATAGCGAGTTATATAGAACTCTACTACAATTCCGACAGACTTCATTCAGGTATCGGATATATGATTCCAAATGAATTTTTCACTCTTCTATGTGTCCAAAAAACTTGACAACTTTCGGTGTGGGCGGAACACCCTGACAGGGTTTGCCGACATTTCTCCGCACGGCGAGGAATCATCCTCCTTTAACTCTAACTAAAACTCATAACTGTGAACTGCAGAGCAAAACACATTTTTTGCTCTGCGCGCCACATTCTATTCTCAAAAAATCCTTTCAAAAATGCTTGACAGTCAAGTGAACTTGTGATATAATCAGGCGAAAGTAAAAAACATGTCAAAACAATCTGAAAAGGAGGTAGAAAAATGTCACTGACTTTATGGATTACAGCTTTACCTGTTTGGGCAATTGCCATTGTTTTCATCATCGGCTTGATTCTCATTATCAAGGGCGGCGATGTTTTTGTGGATGCTGCAAGCTGCATTGCAGGTGCATTAAAGATACCGCCTTTGATTGTAGGCGCCACCATTGTATCCATCGCAACCACACTGCCGGAAATCATTGTCAGTGTCTCTGCGGTGGCGAAGGGAAATGTCGATATTGCCGCCGGCAATGCCATCGGCTCTGTCACGGCAAACACCGCTTTAGTGATGGGCGTTCTGCTGGTAGGCATGCCCATTATGGTGGATAAAAAAGATTTCACTCCCAAGGGCATTTTGCTCTTTTTGTCCGCGGCCGTGTTGATTCTCAGCTGCATTTTCACCCCGCGCTTTCACATGAACGCTGCCCAAAGCGAAGGAGACTATTACTCTCTTGCCACACTCGGCATTGTTGTGCTGGCAATTCTGTGCATCACTTTCTTTGCACAAAACATTCGCCATGCAAAAAGCGGCATTCAAGCTCAGCGCGAGCAACAAAAGGTCTCGGTTGCACAACCGGAGTATAGCAAAAAGCAAGTTGTAAAAAGCGTTATTTTCTTCCTTCTCGGTGCTGCAGGCATTGTTATCGGTGCCCAGGCTCTGGTTGACAGCGGCAGCGAACTTGCGCTGCGCTTCGGCATTGAGCAGAGAGTTATCAGCGTGATTGCCTTTGCTTTAGGCACTTCCCTGCCGGAGCTGATTACCGCTATCAGCGCCCTGCGCAAGAAGGAAAGCGCCATCTCCGTAGGCAACATTATCGGTGCCAATATTATTGATTTAACCTTGATTCTGCCGCTGTGTGCCCTCAGCTCTGCCGTAAATGGCAGCGGAAGCCTGGCGGTACCGGTGCAGGCGGTGGCGGTGGATATGAGTGTCTGCCTGCTGACCATTGCCATTGCGGTGATACCCACCATTTTCAGAGGGAAATTCAGCCGCGTGCAGGGCGGTGTGATGCTCACCTGCTATGGTGCCTATGTTGTTTCCACTGTTGCTTTTTAGGTTGAACAACGCAACTGTTTATGGTACACTGTTAATGAGGTGGCACCATGGATAAAGTATATGACAAAACAAGAGAACACCTGCTCGTAGCAGGTATCCAAGAAATTGAAAAGCACGGGCTGGCGGAATTCTCGCTGCGGCGGGTTGCCGCCGCCTGTGGCGTTTCCTGCGCGGCGCCCTATAAGCACTTTAAAAATAAAGATGAATTTGTGCTCGAAATCATCAAGTACATCGGCGGAAGGTGGAAAATGCTGGAAGCGCAGGTCATTAAAATTTTTGAACACGATAAGGCAAAGCAAATTGAGGAATTGGCTGCCGCGTACATCAAGTTCTGGATTGCCAACCCGAACTTCCGTTCCATCCTCTTGCTCAACCCCCGCCAAATGGACCAAGCACAAATGCAAGCCAGGCAGGAAATCGACAGCACACTCATTACCCTTGTCGAGCAATATAGTGAAGAGGGGAAACAAAAGCGCGTTTATGAAATCCGTTCCCTCATTTACGGCGCGCTGCTGCTGCTTGAAAGCGGGCAAATGCAAAATGATGAAGAAAATCTGGAGCTGATAAAAAGCTCTATTAGAGAAAGACTATAAAAGGATAGAAACGATAAAGGATACAAAAAAGGTGATGCACATGAAAAGACTATGCACAGTTTTATTGGCAATGGTGGTACTGCTCGGCTTCGCTGCCTGCTCAAAGGATAAAAGCGACCCGACCACCACAAAAAAAGCTGCCACAACAACAACCGCGGCGCAAACCCAAAAAGAAACAACAACCGCGACCACCAAGAAAAGCGAAACGGCCAAAGCAAAAAGCATTGATACCTCGTTCATTTATTCCGGCTACTGGTACAAGAATGCTGCCAATAAGGTGCTCGTGTTCCAATTCGGGAAGGATGGGTCCGTTACGGTCAACCACTACCGCAGAAATAACATCGCCAATGAAGACAACCAACCGGATGCTGTCTTTTACGGCAGTTTCAAAGACAATGGCGACGGTACCCTGACTGTCTATGAAGATAACGAAGTGCCGGATGAATATGACATTTACCGGGCAAGCGCCGAAGGGAAACTGATTTGCGAAAATGATGACCCCGAGGGCAGCAGCACGATTGAGCTGCAGCACTTTGATACCCTGAGCAAAGAAAACGCCGCTTCGGTTTTGTTTGGAGAATAACAAAAAAAGGGTAAACGGACAAATGTATTTGCCAATCAAAAAACTGTCTCAACATGTTGTTGAGACAGTTTTTTTAAATGCTAAAACTTATTTGGAACCCCACAGGTCCATCATGTCAAGAAATTCGCCGCTGCTGCTGCTACTGCTGCTACTCTCTTTCTTGGAGGGTTTTGCAAAGATATCGTCATCATCGCCGAAGCCGAAGCCGGTATCCTTTTTGGATGATGAGTGAGGCTTCGCCGGTGCTTTGAACTCGCCGTTTTCATCAAAGCCGAAACCGGTTGCTACCACAGTGATAATGATTTCATCTTCAAGAGAATCATCGAAGCAGGCACCCCAAATAATGTTGGCATCGGGATGAGCCGCATTCGCAATCATCTGAGAAGCGTTATCCACTTCATCCAAACCGATATCGGGAGAAGCGGTGATGTTGATAATCACGCCGGTAGCACCGTCAATCGTGGTTTCAAGCAGCGGACTGGTAACAGCTGCCTTCGCAGCCGCCTCTGCCTTATCCTTACCCTTTGCTCTGCCAACGCCCATGTGTGCATAGCCTGCACCGCGCATAACAGCGGTAACATCGGCAAAGTCGAGGTTTACTAAACCGGGAACTTTAATCAAATCGGAGATGGACTGCACACCCTGGCGCAATACATCATCGGCAATGTTGAATGCATTGAGAAGTGTGATTTTTTCTTCGGTGACTTCTTTTAAGCGGTCATTCGGAATGACCATAATGCAGTCAACGCTCTTTTTGAGCTCTTCAATACCTGCCAATGCCTGTTCCATTCTTCTCTTGCCTTCAAAGCCAAAGGGTTTGGTTACAATCGCAACAGTGAGAATGCCGAGGTCCTTGGCAATTTGTGCCACGATGGGAGCTGCGCCTGTGCCGGTGCCGCCGCCCATACCTGCGGTGATGAACAGCATATCGGTACCCTGCAAAGCTTCCTCAATATCGGTTCTGCTTTCTTCAGCAGCTCTTTGACCGATTTCAGGCTTTGCACCAGCGCCGTTACCTCTCGAAATCTTATCTCCGATTTGGAGTTTATATGTAGCCTGCGAATTTGCAAGAGCGGTACGGTCTGTGTTAATCGCAATAAATTCTACACCCAAAAGGTTGCTTTTAATCATTCGATTGACAGCGTTACCGCCGCCGCCACCGACACCGATTACTCTTATCTGCTCGCCGGCAATAATATCATTATCAAGTTCAAAAGCCATTTTTTCTTCCTCCAATACACTATTTTGCTAAAGCGAATATAGCTTTAGACATAGTTACTTATAATAGAAATATACCATAAACACGCTTTATAATCAAGCATTTGGCAAAAATAAAGGTTACAATTAGGTTACGATTTCGGGTTAAAATACGCCTGTTTGGTCTCGTTTGCCTGCTTGACATTCACCGTTCCTTTTGCCTTTTTATTCTCTTTGAGCGCATCCTCAATCGCCTTTGCCGCAAGCTTGCATTTATAGTCTAATGCCGTTGCCTGCCCTATTTGAATGGTAATGGCATCATCATAAACCACTTTCATGTCGATGATGTTTTTGACATCAATCAATGTCACATTTTCCAAACCGTTTTCGCTGAACACAGACTTAATGGTTTGCACGAGTTGTCCCTTTTCCTCTTCTTCAAACTTCGCTTTTTTGCCGAAGTTCGTTTCCGCAATGCCGACACCTTCCACAATCGCGGCGCCCTTGGGCGGCGATTTCACCGATTCAAGCAGCTTCAGCTCCGCATCCGTTAAGATGTACTGTGTCGCCTTCTTGTCGTCGACTTTAAACGAAAACTGGGCGGTTGATTCCTTCACGCAAATAATCAGAGTGTCCGGCAGCTCATGCTTTAAGGTTACACTTTTTATATAAGGCAGCTGCTTGTCCAATTTGTGCTGCACGGTTAAAGCCGTGGGTGCAAACAGGTTGTCACCCAGCTCTACACCGGAGGCATCAATGACTTGCACCGCCGTATATTTTTTGTTGCCGCTGACTTTAATTTCCCCGACTTTGAAGAAAATAAAGATGCTTAATACAACACCGATAACCAAAACACCGGAAGCAATCGTCGCTCTGAGCACCACATTGTTGCGCTTTCTGCGCTTTGCTCTTTCGATGCGCATGTTTTCCTTATCACTGTAAGAGGTGTAAGAAAGCGCTTTTTCCTTGGAAGCGGGAGCGGAGCGGTATTTTTTCTTTTTCCTTTTTGCAGGCGCGGAACGGTTTTGCTTTTGCTTTTCTTCCTCGTACTGCTGTTCCAAGGCGGAAGGCTCTTTCTTTTGCTTCTTTTCCGGCGCCTTTATGCGGTAAACATCTTCGTGCGGGTGAGCATCAGAGGCATAAGGATTCACTTTTTTGCCGGCAGGTCGTGAGCGCCAGCGCTGTACTTTCTTCTTTGCCATTCCTATTTCACCAATGAAAGAATCATTTGGGCAATTTTCTCATTTGCATTCAAAATTGCCATTTTCTTTGCATTTTCACCCAATGTAAGCAGCTTTTCTTTATCTGCCATTAAAGCGTCCACTTTTTCTATTAACACTTCGGCAGTCAAATCTTTTTGTTCAATGATTTCCGCGGCGCCTCTGTTGACCAGCGCCATTGCGTTGTGATATTGGTGATTTTCCGCAACATACGGGCTCGGCACCAGGATAGAGGCCTTCCCGACAGCTTGAATTTCACTCAATGAGCTTGCGCCGGCTCTGCCGATTACCAAATCCGCCGCAGCCAGGCACCTGTCCATATCATCAATATAATCGCGCACCATAATGTGCGGTTCCGTTTCAAGGTCTACGCCGTCCTCTTTGAGTTTGTCATACACAAAGGCACCGTATTGCCCGACAGCGTGAATGTGGTAGTAAATCGCTTGCTTATGGTGTGCCGCAATCAAACCTTCCACAGCTTCGTTAATCGCATCTGCGCCGAGGCTGCCGCCGGTGGAGAGAATCAGCGGTCTGCTGTCAAGCCCCAATTCTTCTCTGGCTTTTGCGCGGTCAGCACGCAAAATTTCACTGCGCACCGGCAAGCCGGTGATTTCGCACTTGCCCTTGATTTCCATATTCTTCTTGGCATCCTCATTGGTGAGCATCACCACATCACAGCGCTTGGCAAGTGTCTTGTTGGTAATGCCGGGGAAAGCGTTTTGCTCGTGAATGGCAGTAGGAATACCGAGCTTTGCCGCCATGCGAATGACCGGACCGCTGACATAGCCGCCGAAGCCGACTGCCACATCCGGCGCAAACTCTTTGAGGATTTTTTTCGCTTCCGAAGAAGAACGCAGCGTTAAGTAAACGGTTTTTATGTTATGCTTGATGCCTGCCAAATTCAAGCTTCTTTTAAAGCCTGTTATTTCAATGGTTTTGAAATCAAAACCCGCCGCAGGAACCAGCCTTGCTTCCATTTTTTCGGCAGTCCCGACAAAGAGTATCTCCGCCTCCGGATGATGCTCTCTGATGTAACCTGCCGCAGCAAGAGCGGGGTTAATGTGACCCGCCGTGCCGCCTGTTGCAAATAAAATCTTCATATTCTCACACCTCTGTATATTATACATATAGGGATTTGTCGCGCTCTTTGAGCGCGCAAATCCTTATTAAATGAATAATTAATAATGAATAATGAATAGTTAAGAGCGACACATTCGCACTTGATTTTATATCCCCTCTGTCGGCTCTGCCGACATCTCCCCTAAGGGGAGAAAATGGCGTAGTTTCAATAAAAACTATCAAACAAAAGAGCAACGCGTTCTTTTACAATCGGGTGAGGGTGTCCCTCCCTCAATTATTCACCATTCATTATTCACTATTCACTACAAATAAGGATTTG